>VSNQ01000029.1 GCA_009774395.1 Lachnospiraceae bacterium
GTATAAACTTATCCAAAAATATGTTTTGTGGTTGGAATATTGGCGAATATAATTTATGATAGATAGTAGATAGGTACTAATTTTAATATAAGTGAGGACAAAGATGATTTCAAAAATACAAGCTGGCTTATACAAATTTAAGCATACTTTAGTGATTATTACTTTTGCTCTCGTAGCATTGATTATCAGTTTTAGTTTTATCGAAAAATTGCTTTCACGGGAACCATATTCCATAATTAGTTTGGAGAAAAGCTGGAAAGATGAAAACGGCGTTCCTTTCTCCTTAGAGAATTTTGGCTCTGCTTCTGGTGATCCCAATCTGCCACAGCGCATATACTTTAATACAACAATTAAGGATATCAATACGGTACTTGTGTTTCGCAGCCGCAACTGTTATACCAATATCTATATTAATGGAACACTACTGGAGGAGGATAAACCTGTAAAACGACTTTATGGCACTTCCCCGGGAAGCCGATGGCATATGTCTGCGCTCGGATTCACCGATAAACCAGTAGAAATCTGCCTTGAAGTGACAGCCTGCTTTGGCAATGCACATGGATTAATTGATAATATTTATCTGGGCAAGGCCAGCGACATTCTGCGCCAAGTGATGAGTGGACGTTTTGTGGATTTTACAGTCAATGTATTTCTGATGATTATTGGTCTGATTTTAATCGGCTCCTATGGCTATATGAAAAAGCATTTTAAAATTAGTGCTGACTTAATATTCCTTGGACTTGCAACCTTTTTCTGCGCAGTATGGTCCAGTACAGAATCGCTGCTATGGCAGTTTTTCTTTGGTCATTCAGAAGTTGTACACTTGTGCGAATATCTGGCACTTGCGGCAATTCCGCTGTCGTTTGGACTTCTTGCAAGCCGCCGCCTAAAAGGTTGGGAACGGATATTTACAAACGTTTACAGCATTATCGGCTGTATCAACTTAATTGTAATCTCTGTGCTTAATGTAACAGGAATCTGGGAGTTCCACTACTCACTCCCGCTTACGCACCTTCTCCTTGTAATCCTAATACCGATTATGGTAAGATTGGTGTTAAGCTATACAAACGAAGCGTCACAAGGCAGCCACCGTGCCATTATCATACTGTTACTATGCATATTGGTTATTTGTATCGCCACTTCCCTGTTTAAGTATATTACAGGGAGTTATCAGAATTATTCTACATATGTCCGTACAGCACTGCTCTGTTTTCTTTTGTGCTTGATTATTTTCCAGCTCAATTTGCTGGTTAATACTTTCTCAAAGGGCTTAAAGGCAGATATGCTGCATGACTTGGCATTAAAAGATTATATGACAGGTTTGTTTAACCGTACTGCTTTCGCAGAACACCGCTATGAATATGAGCATTTAATTGCCAGCTTCTCACCGCTTGGTGTAATACAGTTTGACGTTAACAATCTGAAAAAAGTTAATGATACACTAGGTCATGAAAAAGGCGATCAGATGATTAAAGCAGTTGCAGAAGGACTGAAACAATCATTCCCTGCAAACGCTTGCAGCTATCGAATGGGCGGCGATGAATTTTTAACGATTATAACCGACCGCGATCCGGACACGGTTTATCAAAAAGGCATTGATGCCCTAACTGCATATTGTCAAGAACAAAATGCACAACCTGACCTTGGTTTTAAATTACAGATTGCACATGGCTATCTAATGATTAAAGGAAATCTTTCATTGGAGGAGGCTATGGAAGAAGCTGATGGTATGATGTATGAAAACAAGCGAATGTTAAAAAGCGAGCAGAAGTCTTAACTTAAGACTCCTGCTCTTTTTCCAATTGTTTAAAGAACTCTCCAAGGTTGAGCAGGCACTTAATCATCACTTTCATTTCCTCCTCATTTAATTCCTTAATAATTGCCTTTATCATATTTTTATGGAAATCTTTGTGGTGAAAGAATACCTTTCTTCCTTTCTCCGTCAGTTCCACCAGTACAACACGCTTATCCGCTGCACTGCGTTCCCGAATAATATATCCTTTCTCCTCAAGACTTCCCATATTGGTTGTCAGCGTTCCAACCGTTACAGATAATTTCTTAGCGATTACAGACATTCCCTGTGGCTCATCTATACCGATTGCCTCAATAATATGCATATCATTATTTGTGATATCCTTAAATTCTTCCGTAATTACTGCTTTTTCCTCTATGTCCATAACATTGTTAAAAAGCTTCACCAGAAGTTCGTTCAACTCCCTGTTCGTGCTACTTCCCATATGAACTTCCTGCCTTTCCAAGAAAACATTTCCAAGGCGGCACAAACACTTTCCTTTCCATGTGGGATAGGGATTTGTTTTTAACCCCAGACAAGCACACTGGCACCATAAGTAAGACCTGCACCAAAGCCGGAAAGCACAATGCGATCTCCCCGATGCAGCCTGCCGCTGCGGTTTAGCTCATCCAACAGCACCGGAATGGTCGCCGACGACATATTTCCCACCCGTTCTAAATTCATAGGGAATTTGGAAATATCCGCCTTTAAACGTTTTGCCACCGATTCTATTATCCGCACATTTGCCTGATGCAATACAAAAAGGTCAATCTCCTCCACGCACAGTCCCGCCTGATCCAGTGCAGCCTGTATACAGCTTGGCACCTGCCTTGTTGCAAATTTATAGACTTCCTGCCCATCCATTTTAATATAGGACGAAATATCTTCATCTTCTTCTGGCACAGATACCGCAAACGGATTAGAAACTGTACGCTCTTTGCAGGAAAGCACCATTCCCTTCGTTCCGTCCGATCCCTGCACCATACTTTCAATCCCAACGTGGCGTCCATTGCTGCATACTTCGTTATCGTTTGTTTTCTCCACAAACGCCGCTCCTGCGCCGTCACCAAACAGCACACAGGTAGAACGGTCACTCCAATCAACAAGTTTGGAAAGCACTTCACTTCCGACAATCAGTGCATTGCGATACATCCCTGTTTCGATATAGGCATAGGCAGTATTTAACGCGAACAAAAAACCAGAACAAGCAGCATTTAAGTCGAATGCTACTGCGCGCTTTGCCCCTAGTAATCCCTGTACCTGACAGGCACAACAGGGAAGCAGCAATTCCGGTGAGCAGGTCGCTACCAATATTAAATCAACCTCCTGGGCAGAAACACCTGCATTTTCCAATGCCATCCCACACGCCTTCGCTGCCAGCGCAGCAACTGTTTCTCCTGCGGAAATCCGCCGCTGCGCAATTCCTGTCCGCTGCCGAATCCACTCGTCAGATGTTTCAACAAGACGCGCCATATCGTCATTGGTTATGGACTGCTTGGGTAATGCACTTCCTGTACCGCTAATCTTTATTGCCATTACGTAAATTCCTCCATTATATCTGCTACCGTTTCTATTTTATGCGCTCGATACGCATTGCTTCCGCAGAAAATCAGACCCTCTTGCGTCCTGCCCTCCACTGCATTTACTAACGCATCTGTAATACAATATGGGATTGTCGCTGGATTGCAGGTAATAATACACTGTTTACAGCCTTTGATAAACCGTTCTCCGGCAGCTACCCGCTCCAAAAAGGCATTGTGAATTGCGCGCCCTGGCATTCCTACCGGACTGTCTACCAGTACAATATCTTCTTTGCGTGCATCTATATACGCCTGTTTATATGCGTCAGAAGCATCACACTCCTTCGTTGTCACAAAGCGCGTAGCAACCTGTACCCCTTTTGCGCCCATTGCAAGATAATGATCCAAATCGCTTCTTTCATAGACACCACCTGCCACAACAACAGGTACTTCCATTTCATCCGCCAGCGCTATGGTAGATCGGATTTCTTCGTCAAAATCTTTAGTGCCATGCACCGTATACTTCTCGATATCTTCCTTTTGAAATCCCAAATGCCCTCCTGCCATTGGGCCTTCGATCACTACGAGATCTGGTTTTCTATTATATTTTTTCTGCCAATATCTCGCAATCACATGAAGGGACTTTCTTCCAGAAACAATCGGTGCTATCTTTGCCGAACCCGATATCGCAGGAAGCGTCATCGGAAGCCCCGCACCGGAAATAATCAAGTCAACCCCCGCATCAGCAGCCGCCTTTACATAGTCCTCATAACGCTTGGTTGCCACCATAATATTCACGCCAATAATACCGCCATTTGCAATGGCACGTGCTTTTGCAATTTCGTCTGCAATCGCCCTTAAATTGCAGGCAATCGGGTCTTTTTCAAAATCCGGCTCACGATAGCCAATCTGTGCCGTAGAAATCACGCCCACGCCTCCCGCCGCAGCTACAGCGCCCGCAAGCCCTGACAGGCTTACGCCTACGCCCATACCGCCTTGAATAACCGGAATGCGTGGACACAAACCGCCAATATTTAATCCGCTTATGCTCATTTTATTCCTACACCTCTAGCATGCCTTGGCACACATACAATCCATCGTTTAAAATGCTCGAAACCTGTTATAGCGCTCCTCTGCGATTTCCTCTCCTGTTTTGCCGTCATACTTTTCCAAAAACTCCATAATATGCTCTTTCATATAGCCGGCAATTGCTTCTGTCGTCTTTTTATCCGCTCCGCCAAACTCCGGCACAATCCGCTCAATTACGCCAAGCCGTTTTAAATCCTGTGCCGTAATATTCATAACTTCACTTGCCTCCTGCGCGCGGTTGGCGTCTTTCCACAGAATCGAAGCAAACCCCTCCGGTGACAATATCGAGTATGTAGCATTCTCCATCATCCAGACTTCATTGCCGACTGCAGTTGCAAGCGCTCCGCCGCTGCCGCCTTCACCAATTAAGATACATAATACAGGCACTTTTAGACCTGACATTTCCATTAAGTTTCTGGCTATTGCTTCTCCCTGACCACGCTCCTCCGCTTCAATACCGCAGAAAGCACCTGAAGTATTGACAAAACTGATAATCGGTCGATTAAATTTCTCTGCCTGTTTCATTAAGCGTAGTGCCTTGCGATATCCCTCCGGAAGCGGCATACCGAAATTGCGTTCCTGACATTCCGCAAAATCCTTTCCCTTAATATCTGCAATTACTGTAACAGGCTGCCCTTCGAGAAAGGCAATTCCACCGATAATCGCCTTATCATCATGTACTCCTCTGTCACCGTGCCCCTCAACAAATACATCAAATATATATTCCATGTAATCGCTTGCCGCTGGACGCTCTACCTGACGAACCGCCTTTACTTTCTCCCATGCACTGCGCGGTGCGGCTAACCAAGTCTGTTCCTTTAACTCCTCGCTTAACACAAAGCGAAATCCTTTATGTTTGTCGAAATCCGCATAAGTATTTTTACCGATGCACTGATGGGATTTAATTAGGAAATGAAGTGTTTTTTTCAGGTTTTCGCGCAGTACAATGCCATCTACAAAACCATGCTCAACAAGAAACTCTGATGTTTGGAATCCTTCTGGAAGTTCCTGTCCAATCGTCTGTTTAATAACACGCGGGCCTGCAAAACCAATTAACGCGCCCGGCTCTGCCATTATAACATCTCCCAGCATAGCAAAGCTTGCCGTAACACCGCCTGTTGTTGGATCGGTCAATATTGTGCTGTACAATAGTCCAGCTTCTCCGTGCTTTTTAATAGCAGCTGACGTTTTTGCCATCTGCATAAGCGACACAATGCCCTCCTGCATTCTGGCACCGCCGGAACAACAAAACATAAAAACGGGAAGCTTTAACTCCGTTGCGCGCTCAATGCCTTTGGTAATTTTCTCACCAACAACGTGGCCCATACTTGCCATTAAGAAACGCGAATCACAAATCCCAATGACTGCGTCCTCTCCAAAGATTTTACAGCGTCCCATTGTAACTGCCTCGTTTAAGCCAGTCTTTTCTCTTGCTGCTGCCAGCTTCTCCTCGTACCCCTGATAATCAAGCGGATTACTAACTTCCATATCCTCAAACCAAGGTTCAAATGTTTTGTAATCTGCCACCATGCGGATACGGTTCTTTGTCTTTACACGAAAATAGCCGCCGCACTCATAACAGATATATCTCTTTTTCACAACTCTATCGCGCTCTACCATTTTCCCGCATTTCGGACATTTTATCATACTTTTATCCTCAGCAGGTACTGTTTCGGGTTTTTGCTCTGGTTCTGCCTGGGGTTCTTCTGCCAGTTCCTCTTGCTTTCCTTTCAACTTCTGCTCCAGCCTATTATACAAGTTTAATGGAAACTGCCTCCCCTTTTTATGTTGCGCTTTCTCCATATTTTCTCACTCCTTTACCATTACAGTTCAGCCGCAATGCATTCTTGCGGACTTTGCAGCATCGTGTAAAGTTCTAATCTGAACTATAACTCTTTCCCTACTTTCACAAAGCTTCTGTCCCGTTTTTGTATTATTACGTCCCAATGGCAAAAGTAAGCTCTGCCTTACATACAACCGTTCCATTTACAGTTGCAACAGCCTCGCCGACACCAATTGGCCCTTTCACCTTGCCGATCTTGGTTTCCAGCATTAATACATCACCAGGATAAACTTTTTGCTTAAAGCGCGCCTTATCAATGCCGACAAAATATGCGGTCTTTCCTTTCCACTCCGGAAGCCCCAGAAGCGCAACCGCACCAACCTGCGCAAGCGCTTCAATAATTAAGACGCCTGGCATTACAGGATTCTGCGGAAAATGACCTGCAAAATATGGCTCATTAAAGCTCACACATTTCTTTCCCAGCGCACGAACGCCCTCCTCCAATTCTTCTATGGTATCAATCAGCATAAAAGGGTGTCTGTGCGGAATAATCTCCATAATCTCCTTTGCTGTATAAACTGACATCTGTGTCACCTCTTTCTGACAGGATTCTATGCATCTCAATCAATACGATTTCTTACGGACTTTGCCGCATCGTGCAACGTTCTAGGCTGAACTGTTACTTCTACGCAAACTTCTTTAACAGAATACTTGCATTGTGTCCGCCAAAGCCAAGCGAATTGCTTAGTGCATAAGTAATATCTTCCTGATAACTTTCCTTACAGTAATTTAAGTCGAGTTCCTCCTCGCTTTCCATAAGCCCTACTGTCTTGTGGATAAAACCGCACTCCAACTCTTTAACACAAGTAATAAATTCAATTGCGCCAGCCGCGCCAAGCAGATGCCCTACCATTGATTTCGTAGAATTAATCTTAATATCCTTGGCATGACTGCCAAATGCAAGCTTAATTGCTCTTGTTTCAAATAAATCATTATGGTGCGTTGCCGTACCATGTGCATTGATATAAGTAATATCGGTTAACGCTGCTCCCGCATCCTTTACGGCATTCGTCATTGCCGCCGCTGCGCCGGAGCCGTCCTCTGCCGGAGATGTAATATGAAATGCGTCTGACGAACAGCCATATCCCACAACTTCCGCATAAATCCGCGCACCTCTTGCCTTTGCGTGCTCAAGTTCTTCCAATACAACAACTGCCGCGCCCTCGCCCATTACAAAACCGCTTCTATCTTTGTCAAATGGGATAGAGCATCTTGTCGGGTCTTCGCTGGCAGATAATGCCGTGAGTGCTGAGAATCCTGCAATCCCAATCGGTGTAATGGAACTTTCCGTACCGCCTGCCACCATAATATCTGCGTCGCCATACTGAATTGTCCGAAATGCCTCTCCTATAGAATTGGTTCCTGTTGCGCAGGCAGTTACCACATTAATGCTTTTCCCTTTTAAATTAAATGCAATGCTGACATTTCCAGCCGCCATATTGGATATCATTAAAGGAACCAGCAGCGGACCAACCTTACCAGGTCCTTTCTGCTCTAATCTCGTATGCTCACGCTCCATTGCCTGAAGGCTTCCGATACCACTTCCAATTGCGCAGCCTGCCCTGAACGGGTCTTCTTTTTCCATATCCAATTTTGCATCCTCAATGGCTTCCTTTGCCGCCGCTACCGCAAACTGACAGAACGCTTCCATTCTGCGCGCTGCTTTCTTATCCATATAATCCGCAGCATTAAAGTCCTTTACTTCTGCTGCCAGCTTGCACTTATAATCTGCAGTATCAAAGTAAGTAATGCGGTCAAATCCGATTTTTTCCTGACAAACGCCCTCCCAAAAAGCTTCTACACTGTTGCCGATCGGGGTAATGGCGCCCATGCCGGTTACTACTACTCTTTTTTTCATAATTGCTCCCTTTCAAAACCCAATAAACGTTACTGTTCACTCCGTTCCAGTAACAGGTAAAAATCCATGCGAATGGATTTTTACTCGCTGTATGAACAGTAACCAATAAGCGTCCGGCGCCTGCCATATGCTACAAACCAGTTAGGTTCGGCGCACTGCTCTTTATATACACATTCCGCCGTCTACACAGATTACCTGACCTGTAATATAATTGGAATGTTCGCCTGCTAAAAACAATACCAAATCTGCCACATCCGAAGCATTCCCGATTTTTCCCATTGGTATCATGCCGTTTAACGCACGCTTCGCGTCCTCTGTCATATTTTTGGTCATATCTGTGTCAATAAAACCGGGGGCAACCGCATTTACATTAATGCCGCGGCTTGCAAACTCCCGTGCAATACTTTTGGTCAATCCGATTAAGCCTGCTTTGGAAGCGGAATAATTAGATTGGCCCGCATTGCCCAGTACACCGCTCACAGAAGAAATATTAATAATTTTGCCGCTTCTCTGTTTAATAAAGCTGCGTGACAAATGTTTTATCATATGAAACGCACCCTTTAAATTGGTGTCAAGCACCATATCGTAATCTTCCTCTGTCATCCGCATAATTAAGTTGTCCCGTGTTACGCCTGCATTATTAACAAGAATATCCACCTTTTGATACTTTTCCAAAACTTGCTTGATAAATACTTCGCTTGCCGCAAAATCCGCAACATTGCACTGTATGGCTTCCGCTGTACCGCCAGCCGCTGTGATTTCCGCAACAACCGCCTCTGCACTTTCCTTAGAGCCGTTATAATTGACAATTACTGCAGCGCCGTTTTTCGCCAAGGTCAGCGCTATCTGTCTGCCAATCCCTCTGCCTGCGCCTGTTACCAAAGCCACTTTTCCCGTTAACATCCAAGCCCCTCCAATACCTTATCCAAGTCTGCCAGTTTGTCAATATTGACGCACTTTACTTCCTTGTTAATCTTTCTCATAAAGCCGCTAAGCGTTCTGCCTGGCCCGATTTCAATAAATACATCAACGCCATCCGCTATCATTTTCTCTACGCTCTGCTGCCAGCAAACGGAGCTGGAAACCTGCTGTTCCAACAAAGTCCGAATATTCTGATTATCGGATATAAATTCTGCCGTTACATTACATACATAAGGGATTTTCGGCTGATTGACTTCCACTTTGTCAAGTTCTGCACGCAGTTTTTTGCCTGCATCGCCCAGCAAGGCAGAATGAAATGGGCCGCTTACCTTTAATGGAACACATTTCTTTGCGCCTGCCGCCTGCAGTGCTTCCGCCGCTGCTGCTACTGCCTTCTCCTCTCCGGTAATTACTATCTGACCGGGACAGTTATAGTTTGCTATGGAAACAATACCACCTGTCTGGCTGCTAACAGTATTGCAAACCTCCAATATTTTCTCGCTTTCCAGTCCTAAAACTGCGGACATTGCACCACCCACAGGATACGCTTCCTGCATATAAATGCCACGCTTGCGGATTAAATAAAATATATCTTTTAATGTCATTACGTCCGCTGCCGCCAGCGCGCCGTATTCTCCAAGGCTTAACCCCGCAGTGACATCCGCTTTCACGCCCTTTGACTCTAATACCTTTAAGATTGCAATTTCTGTAGCAAGCATTGCAATCTGCGTATACTCGGTGATATTTAGCTTGTCATTTTCCGTAAAACAAAGCGCTTCCATATCCAGCCCGGAAACCTCGCTGGCAAGTTGATACACTGCTTTTGCCTCCGAATATGTATCATAAAAATCTTTTCCCATGCCAGCGTATTGTGCGCCCTGACCAGGAAAAATAAACGCGATCTTACTCACACCGATTCCCTCCATTATTATTGTGAACCATCCGATATTATCTGAAATTCTATGATGGATCTTCTTGTTATTTTCCCAGCAGATTCTGTGCTTCCTGCATAATCTCTGTGATAATTTCCTTACAAGGCTGCTCTTTCTTAATCAAACCTGCAATTTGTCCTGCCATAACAGAACCATTTACAACATCGCCTTCCATAACCGCCTTACGCAGTCCGCCCAGCGTTAACTTTTCCAATTCCATAAAGTCTGTGCCTTCTTTTTCAAGGCGCAGATATTCGCGCGTCATTTTATTACGAATACTGCGAATCGGATGACCATGTGACATTCCGGTAACAGTGGAGTCGATATCTTTCGCCTTAATCAACATTGCCTTATAGTTTTCATGTACAATGGATTCCGTCGCTACCACAAAACGCGTACCAATCTGCACGCCCTCTGCACCCAGCATAAACGCTGCCGCAAATCCTCTGCCGTCTGCAATCCCACCTGCGGCAACAACAGGAATAGCAACTGCATCTACCACCTGCGGCACAAGCGTCATTGTTGTAGCTGAACCGATATGGCCGCCGCTTTCCATCCCCTCCGCGATAATGGCATCTGCACCGCCGCGCTCCATCATCCTTGCCATTGCCACACTTGCAACCACGGGAACGACTTTTACTCCTGCTGCTTTCCACTGCTCCATATATTTTGCAGGATTTCCTGCTCCTGTTGTAACGACTTTAACCTGTTCCTCCACAATAATCTGCGCAATTTCATCGGCTTCCGGATTCATTAACATTACATTTACGCCGAAAGGTTTATCGGTTGCTGCTTTGACTTTCTGAATTTGTTCCCGAACAAACGCTGCAGGCGCACCGCCTGCGCCAATGATTCCCAAGCCTCCAGCCTCAGACACGGCCGCTGCAAGATTATGTTCAGCGACCCATGCCATACCGCCTTGGAAAATCGGATATTCGATATTAAAAATATCTGTTATTCTTGTTTTCATAACAAGCTCCTGTTTTCTTTCTGCTAGTTTTCATTCTAGTCTTTTTTCTATTTGATGGATTCCTAGTACACTTAGCATGCGCTATTTACGCCATCGCCGCGTTGTCGTCAGTCAACAATGCCATCGCATTGCCTCCTTCTTCCGCCTTGCGCTGACGAAAATATCAAGCACTCAGTATATGGAGATTAAAAAAACGCTGTACTAGTCCTCTACGCCTTTGCTCTTCATATATTCAATAATCGCGCCAACGGTGGTTATTTGGTCTAAATCCTCAGAAGGGATGTCGATCGCGTATTCTTCTTCAAATGCGTTGACAAGTTCAAATAAATCCAATGAATCTGCGTTTAAGTCCTCTTTAAAGCGTGTATCCTCTGTAATCTCTACACCCTCGATATTTAACTGCTCCTCGATAATTTCCTTTACTCTTTCTAACATTGCTGCTGCCTTCCTTTCTTTCTTTTCAATAAATAATTGTTTGCTTTTTTATATTTTGGAATTTATCCGAATACTTTGACAGTCAAATAGTTTGAATGTCAAAGTATTTATCTGCTACAGGATATACTATTGTGGTGGTGATGTCAATATATAATTGGAATTTTATAATGTGTTTATTTTTTGTTAGTTGAGGATAACGTTATTTACCAGTTCCCCACAATTAGATAAATCATACGCCTGTTCTCTGCCCTTACCTGAGAAAAAAGTATATATTGAACAGACGCTACATGCAATTTATCAGGAGCCAAAAGACATCATTGATGAAAAAGTGATATGTTACGCAAAGCATTGGACAGAATGCAAACCACAGATTTGCGCCGCATTATCAGAAGCTTTTGATGTGGATTGTTTTAATTTATTTCCAGATATAAAATGTAATCTTTCCATAAATCCGATTGAACCACGCTTTTTGCAGCAACGTTCCTTTGATATATTTTATCACAACAGCGAGCGCGGCGCGATTGGTGTGGCAATTCATGAGATCATTCATTTTGTGTGGTTTTATGTATGGAATCATTTATGGAAAGACCATTACAGCGAATATGAAGCCCCCTCTTTAAAATGGATATTAAGCGAAATGGTTGTAGAATCTATTATGAAAGATCAACGGCTTTGTTCCATTAATCCTTATTATCCGCGTGAGGAGGGCGGCTGTATCTATCCTTATTTTTTCACAATGAAGGCAAATGGAAAGCTTGTTCTTGATATAATCGAAGAAATGTATCAGACACAGTCAATACAAGATTTTATGAAAAACAGCTATGCATACTGTTTATCACATGAGAAAGAAATACGAGAGCATATCGCGAAAGAAGGATAGTGCATTATTATCTAAAAAACTAAGGGACTGTAGCATATTGTATGTCAGCAGCCCCTTTATGTATTCTTATGCTGTGATCATGCAGTTCTTAACGCAGCACTGGACGGTTTTTGAAATTAATTCCTGCAGTATTGTAATAGGGTTTCCTATTAAACGCGGCTCTAGCCTCTGGTGCAATTGCACTGCCAGAAAGTTCTTTATCACTGACTTTCTTGAACATTGACATTTCTTTTTCAATGTAACTGTTAATCACCTGTGCTGTATTCTTTACTTCAAAAAACTCCATGAATAAATCCCCCTTTAGAACTATAAAAATTTGGTCTTTTACACAGTATAAAACCATTCCCTTTTGTACTATTGTTATAGCATATTCTTGTACATCCTGCAAGATTTTTTGTGCTAATCTCATAAATTTTTTTTAATATTTTCAAAAATTATATGATTTATATATAAATTGCACAATACAAAATATATTAAATTTTTTAAACTGCCTTTTTTACATAGATTTTATTCCCTTTACAGCCTTTTTTCTGTAAAATAAGGTTATTAGGGTGTATGAAAACATGAAAGGAGAATTTTATATCGTTTTACTTTTGAGCAAATTAAAACAGCGAGGGCTGTCAGAAAATATTACGTAAATGGTATTATTTTCCGACAGCCTCTCGCTGCCTATTCTTAAAAATTGGGTTTTATTAGATTATTTCTTTTTCTTTAAGAAAATGCCAAGCGCTGCTGCAGCAGCAACTACAGCAATTCCGCCTACAACAAACGGTGTTTTGCTTGCTTTTTCTCCTACTGCTGTTGGTGTATCCGATTCCACTGCGCTTTCAGCACTTGCTGGTGCTTCGCTGCTGGCTTCGCTCTTAGAAGGCTCAGCCTTTACAATGGTGCTATCACCTTGAACCAGTACCATTGCAGAAATACCATCAACGGCAACACTTCCCTCAGCGCTTCCGATAGAAGCCGTTCCCGCAGCTGTGCCATTGATACATATTTCCCATGTTCCTTCCGGAAGTTTTACATTTACAGGTGTTGCATTTGCATTGTAAATTACACAGATTTTTTCTGCTGTTTCTTGATTTGGACTGCCTGAAATGGTATAAGCAACCACATTGGGTTCCAAACCTGTCATAAAGGCAAGGTTATTTTGCAATTCTGGCGTTGTGGTCATACGAAGCGCGCCATGTGCCTTACGAAAAGCAATCAATCCTTTGTAATATTCATACGTATCTATTACATTCGCTTTATTATCCCATTTTATGCTGTTTGTTGCATCCGGAGAACAATAGCTGTTTTCATCAAATCCCGTTTCAGATTTTTCCGACGGCTTAGAACGGAGCATTTCCTCGCCTGCTTGGAAAAATGGTACTCCCTGCGCTGTTAAAATAATCGCACTGCCCAGCTTATTCATCTTAATCCTTGTTTCTTCGCTGTCATCCGGGTTAGAGATCGCAAGTTTATCCCAAAATGTTAAGTTATCATGGCACGAAATATAATTAATACTCTGTCCTGGCTGCCCTGCCCAGCTTTTCGTTCCTTTCCCATTTTTAGAAACCATAATCTGCTGATGCGGTGTTGCGGCAACCACGCCGAATTTAATACTTTCCTCCATGCCTTCTTTGCCATTTACAAAACCTTTGTCCAAAGCATCAAATACATTTCCCTTAATGCCGTCGCGGATATCATCGCTAAATGCACCGACACGGTCTACCTGACTCATATTTGCCTTTAACGCCTGCTGTCCGGAAGAAATCGCGCAGTCGCCGCCAGTCCACCCCTCACCATAAACCATAATAGATGGATCAATCTCGTCAAGTGCTGCACGAATCGCACGCATTGTATCCAGATCATGCACTGCCATTAAGTCAAAGCGGAAACCGTCGATATGATACTCGGAAGCCCAGTAAACAACGGAATCAACCATAAATTTACGCATCATAGCACGGTCGGATGCCGTTTCATTTCCACACCCTGAGGCATTGGAGTAGCTGCTGCCGACTTTACGATAATAGTAATCCGGCACTGTTTTTTGGAACCATGAATTTTCAATATTAAAAGTGTGATTGTAAACAACATCCATATTTACGCGAATACCGTTTGCATGAAGTGCCTGTATCATCTGCTTCATTTCATTGATACGCACCTCTCCGTGATATGGATCTGTACTATAAGACCCTTCTGGTACATTGTAATTTTTCGGGTCATAACCCCAGTTAAACTGTGCTGTATCCAGTTTCGTTTCATCTACTGTTGCATAGTCGTAGCTTGGCAGAATCTGTACGTGTGTTACACCAAGATCTTTTATATGATCAAGTCCTGTTGGAAGCCCATCACTGTTCTTAGTGCCTGTTTCTGTCATTCCCAGAAACTTTCCGATATTTTTAATTCCTGATGCGGGATCGGAAGATAAATCTCTTACATGAAGTTCATAAATAACAGCATCTGTTGCATTTTCAAAAGCAGGCCTTGTTTCGCTTTCAAAGCCCTCCGGATTGGTTGCTTCCAAATCTACAACCATACCTCTGTCGCCATTTACACCAGTTGTTCTTGCGTATAAATCGACTGCTTCATTTGTCTTATTACCGATTTTTATTGCATATGTGTAATATACACCGTTTAAATCGCCCTGTTTCTCGCAGCTCCAAGTTCCCTTTTCTCCTTGCGTCATAGGGATTTCCTCTATTAGATTATCACCATCACCCTGCTCAAAAAGCCGGAGTGTTACTGCAGAAGCTGTCGGCGCCCACAGTTTAAATGTTGTTTTTTCTTTTGTGTAGACTGCCCCAAGGTCATCTCCGTCATATGCCATTTCCTCATCGAAATAATTCGAAACTAAGATTTTATCCATTGACACATGACTTCCCTCATAGCCTTCCATTGAAATATCGTATGATTTTGACAATTTCAGTTCCTCCTCAAGTTTCAACAAAATCTCCCGTCCGTCTGTACTCTCGGCGGATGCAACTGCATAATGCTGTCCTTCTTCGTCTGTTATTGTTATCTGCGCTGCGGCAGTTTCTAGGTTAGACGGCGTGCGCGAAAGCAGCACATATATCTGCTGGCTTGTCGTTTCTGAAAAATAAGCCTCTGCAATAACGGGATTGTAAATAACATCTTCCATATTGTACCATAATGTTGGATTTCCTTCCACTATGTAAACATCTAAAATATTCTTTGCTGCTTTTGACAAATCTATTTCATATTCCAGCGCATTATCTGCATCACCGTCCTGAATTACCTTTACGCCGGCTGTTGTCGCTCCCTCTTTCGGAAATAAACCAACCTTAAAAAATGCCCCGAAATCATCCGTTTCTGCAAGCGGATAACTTCCGCCAACCTCATCACCTGCCCAAGCATAAGCTTCCACATTATCTGCACTGTAACTTTTATCAAAATTATAATAATGCACATTCAGCTTTAAAGCACTATCCTCATTATAAGCGTTCAAACGTTCTTCCTCCAATGCCTGCACATCATACGATTGTGCTCCCTCTGGCGCTTGGGTTGCAAACTCTGCCTCGCCGCTTGTTATCCAAATTTCCACAATATCCTGATCCATTGTTACAAAGCGGTCATCTGCGATATCTTTGTCCTCCCACTGGTTTAGACGCACAATAAAGCCGATTTTCGGCGGCTTTCTGTTTGTTTGATATACAGCAACTTTACCGAAATCATCCTCATCCGTAAAGTCAAGCTGCTGCCCCTCTCTGCCATCTTCCCAAATCCATAAGTTCCATCCGTCATAATTGTTGTCGCTGCGTCCGCCGTAATGCACTACAAGTGTTGTTCCTGCCGCTTCCACTGAGATAGTGGGTACAAAAACTGACGCAACTGTCAGCAATACCATTAGGACTGCCATAAGTCCTGCTGTTAACTTTTTCTGCATAAAAATCTCCCTTCCTCATTCTATGTAAAATTTTCCTGTCTGAAAATATTATATACTCTTTCACTTCCCCCTGTCTATTCATTATTTCGTAAAATTTCGTTTTATTTTTTTGGTAGAATTGACAGCTTTCTATTCCCTGCCTGCGTATCGAGCATTGGTCAGTTTATTGACATCTTTCATTTATCATTTATACTGCTTAACCGTTAAATTTTTCGAGTAACCTGACCACATAACGCCAGCCATATACGTTTAACCAGTGGAATATGGTAAATTCTGGCGTTATGTAGTATAGGAATCATCTATAAAAAAACTGCCATATCAGGAAAATAACTCCCCAATATAACAGTTTTAATGTCTATTATTCATTTAGTTAATTACAACATCATTCCAAGAATCGGATGGTACCAATGCAACATATGTTTTTCCTGTATTAATCTCAACTTCTTCACCCGTTGCCTTGTCCATAAAGATAGTCTTATCACTCTGGTCTGCTTTCAACCAGGTTACATCAATACCTTTTCCATTTGTAATATAATAGCCGACACATACATTCGGATTATTATTAGGGTTGTCCACAACATTGTAAATCATGTATCCATTGGGATCAAGCTGATTAAATGAGCAGTTCTGAATTAAAAGATTCTTAAAGGTAAGCTGCGCATTATTGTGCTGTGGATCTTGGTGTGCCTGACCATATTCATAATAATCATAAGTACCTGTTGACTCATTGTAGCGGAGTGTCGAACTATTGTGTGGGAACGGAAGTTGAATTTCTGTACAGCTAAAGGAATCATCTCTATCCCCTAAATTTAATTCTGTATTAGAAAAATTATAATGCGGTCCTTGATAGTATTCGTTATACTCCGTTGTATATTTTGAATTGCTGAATTTCTTATCCAAATCTCCTGTACAAATATACTCTGTAAACTCTGTCGGCTTGCCGTTCTTTACACGTGAAAATCCGCCGCTAAAATTATTATTATACGGCTTCGCAATATACGCATCAATATGATATGGACCACCGTCATGGCAAAGCACTGCATTCCACTCACCTGCCAACATAACATTGGTAGGTCTTGTGCTTCGAATACTGCCAAACTGCGTAATCTTACCCCAGTCTTTCACAATCGCCATAAGACGTGTTACTCTGCCGTTCTGTGTGCTGTTCATCATCTCATAAACCACATCTGCCTCAGTCAGCCCAAAATGTGGAAGCGCTTTCTTTTCATTATCCACCATTACAGCGATCGGGCGCTGGTTCTGCAGACTCTCATCAATCCACTCATTCGTAATCTCACTGCGGTACATCCCCTCACGTGTTTCCTCTACTGGCGTTTCTATCTCTTCTGTTGTTTCATCGACCGACGGTTGCTCTTGCGTCTGCTGTGGCTGATTTGTGCCTGCAATATCCGCAAAATTCACATCGGAATTTGAGGAATCGTCCTTGCCGCACCCTGACAATGATGCCATCGCAAGAGTCATTGCCAAGAATATTGTTAAGCTTTTCTTATTTAAGTCCATTCTTTTCATAACTTTCTCCCTTTGGAACACTTCTCCTTAATCCTTTGGTATTTGGTTACATACTGTGCGGGCGGCGTCGAACCCTATGCCCATATGCGTTACCCCTACAGTTAACTCCGCCAGGCACCCTTACGGCACATATGAAATCCACCTTAGTGCTGCTACATTCCTGTCCTGACACGGTTCAATGGCACACATTGCGTAAGACCCAAACTTCATCGCCACTTATAGGGGGCAGCCAAACAAACGCAGGCCCTCGGCCGTCCATCACCCCCGCTATAGCGGATTGCGAGTACAGGACACCGCTAACGCCCCGGCTGCACAGCTATATTATTATAACCTCATTCGTATAGAGAAGTCAATGAAATTCATTATATTTTTATGAATATATAAAAATTTCATTTTTTTAAACAATTTGTAGTCTTCCAATGTAATTTTCTATGTAATTTTCTATGTAGTTTTCTATGTAGTTTTCTATGTAGTTTTCTGTCTGCATCTAAAATATGTTATTCCCTTTTCAGCCTTCCGCGAAATTTTGTATAAAATATATTATTTTTTTCAATATTCTGGTAAATTTCTTTAAATTATGTATGTTTTCTTTTTCATCCTTCTTCGCCTTAATATTTCATAGAATAGTATCACTGTCACAAGTTCCCGAATCCATGGTTCTTTCTCCTGCCACGGCACGCTCTCACTTGCCTGCACTGCTTCCTGCTGCACACTATTCTCCTCATTTGCCTTAATAATTGCCAGTACACTAGACACAACTCTCTGCATTGTTAATTTATCAGGATACTGATCATAAATAAAACTACCGTCATAGTCCATTTTGTCTACAACGCTCAGAATCACACCCTGATACCGCTTAGCATAAGATGGGTACATCTGCTGCAAGTATTCCAAGTCCTCCAAGATCTTGTCTTCTACAATCTCTCCCGACTGGTTCCACTGTCCAAAGCCCTGATAACCCATATAAAAAGGAAACGCCCTATAATAATCCATTTTTCGAGTTCCTCGCTTTTTATGATTATCATATGCGTTTCCTTTTATATTCGTGAATTGAATAACAAATCGGCAAACACAATCTCAATTATTTGCCAAACATACGAACTATTTATATATACTATTAATTCAATTTTGCAGCATTGATACGCGCGAGAGAACGCAAAAGTGCCGCCTCTGCTCTGGCAACGTCCAAACTATTGTCGTTTCCTTTCAGCCGATCTTCTGCTCTTTGTCTTGCCGCCTCTGCTCGCTGCTCATCAATCTCGCCGGGCCACTCTATGATTTCTGCAAGAATTGTTACCTCCTCTGGCAGTATCTGTACAAATCCGGCATGAAGCGCTGCGTTTTTGACTGTTTCCCCCTGTGTGATAGCCAGAATACCAGGCTTAACGATTACGGAAAGAGGAGCATGCCCCTGATAAATTCCGATTTCGCCCTCTGTTGTATTAAACTCCACCATATCCACATCATCTTTGTAAAATTCACGGTCAGGCGTCACAATCGTAAGTTTTAGCTTTTCTGCCATTTCTATTCCTCCATGCATATTCATGGGCATTTCATATATGCTGCACATGGAGAATACGCGGCAAAATTTCTACTGCCCGCATTCCCGCAGTACAGCCTTATTATCCCCAACCGGCAATATTTATGAATGTCCGGATTCCTGCTAACGCAGTTGCTTACGCATTTTTCGCGCGGGCTACTACATCATCAATTGTACCTGCATTTAAGAAATGGCCCTCTGGAATGCTGTCATGCTTTCCTTCAAGGATTTCCTTAAATCCTCTGATTGTTTCAGAAATAGGTACATACTTACCCTCTATACCTGTGAATTGTTCCGCTACGTGGAACGGCTGCGACAAATATCTCTGAATTTTTCTAGCGCGATTTACGACAATCTTGTCTTCCTCTGACAATTCGTCCATACCAAGGATTGCAATAATATCCTGCAATTCCTTATATTTTTGAAGAATCTGCTGTACACCACGCGCAACTTCATAGTGTTCCTGACCAACAATACGCGGATCAAGAATTCTTGATGTAGACTCCAACGGATCAACAGCCGGATAAATACCGAGCTCAACGATAGAGCGCGAAAGAACGGTTGTTGCATCCAAATGTGCAAATGTTGTTGCAGGCGCTGGGTCTGTCAAGTCATCGGCAGGCACGTAAACAGCCTGTACGGATGTAATAGATCCGTTCTTTGTGGAAGTGATACGTTCCTGCAAAGCACCCATTTCTGTCTGCAAAGTCGGCTGATAACCAACTGCGGAAGGCACACGTCCAAGCAACGCCGAAACCTCGGAACCAGCCTGTGTAAATCGGAAAATATTATCAATAAAAAGAAGTACGTCCTTTCCGCCTTTGTCACGGAAATACTCTGCCATTGTCAACCCAGTCAATCCAACACGCATTCTCGCTCCGGGCGGCTCGTTCATCTGTCCGAATACCATTGCTGTTTTGCTGATAACGCCGGATTCTGTCATCTCATTATAAAGATCGTTTCCCTCTCTTGTACGCTCGCCTACACCTGTAAATACGGAAAATCCGTCATGCTCATTCGCAATATTGGTGATCAACTCCTGAATAAGCACGGTCTTACCTACGCCGGCACCGCCAAACAAACCGATTTTACCACCTCGCTGATACGGGCAAAGAAGGTCAACAACCTTGATACCTGTTTCCAGCATCTCCGTTGAGGTCGCCTGCTCTTCAAAGGTCGGTGCGGGTCTATGAATCGGCTCATAACCCTGCGCCTTTGGAGCCGGTTTGTTATCTATAGGTTCGCCAAGTACATTAAACATACGTCCAAGCGTACTCTCACCAACGGGAACTGTAATTGGTGCGCCTGTTGCAACTGCGTCCATTCCTCTTACAAGTCCGTCCGTAGGTCCCATGGCGATACATCTTACCGTATCATCACCCAAATGCTGTGCAACTTCGATTGTCAGTTCTGAATTATCACTTCTTGTGATTTTAACTGCATCATTAAGTTCTGGAAGCTGTCCCTCCTTAAACTTAACATCGAGAACCGCACCGATAATCTGGGTAACTTTACCAACTATCTTATCTGCCATCTCTTTGTTTCCTCTCTCTAAATTTATTATTTTTGCAGTTATTGCATAGCTTAGATTTTCTAAGGCTGTGTTGTCTACTGTCTTAGAAAATCTATTCGCCTTTATGATATTGCTTGTGCGCCTGCAATAATTTCTGTTAACTCCTGCGTAATAGCACTCTGGCGCGCTCTATTATAGAGCAGCGACAGACTTGAAATCATTTCTTCCGCATTGTTGGTCGCGTTGTCCATTGCCTGCATTCTGGCTCCATTTTCACTCGCTACAGACTCAATCATTGCACCGTATATCAAGCTTGTAATATACTTAGGAATAATTAGATCAATCGCTTCCTCCGTTTCGGGTTCAAAGTCCAGCACTGCCTTATCAGCATCACTGCGCTCATCCTCTATCTTAATCGGAAGCAGTTTCAAGCGGGTTGGTATATGCGTCACAGTATTCTTAAATCCAGTGTAAACAATATATATCTCGCCTACTTTCCCCGTTGCAAAATCGTTTACTACCTGACTGCTGATCTTCATCGCATCTGCATAAATCGGCTCCTCAATTGCTGATGAGTAATCCTCTCCCATCTCATATCCAAGCCTTGCAAATGTATCCCTTCCCTTCGTTCCAATTGGATAAATAATCAAATCGTTTTTATTCCAATCATTATCCCGCACAAGTTTTGTAATATTGGAATTGTAACCGCCGGCAAGCCCCCTGTTGCCTGTAATCACGATAACTGCCTTTTTGGGGGAATTGTTGGGCTTTAGGTATGGATGATTAATTTCTCCCGCTTTAGAAAGCATGGAAACCACTGTATCATACATGCAGTTAAAATATGTCTTTGACTTTTCTGCACGCCCTTTTGCTCTTTGCAGCTTGACAGTGGAAACAAGTTTCATGGCCTTTGTAATCTGCTGCGTACTCTGTACAGAACCTTTACGCCTTTTTATATCTCTCATTGAGGCCATTGTTATTCAGTCCCCCCTTCTGCTTACTTGAAGCGCCCTTTAAATTCTTCAATTGCTGCTACAAGTGTTTTCTCGGTTTCATCTGAAATTACCTGCTCCTCTTTGATCGCCTTTGGTACTTGCGGATACTTGGTATCAAGAAAATCGAACAATTCTGCCTCAAATCTTGTAATATCGCTTACTGGTACATCCAACAGATACTTTCTTGTTGCAACAAACAGAATAATAACCTGATATTCTACAGGCATCGGCTTATATTGCGGCTGCTTTAAAATTTCCTTAATACGTGCGCCTTGCTCCAAACGCTCCTTTGTATCAGGGTCAAGATCAGAACCAAACTGTGCAAAGGAAGCAAGCTCTCGATACTGTGCAAGCTCTGTACGAATCGGCCCTGCAATTTTCTTCATCGCCTTAATCTGTGCGGAACCACCAACACGCGAAACGGACAAACCAGCATTAACAGCCGGACGGAAACCAGAGTTAAACATTTCTGTTTCCAGATAAATCTGCCCATCTGTAATAGAAATTACATTTGTTGGAATATATGCGGAAACGTCACCTGCCTGCGTTTCAATAATCGGAAGCGCTGTAATCGAACCGCCGCCGTACTCATCATTCATACGGCACGCACGTTCAAGAAGTCTTGAATGCAGATAGAATACATCTCCAGGGTATGCCTCACGTCCAGGCGGACGCTTTAACAGCAAGGAGAGTGTACGGTATGCCGTAGCATGTTTACTTAGGTCATCATAGATTACCAGTACATCTTCACCATTCTCCATCCATTCCTCGCCAATGGTACATCCCGAATACGGCGCAATATACTGCAATGGTGCAAGCTCACTAGCTGTTGCAGCTACAATTGTCGTATAAGACATCGCACCGAACTCACTCAATGTCTTAACAATACTTGCTACGGTAGAAGCTTTCTGTCCTATCGCAACATAAATACACTTCATATTCTGCCCTTTTTGATTGATAATCGTATCAATCGCAATTGCAGTCTTACCGGTCTGTCTGTCGCCGATAATTAATTCTCGCTGTCCTCTTCCGATAGGAACCATTGCATCAATCGCTTTGATACCTGTCTGCATCGGCGTATTTACAGCTTTTCTTGTGATAACGCCGGAAGCCACTCTTTCAATCTGACGATATTTCGTCGTCGCAATAGGTCCCTTGCCGTCAATCGGCTGACCAAGAGCGTTTACAACACGTCCAAGCATTGCATCGCCAACGGGTACTTCCACAACGCGCCCAGTCGTCTTTACGGTATCGCCTTCGTTAATATTCTTAGAACTGCCAAGCAAAACAGCTCCGACATTGTCTTCCTCAAGGTTCATAACCATGCCGTAAACCTCACCGGGGAATTCCAATAATTCGCCCTGCATTGCTTTTTCCAATCCATGAACACGTGCAATACCATCTGCCACCTGAATAACAGTACCTACTTCCGATACTTCCATTTCAGAGGCATATCTCTTTATCTGATCCTTGATCACAGAACTAATTTCTTCTGGTCTTAAATTCATATGGATCTGCACCTTTCTTGTTACTTATTTGAAACTGCTATCCGCAGTTCTTGTTTTGTTATTATCAAGTTACAACTGAATCGCCATTAACTCACGTTCCAGCTTACTGAGTTTTGTCCGAATGCTGCTGTCTACAACCCTGTCACCCATACGGATCACCATACCACCGATTAAGTCTTTATCCACATCATAGATGCACTCAATCGTTTTATATTTCGTAGTGGCAAGCAGTCGGTTCTCAATATCCTTTTTTTCCTTATCACTCAGCGTCACGGCTGTTGTGACATTTGCCGTACCGATATGGTTATACTCTTTAATGCTTGCAATCAGCTCAAACAGTATTGACTCAATTTCGGTGTACCTGTCTTTCTCGATAATGGTTACAAGCAGGCCTGTTAATTCTTTGTCAATCCTGCCCGTAAATACATTCTCCACTACCTTGATTTTATCCTCCTTGGGAATCTTAGGGTGGTTCATAAACTGCTTAAACTCTGTATTCGTGTGTATAACATCAAGCAGTCCTGTGATTTCCTCCAGAAAGAGCAAGGTTTTATTTTCCTCCACGGCAAGTTCAAACAGTGCCTGCGCATATATTTTGGAAATTAGCTTAGCCATGTGCTATCACCTATTTCTTTCAAAGTTTCCTCAATGAGTTGATGCTGTGCGTTTGCGTCGATATTCGCCTGAACAATTCTGGCTGCCATTACTGAAGCGACTGCGATCATTTCACGCTTCACTTCATCTGCCATCTTCTGCTTTTCAAGTTCTGCCTCGACTCTGGCTCTCTCTACAATCTTTGCAGCTTCGTCCTTTGCCTCAGCAACAATCTTTGCTTCGTTTGCCATACCACGCTTGCGGGCATCTGCCAAAATTTCTTCCGCCTCTTTGCCTACCTGCTTTAACTTATCTTCATAGAGGGCGCGCGCCTCTGCTGCTGACTTCTGATCGGAAGCTGCCTGATCCAGTTCGCCCTTTATCTTTGCCTGTCTGTCTTGCAGCATCTTTCTTACTGGATTAAACAGGAAGTGCGACGCAAACAGAAACAGGAAGAACATTGCAATAATCATTAATACTGCATCTGCAAGAAGCTGAAAATCCAAGTCAAACAAACGGCTCAATCCCTCTGTCTGGGCAGCAAGTATCATGGTATTTCCTACCATACCTTTACCTCCTTTCTCATACTTTATTTTCTAATACTTTATTCAAAGTTTTTGTGATTGAAATTAAGGTACTAAAGGCTTTACGAATAATAACAGCATAGCTACAAGCAAACCATACAAACCTGTTGTTTCGGCAACGGCTTGCCCTAATAACATCGTAGAAGTAACATCAGATTTCGCACCGGGATTTCTACCAACAGCTGCTGCTGCATGCCCTGCTGCGATACCTTGGCCTACACCAGGTCCAATACCTGCAATAACCGCAAGTCCTGCACCGATTGCTGAACAACCTAAAATAAAGTTTGAATTGAATTCCATAATTAATTTCCTCCTAAAAATTTAAGTAATAAAAAGTTAAACCATTACCCTTCAATTGCATTGTTGATATAAGTCATTGTCAGCATACAGAATACATATGTCTGAATTGCCCCTGAGAACAAGTCAAAGTACACATGTAGTGCTGCTGGCCATGCTGTCGCGATAAAGCCAAGCAGACCATATATCAACGCCATCATAACTGTACCTGATAAAACGTTCGCGAACAAACGCAGGGACAGTGAAATCGGCACCGCAATATCACCTATTACATTAATCGGCGCCCAGATTGGCCACGGGTCACACAGTCCTTTAATAACGCCGGATACTTTCTGATATTTAAACTTGTTAAATGTAATCAGAGTAAAGGTTATCAGACCTAACGCAAATGTGACACCATAATCTGCTGTCGGTGGTCGAAGCCCAAACAAACCAGATATATTGCTAAGCAAAATAAACATAAACAACAATCCAATATAGTTTGCAAATGGCGCCGCATTCTTGCCCATAACACCGCTGATCATTTTGTCAAGCATTTCAACGACCATCTCCACAACGTTCTGAAACGCTCCCGGTACTTCCGTTGCGTGCTTAATTGCACGGTTCGCGCACAGGCAGAAGATAACAATTATCATCATTACGATAAAAAGACATGCGTGCGTGGTTGTTATCCACAGCGTCTGTCCAAATAACTCATACTGAAAGATGCCATGCACCATAAAATCAATATTATCCGCAGCAGATAACAAAAATCCTGTTCCCATAATCTCACCTCCTTTTTATTTACTCTATTCAGTTTTTACAGACTCCATCTTGTTTTTTTCTTTTGGACGTGACAGTTTCCGAAGCAGCGGTTGTAAATATGCGGAAATTTTTAAACCCATAATTCCCGCAAACGCCGCAAGCGGATTTCCTACTCGTGTAATCATTAGTATTCCCAAAATAATGACTACTACAAGATAACGGATAATATTCTGTCTTGTCGCTGCCGCCTGCGCCCCCTTTACATCTCTTTCCACAGCAGAATTTATAGATATTGCCATATGGAAAGCCATAAAAATTCCAGTAAGAACTCCTATCCAGAGTCCTTTACTATAGTCTGCTTTATCTTCCACGAGGAAAAAGCCGGCAGCCTGGCATATAATGCCAAATAAAATCATGCCAAAAAGCAGCCCCGGCAGGGCAGTATTGATTTTCTTTAATTGCATAAGTAAACTAGTCCTCATCCTTTGTGCCCCCCTCGTATATTTTTTTTGCCAGAATAAATATGTTGCGAAATCCAGCCAGCGCTCCGACAAAAAAGAGTAAAACAAACCAAATTGCAGTATGGAACCATTTATCTAAGTACCATCCCACAAAAGTGCATAAAAAAATTGGAACCAGCATATTAATGCCAAACTGGGTAATAACTGCCAATGATTGATAAACTGACCTGTTATATTTTTTCTTCTTTCCCATTTTTTCTGCCTCCATACGCTTCCACTATTTATAATAGTATTGGTATCCAATTTTTCTAATACCAAAAATAATAGAACAAAATTTATTGTAACTTAGTGTATTCCTTCTGCATCCGCAAAAGACAGCCCGTTCTCCGTAACGGCAAACAGTTCCGCCCGCGCAAGTTCAAAACAATCAAGCATTTCCGGTGAGAATATTCCACATTCACCATCATGAATCATGCGTGCAGCAACCTCAACGGCATACGGCGCTTTGTATACACGTTCACTGACAAGTGCATCATAAACATCAACAATGGACACAATCTGTGCCCAGATAGGTATTTCATCACCGGCAAGACCTTCTGGATAACCCTTTCCATCATAACGCTCATGGTGATATCTGCAAATATCATAACAATATTGATAAAATTCATTATCCTCCTGACGGAACTTCTCTAAAATCTCACATCCATATAAAGTATGCTTCTTCATCTCTTCGAATTCTTCTTCCGTCAGCTTGCCGGGTTTTAGTAAGATACTGTCACTAATGGCAATTTTACCAAGGTCATGAAGCGCAGAAGCGTTTGTGATTAACTCCGCCTTTTTCTTAGTTATCCCATACTTGGGATAAAATTTTCTTATATATTTCAGGAACAACTTTGTAAAATACTTTACACGCTGAATATGTTCTCCAGATTCAAGGCTGCGGAACTCTACAACCGTACTCAACGCATTTATAAGAAATTCGTTACTCCTTGCAAGCTGCTCCCTGCTCTCTATCAATTCATTGGTACGCTTGACAAGTTCTTTCTCCACATCAATCCTGTGTTCAAACAATTCCATTAGATTTTTTGCACGCCGCATAACAACATTTGGTGCAAAAGGCTTGTAAATCACATCAGACGCGCCAAACTCATACGCCTTTTCCTCCGTTTCGTCCGTTGCCTCGCCAGTAATCATAATTACTGGTATGTAGTCGATGTAATCATACAGATTCATATATTTGAGAACATCCAATCCAGACTTATTCGGCATCATTAAATCAAGGAAAATCAAGCACAGACTATGCTTATTCTCTCGAATATAATGAATTGCCTGCTCTCCATCCTCAGCCTCTATAATCTGATACTGTTCCTCGAAAATAAACTTAATCATCTCGCGATTTAACTCTGCATCATCTGCAATCAAAATCGTATCCTTTGGCATAATCCGTTTCTCTCCTTTACTTTTTTACGCCCTATTGCTCTAACAGTTTCGTAACACCGTCTATCGTCCGCTCATAATCCTTTGTAACTTGCTCTAAAAGCGTCTTTGCCTCGTCCATATTGCTGCCGCGCAAAGATTCTGTTATCGCAAAGCTGGAATGAAACAGTGTGGTAAACGACATATTCTGGCACACCCCTTTAAGTGTATGGGCAGCCCGAAACGCTTCTTCCTGATTTCCCTCCTCGATTGTCTGTACCAAAGTTTGGTAACATTTCTCTTTTAGAAACATACCTGCGAATTTTTTAACACGTTCTTCTGTTTTCAGACGCGACATAATGTCATTATAATCCCCACCAATTGCTTCATAGCATTCCTGTACCGTCATAAAATAAGTCCTCCTTCATTACGAATACATGATTATTATAATATTATGAGCCAAAACATATGCCGAATCAAACTAAAATCTATTCAATAGCAAACATGTTTTTTCTCTCACTATAACTATAACAAATAACTACACTAAATTATACATGAAATATTCAGATAATTCAACAAAATTTCGACCTTAATCAACTTTTGTTACTTTTTTACTATAAAAGATTGATGCAACGCATGAAAAGTAGTACAATATCAGAAACCAGAAAGGAGGCAGTGCTATGAAAAAAAGCAATTTGGACGGAACTAGTATAAACATTTATCGTAAACGTATTATACCTGACGAATGTATTTTACTGAAAAATGACACTATTTTAGAGGCAACGGATGAATTTATTATTACAAAATGGGAAACGCTGAAACCGCGTCGTGACTTTCACCACGGATATTCCTGCTACTATCTAAAAGAAGGCTACAAAGTCAGTAAATTTTACCGAGAAGATCATTCTCTGCTTTATTGGTACTGTGATATCGTAAACTATCAGTATCAAGAATCAGAAAATGCCCTGATTGTAACAGATCTGCTCGCGGATGTTGTGATATACCCAGACGGGTATATCAAAGTGCTTGATGTTAACGAACTTGCTGTTGCATTGGAAAAAAATCTCTGTCCATTACCATTGATAACACAAGCACTGCTTCAATTGGACAAACTATTAAATATTTTGTATGACGATAAATTTGAATCACTGACAAAACGGATAGACAAGTGGATAGATAACTAATATTATTATTTCTATTTATTTTTATTATTTCTATTTGTTTTTATTATTTTTATAATGGTATCGCTTCATTGGAATCAATGTATACAATATTTTGAATTAAATCCATTGTCGTTGATTCCAACAGAAGCACACGCTCCTGTAACGGGGTTGTGCTGTTGTGCATTGCGTTGATATTATATGCTAATTCCAACGGAATTGTATAGCTTTCTGGTGACAAGTGTATTTTCTTCTCCGCCGAAGCTGTACTATCTTTTGCAGGATATGTAATACCTGCTAATTCCAAGGGGATTGTACTGCTTTGTTGCAAAAACATATCATGCTCTAACAAATTTGTAGTGTTGTGCAATGATTCCGTTTTCTTTTGTATTGGTAGTGTCACATCCTGCATAGAAGAGCTTTTTAATTTACAGTCTTGTTCCTGTAATAGCAGCGTTTTCAGATATTCGTTCTGTTTCTGCAACCTTTGCTGCTTTCTGTTCCGTTTTTGCGTTGTATTCATTCGCTCTTTTCTGCCTGTGTTTACTTTCAAGCGATAAATACGATTTCCGCGTAACGCTTTCCATATATAACGGATATCAAACGCAACATACAAAATGGCTGCCAATGCGCCAAATATGCCAGCCATAAAATAAAATAGTGCTGATAAATAGTTCATTTGTGCAATACTCATATATTTTTCCCTTCTGTTCTCTATTGCGTTCCTGTTTCTTTATAGCTGGAACGAACCATTTTATAAGCGCCTTCGGTCATTGCCTGCACACTTGCAATTTCCTCTTTGACTGTGCTTGAACCAGTGTGTTCCATTTCTTCCATGTCTTGCTCAATTTCCTTAAGCATCACATATATCTCCTCTTTAGATACGCCGTCGTCATATAGGTATTTTGCATATTCTGTTACGCGGCTTACAATTTCGCGGTACATACGCAGCGTTATCCATTCCCGATCGTGCATTTCATTATGCAGTGCTTTTAATGCTGATAAGTTCGCCCAATATGCCCCATACATCCCTGCATCGCTTCCGTCAATTTGCGCAGCGGTTATCTTCTTATAAAATCTGCCAATTTCCACATATAAGCAGCTCCTTCTGTATTCCGTTGCTTTTTCTTCCCTATTTTCATAATAATACATTGCCGCCTCAAACCAAGAAACAGCATTGGACTGTCTGCTTTCCTCATGAATATAATAATACCAATATGCATTTCCCATTTCGTAACAGAAATCTGCATATGCCACTGGATTCTTCTGCGCAAAATGCTGCAAATAGCGCTCCGCGCTTATATTTAAGTGCAGCAATGCTTCCTCCTCTGTTTCGCTGAACACACCATCCTCTATAATCGTATTATAATATCCATGATAGGCATGCTCACGCACTGTGTCAATTTGTATTGCTTTCATATAATAAGGAATGGCTTCTTCCGCAGAGGTCATATGCTGCGCCATTTCTAATGCTGCATTATAATTATCGTTCTGCCGCTCCTTTGCCTTTGTGTGCATTCCCCAGCCGCCTGCTGCACACATTAGCGCTATTGATAAAACCGCTGAAAAAATTCCCATTCTTCTGTGATACCTTCGCTGCATCTGCGTTTCGTAGTCATGGTAATGCTGCAATGCATACATCAATTCTTCTGTACTTTGATAACGGTCATCGGGATTTTTCTGTGTACACTTCAAGATTACCTGCTCTAAACCGTTAGAAAGTTCTGGCCGCCATTTCGTAATTGGATACATTTCATATGGCGGTGCGGAGGGATTATGGCCTGTTAAAAGATGATACATGGTCGCACCCAGTGAATAAATATCTGTACGCGCGTCTGTCTGTCCCATACCACCAAACTGCTCAGGCGCAGCATAACCTTGTGTACCTAGGCAAAAAGTATCTGTTACACAGCGTTTTTTAAATTCGCGTGCCGTGCCAAAATCAATTAATACAACACTTCCATCCGATTTCAGCATAATATTGGAGGGTTTCATATCACGATATACAATCGGCATAGGGCGCGTATGAAGATATATTAGGACGTCACAAAGCTGCATTGCCCAGTTTACAACTGCCTCCTGTGGCTGTGCGCCTTTCTCCATCAAAAGTTTCTCCAGTGTATTTCCTTCAATATAGTCCATAACAATCAGAAAGTTTTCATCATTGTCAATAATATCCACAATACTAGGGAGATTCGGATGCTTGAGTTTTTTCAACAGATCGGTTTCTACAATTAAACTTTGTTGCAGCACTTCATAATTACTGCTGCAGCACTTACGCACTTCCTTAATTGCCCACGGCTTATTTGCCTTCTCGTTAATTGCAAGATAAACCGTGCTCATTCCGCCGTGTCCAATCTCATTTAATACTTTGTACTTTCCGTCAATCTCTGTTCCTATCTTTAGCATCTGATTCCCCCATTATTTGCTCATCGCTTTTATCAATATTACAGAAATATTATCCTTTTCCTTACGCTGCTTATCCAGCTCGATTAACTGTTTTAGCTGCTGGTTCATAATATGTGAATTTTCCATTCTGTTTGCGACACACCAGCTTAAAGAAAAAAGCCCATTGTGGCACTGTTCATATAATTCTTTCTCCGATAATTCATTGCGAAAGCCATCGGAACAAAGCAAATAGCTTTCTCCCGGCATTACATAGCCGTTCATAAAGTCTGGTGTAATCGGTTTTCCTGTACCGATACATTGGAGCAGGACATTTCTGCGCATATCATTTTTTGCCTGTTCCGTAGTCATGTGCCCTAGTGCCACCTCACGTGCAACATACGTCTGATCTGTAGTCATCTGCCATATATCCTCACGCATTTTGTAAACACGGCAGTCACCTACATGCGCGATATAGTAACATCCGCCGGTCAACAGAAGCATCGTTAGTGTCGTTCCCATTGTTGTATTCTGCTTTTTGCTGTATGCATACATTCGTTCATTACAGCGGTTAATCATATGCCCCCATATCCGTTCTAGTCGTGCAGCAGTAATCCCTGATTCCAGCAGCGGCGGAAAATCCTTTAAAAACCACTGTTCAAATGTTTTCGCTACAGTTGCGCTTGCCACTTCTCCCTGCTCTAATCCGCCCATTCCGTCACAAATAATCGCAATCGCCGCTTCCCCATATGCGGTACCAGCAACCTTTACCGTTAAACTGTCCTGATTTATTTTTCTGACTGTTCCCGCGTCTGTCTGCGCAGCAACTGTATAATGCAGTTCCACTCCCATTATTGATTTCCTACCATAAATTCAAATACTTCATCCGCAATCTGCACAATATCACCAGAAAACAACTTTTCCTGTTTTCCCGCCTCAATCCGCCTACCGTTTAAAAATGTGTGGTTTAACGAACCTTTATCCACAATATAACATCCTTCTGTACCCTTAATAATATCTGCATGACTTCTACTGACAGTCGGATTGTCCTTAATGCAATAATCCACATAATTTGCATCTTTGCCAAGTTTAAAAATATTGCGGTTAATTAGTATTTTTTCTCCCGTCTTTTCGCGCACTAAATATGGAATGTTTTGTTTCTGCTGCAGCAGCGTTGTCCTTTTCTGCGCCTTGCGACTTTCTTCTGCTGCATACTGCAAATTATCAAAAATTTCTGTTATTCCGCTGGCACCTTCCTCAATTTCATCACTTTCTGTCTTAGATTCCCATCCTGGCTGTTGTGCTTCCACATTTTCTGACAATTTCTCCTGCCATGCTGTCTGCCCCTCTTGTTGTGGTTCTACATATTCCGTTTCCCATATAAACGGTTCGTCCTCGTCCTGCTTTCTGTATTTTTCACCACTTGCTTTCTTCTGCATACTGCCTAAGCCTTGTGATTCTTGCGCCAAAGCAATATTGTGCAGCTTTTCTTGTATCTGCTCAGAGGGGATATAACAAGTATAGTCCATACCCTTCAAACTTGTATTTGTATTGTCTAACCCATCCATTAACTCCTCACAAATCCCAATCCAATCTAAGAAAAACTCCGCCATATCCTGTTCTTCACCATTATCTTGCAGCGGGCAGTAAAGGAGTGCCGTTTTCATTGTACTCTCGTCCAAATAAACAAACTCTGGCTTTAGCACCACCTTGTCAGGAAGAAGCATATATTCATCCAGCCCCTGCATGGTTTCGAAAATATTAGCAACAACCCGCAGCACTTTGTTTTTTCCATTATTCCCGCGGTTTTTGCGCACAAAGTCCAAAAGAGATATTTTATTTGTAATCTGATAATAAACCATATTGTCAAGCCATGTTACCTCTGCCAAGCCATCAATCTGATTATTAATCAGCATTCCCATTTCTACTTCATTCAGTGCAGCATTCCCCTCCTCGGGCAGACTGTACACTTTATAAATTCCTCCCTCAATCTGTGCTGTATCCAATACAAAATCGTCAAAACGATGATAACCGCGCTGCGGCGTCATTGCCGTCTGTACAGGTTTTGCCGATTCCTCTTGCTTTGACGGCTGCTCCGCACCAGCTTGTGCTTCATCAGCGCAGACTGCCATAATTTGTTGGTAAATCTGTTCTAGCCGCTGGTATTTTATGATTTTATTGCTATCTCCACCATATCCCTGCGTTACCAGATAGGCAATCTTAACTTCCGGCGGCACCACAGCGCTTCCCAAGTCAATTCCCTCGCCTACAAACAATGCATCATATGATACCACGTCCATATCCAGATCTTCTAAGTCCATATTATTCCAATCCATATGACCATTTTCAATTATATGTACTTCAAGGCTATCGCTGTGATGGCTGCGCAAAAATTCTACCAGCCTTGCAAGATAGATACGGTCGCGCTCCAAAATTCCTATTCTGTATCTCATAAGCCAATCCATTCCATTTCTGCGCTGCTTCTGCACAGAGCGAAACCGCGCCAGCAGCGCAATTACAGCGATTCCGCACAAACACGAAACAGGTGCAGCTCCATTTACTTTCTAAATGTTACTACACCTATTTCTTTTATTCAATGGTACTTTTGCCACATTTTCATCAAAAACCAATCCATTTTAATAGGCATATTCGCAATTTTGCTCTAATAAAAAATATGTCCACCAATCCGCAGCCCCGTCAGCCCAGGAATCGGAGTTCGAAAGTAAACGCACTGACCAACATTGGTAACACCACGCATCGCTTCGTCTGCTGCTTGATAACAGCTTGATGTCGCAGTATCATTGGCAAGGGCTAGGGCAAGCCTGCCGCTTCCTACTGGGGAAAACTGTTTATTTTGATAAATAACACCGACAACTGTGTTAGGATAGCGTGAACTTAATACACGATTAATTACAACAGCACCGACAGCAACCTGTCCAACATAGGGTTCTCCGCCCGCCTCACAATAAATTAAATTCGCCAGCAGTTTTCGGTCACCCTCCTCAAACGTAACTTCAGAAATATCCCGCCATTTCGACTTTGCCGCCAACCGCGACATTGCCAGTTCCTCCTCATACTTCTTCTGTAGCGCAACAATATCCTGCTCTTGTTCATCTATCATGCTTTCGAGCGCATCAATCGTTTCTTCTGCATCCGCTATCTGATCGGAATAATTCGCTACACTTGCCGAAGTTTGATTTACAAGACTTGATACTCTGCTTTTCTCCTGTTCCGCCTCCTGCCGCAATACATTTAACGCCTCTAACTCCGTTTCCAATAAAGCCTGCGTCACCTCTACATCCTTGCGGCTCTGTTCAAACTCCTCCAGCATTTTCTTATCATATTCATTCAGCCGTTCAATATAATCTCCACGGTTTAAAAAATCAGAAAAACTCTCAGCCGACAGCAGCAATTCCAGATATCCCCCATTCATATCACGCTCATACATCACGCGGATATGATGCTTCATATTTTCATACTGTGTTTCCTCTGTCAAAATTGCCTGCGCCAGCGCCTCTTTTGTCTGTGCAATCTCCGTTTCCTTATTTACAATATCCGCTTCAATGCTTTCCAAATTGGTGCTGACCTGTGCCAGATTATCATTTAATGTACTCAACTGACCTAAAAGCGAATTTTTGGTGATTTGCAGCGATTCCTTCCGATCCTGCGTGTTGTCCTTTGCTTCCTCGGTCTTTTCCTTTTCCTTCTTTGCCTTTTGCAGCTTTTCAAGCGTGCTTTCCGCATGGGAGGGCAAAGACACAGAACCTGCAAACGACAGGGAAACCGCAATCGCCACAAGTATGGTTATCGACCGTTTTAATGCCGCTTTCATAAGTTCCTCCATTTATTTTGTGCCGAAAATCCTGTCACCAGCATCGCCAAGCCCCGGCACAATATATCCATGATCGTTTAGCTTTTCATCCAAAGCCCCGATATAAATATCCACGTCTGGATGCTCTCTCTGCATCCGCTCCACCCCCTCTGGGGCCGCAATAATACACATAAAGTGAATGTTTCTGCATCCTCTGTCTTTAAGCAGTTTAATAGCTGCCGCAGAAGATCCACCCGTTGCAAGCATTGGGTCTACAACAAAAACTTCCCTCTGGTCGCAGTCCTCTGGCAGCTTGCAATAATACTCTACTGGCTCTAATGTTGCAGGGTCACGGTACAATCCGATATGCCCTACTTTTGCCGCTGGTATTAGTTGCAGCATACCATCTACCATCCCCAATCCTGCACGTAGAATTGGTACAATCGCCAATTTCTTGCCAGCAAGCACTTTCGCCGTCGTCTTGCAGATAGGTGTTTCAATTTCAACCTCCGCCAGTTTTAGATCTCTCGTCGCTTCATAACAGATTAAATTGGCAATCTCACTGATTGTCTGCCGAAAATCTTTTGTTCCCGTTTCAATGCGCCGAATATATCCGATTTTATGCTGGATTAATGGGTGATCCATAATCATTACTCTTGCCATTTTCACTCCTATCTGTCTGAACTGCCAGACACGCAATTGCAAATAATTAGGTATCGTACCTAATTCATGGTTTCTGCTTCCAGCGCCTGTATTGCGGCAACTCTCCTGCAATGTTTCTCCTCTGCTGGAAATGCAGTATTTAAAAAGGTATCAACAATTCCCAACGCAAGATTGGTTCCAACAATTCCCGCACCGATCGCAAGCATATTTGCATTGTTATGTTCTCTTGTCAGCCTTGCAGATACCGTATCGGAACACAACGCGCAACGAATGCCTTTTACTTTATTTGCTGTAATTGAAATCCCAATGCCGGTTGTGCAGATTACAATTCCGCGATCGCATTCTCCTGTTGCAACTGCCATTGCCGCTGCTTTGCCAAATTCAGGATAATCGCAGGACTCTTTCCCAAAACAGCCAAAGTCCTTATACGCCAAATGGTTCTCCTCCAGATAGGCGATAACCGCCTGTTTTAAATCAAATCCGCCATGATCACATCCAATTGCTATCATTATATTGCCCTCCTATTATGTTATATATAAACTTTGTTAAAAATTATTAGACCTTTACCACTTTATGCCCTGCTGCTTTTAGAAGACGGTTCATCAATGCCTGTCCCAGTCCGGTATCCCCGAATGATTCAGCGTACATATATTCGATATTTTCATCATCAAATTCCCGCAGAAATGTATAAAGTTTTCTCGCTGCTGTCTGCGGTTCTTCTTTACTGCCCGCGTTCTTGATACTGTCTGCATTGTAGTGTGCAGCCCATTTTTCGGTGGCGATTACACCTGTTTTTTCGCCTTTTTGATGATGTTGTTGTATTTGGCTATTAATATAATTTATCACATGATCCGGTGTTCCCTCCACTATAACCAACTGTCCTTTGGGTGCATAGTGACGGTACTTCATTCCCGGCGCTTTGGGTGCTTTATTGGATTGATTATGAAAAATTGTACTATCCATATTCGTTTCACCCACAACACTTGCAATCATTTCCTGCGTAATATAACCGGGGCGGAGTATTATTGGCACTTTACCAGTCAAATCGACAATCGTTGATTCCAACCCAATTGCAGTTCCGTCCGCCGCGATAATCACGTCAATTCTTCCCAACATATCTTGCATCACATACTTCGCAGCAGTAGGGCTTGGCTTGCCTGATAAATTTGCACTCGGCGCCGCTATATATCCGCCAGCTTCTCGTATTAACTCAAGTGCCAACGGATGATTCGGCATCCGCACTGCTACGGTTTCCAGTCCCCCGGTCGTCTGCTTCGGCACAATATCCGATTTCTTTAAAATAATCGTTAACGGTCCTGGCCAAAATGCTGCTGCTAACCGCTTGGCATATTCTGGCACATTTTCTACAATTTTATCCAATGCCGCCATTTCTGCGATATGTACAATCAATGGGTTATCGCTGGGTCTGCCTTTTGCTGCATATATTTTCTTAGCAGACTGCGGATTCAACGCGTCACCGCCTAGCCCGTATACCGTTTCTGTCGGAAATGCCACCAATCCGCCCTGCCGTATCACCTTGCCTGCATATTGCAATCGCTTGGCTGTTTCTGCCGTTTGTCTGTCTGCTTGACCGGCTTCTATTTTTATAATCTCTGTTTCCATTGTTACTATGCTCCGTTTAGGCATCACATTTTATCAAATTTTGCAATTTTAAGGTGCACTTAGATGTATTGTAACACAAAGTTGCTCAATTATAAAGGGAAATCCACAAGAATTTTGAAAAAGATGTAATATCTCAACTTAGGACTTTACACTGCGCTGCATAAAACAAGCACAACAGGTTTATTCTGCCCGTCGTGCTCGTTTTATGTAAAAATTCTATAATTTATTTTTATTGTGCACTGTCAAAATGTGCATATGTTTGCTGCGGTATTTCAATAATTGCTGCATCGTAGGACTGAAGTCCACCTGCGACGTAAGATTTTGATTGTCCTGTCACTGCTTCCGCAGCTTCCTTTGTCTGCAAATCGGAGATTTGTGTTGTATTGGAAACCGTTGCTCCTGCTACATTTTCTACTTGCTTATTATTCGAAGCCTCTGTTCCTTGCGTCAATTGATTTTGCTGTAAAGTTACTTGGTTTTCATCAAGAACTTCCTCTAAAAGCCCATCGGATAATTCGTCCGTAATCTCCTCGACCTCCTCAAGCAGTTCCTCCATAAGTCCGTCGCTTTCTTCCTCATCTTTAAGCCCAAGCGCTTCTTCCAACTTCTCCTTGCGCTTTTCTTCTGGTGTCTTCTGTGACTCCTCTATTTTCTCATGAAGCTGTTCGCCGCGCTCTATCGCCTCATCCAACGCATGAATCATTTGATCATTATTATACTGGCTCTTAACATTGACAATCTGCTGTTCATAATTACTCAGCATCCCAAGCTTCTCCGCAATCTCCTCAAGCGTTTCGCACTTGATATCCTTTAATGCATCTTTTTGTTCTTCCCAAAACGCAACTTGGCTTGCTGTTTCCTGCTGCCGTTTCTGCTTTTCTTCTGTGCTCTTTAATGTATTTTTTGCGCTATTACCGGCAAACATCGTTCCCATAATACCAGACTGCTGACCATTTAACAATGCACTTGCATTAAATGCTGTAATTCCCATAAGTTCCTCCATTCCCACCAATACTTGTTTTATTTCTTTATTTTTCTACAGTTCCTTATTACAATTAAGCTTTCCAAACTAGAACTTTATTTTCTATAATACTTATCGGAAACAATGGCAAAAAGTGTTAGAGGAAAATAAAAATTTTACTATCCAAGTATTATTTTTTATAGGTTGAACTGCTTGCGAACTTCATGCGTCATAATATCCGCCAATCTTGTCGGCAGCGGAATATGGCTGTCCTTTGTCACCTGCTCTATTGCAATTTTTGTCGCTGTATCCAAGTCAATTTTATTACCGATTGACAAAAAAATCGGTTTTACATTTTTATGCGTGCGCAAAGCCCTTCCATATATTTCCCCCTCAATAATTATATCTTCAAATGCAAATGCATTGTTTGTTGGCATAATAAAATTACTATTATGTACTCTATAATATGTTTTCGCAATGCCAATCGTTGGCATATCCATTAAAATCCCCGCCTGCGTCGCAACACCCATATGCCTTGGATGAAGATATCCATTGCCATCAAAAATATAGACATCCGGCTGCTGTTCTAACAATTCCTTTGTTTTTAAAAATAGCGGAATTTCTCGAAAGGCAAGACATCCTGGAATATATGGAGTGATTACTTGATCTTTAAAATATTTCTGCTCTATTACCGTTTTTGTGTTATAGTCAAGTACAACAATACAGCAGACAGCATATTCGGTTTCACCTTGTTCCCAATATGCCAAATCAACACCTGCAATATATTTTAATTCTTTAAGATTCACGCAGTTTGCTCTATTTATTTTATCTTTTAAACGCAGTTGTTCCATAATATATTGTTTTTCTAAATCTTCTTTGTTCTGCATCTTCTACTTTCCCCCAACAAGCAATAGCTGCTATCTTCTTATGCCATACTGCTTTCCTACCGAAAATATTTATCAAACACGGGATACACAACAACGCATAATGCAATTGGCAGCCCAAATAAAATCCCGCCGATTATTACTCCCACTATTATCGGAAACAGTGAAAATGTCTGTGACAATAAAAAGCATCTTATTCCCAATACAGAATTTATTAGAAATAAAACTCCGGAAAATAATCCCAGCGAACGTTTTCTATCTTTAATCGTATAGAAAAAATGATCTCCAAAATTAATCAATCCCCAAACTAAAATACCATCACCAAAGCAAAGAAAACGCTCACTTATTATAAACAAAACCGCTGAAATCAGCAGCATCGGATAATACAGAAACAAATTGTTTGCCATCCTCCAATAATTGTCTTTCAAAATTATTTTCCCATTGTTCCAATGTTTCCAATAGCATAAACTGTTGTTCTAATATTGTACGGCCAAAAAGCGGAATATCGGTATGTGTCGGTAGCTGCTCTGCTATCTGCATTTTTGTGTGGTGGATGCTGTTTTTTATATTTGCAATGCATTGCGCAGCAAATTCCTCGTCCAATAATCCCAAATTTACAATAACTGCATTAAAGTCCAAAAAAATCCGCGTTTCTGCCAATGAGAAATTCTTCATTGCTTCATAAAACGCTTCTTTCCCCGTCTGCGTTATGGTATAAATTGTTTTTTCTGGCATATTTCCACTTTTTGCCGCTGCTCCGGTAATATACCCTTTTTCCTCGTAACGTGCCACCTTTTTATAGACGGTAAATGAGCCAATTTTTACCCAACGTGCTAAATTGCGGGCTTCAATCTGCTTCTGCAAATCATAGGCACTTTTAGGGCTCTGGCAAAGCGACCCTAATAAAATTAAATCAATTGTAGACATATTCTAACTCCTTTAACTATTTTATTATCTAATACTGTATTATATAGTAC
>VSNQ01000003.1 GCA_009774395.1 Lachnospiraceae bacterium
TAAAGTTACCCTTTTTTCCGAAAAACATGTCAAAATCTTTTTCAAAAAGTTCTTGACATATCACCAGAATGCTTCCACCGATCTACCTCTGCATAAAAATTGTTCGCGTATTCCATTGATATCCCCTTTTCCTTAAATCACAAGACATCCCCAGCGGCTGCCTATCTAAATTATTATATCATATTTTCTTTATCTTGTACTTATTAGTTTATATTCTTTTTTAGGCATGGACTTTCTATGCATAAAAATGCATCGCCTCCTTCCTCCACCTTGCACTGATACAAATATCAAGCACTTTGTATACGAGGATTAAGGAAACGGTGCACCAGGAAGAATAACCAACATTTATATTATATGTGGATTAGGGGAAAATCATTACTGGAGATTTTATTTTTTATTTTTTTATGCTGTTTTAGGAAAGAAGTAATGTTCTTTATTTAGAGATGTGTTATAATTATTTTTACATCCATTGTGTGCTCTGCACGTGTACCAATCCATAGTTTATAGTCAATGCAAATATGGCAAATGGTAAAACACTTTTATCATTTACTATAAAAGTTTACTTCCAAATTAATATGAACACAATTCACAAAAAGGAGGCTACAGTCACAATGTTTCGTCTATGGGCAAGAATTTTTAAGAACAACCGTATGCTGAAAGATACTGTTGTCTGCGATAGTTCGCAGGATACAAGAACCCACAAGGTTTTCCGCGCGCTTGAAACGGTTTGTTATGAGTTTGATTTAGGAAAACCCATTTGGCTTGACGCCACAATCAACGAATTTAAACGTCACGATAAAGCACGTTTTCGGGAAGACAATTTTATAGAAGCAATTGATTTCGATTATCTGGAAATTCAGGTAATTGAAGAGGATTCGTAGTTACAACGTACACCTACGCCAGTTTTTATTAATTTAAAATTATTGTGATGTAAATGATAACGATTAATAACATTTACCAATTTTTAACGGATTTCATTTGTTAAAATTATGCATAATTCTTCTTGACACCTTTTATAATAAGGAGTAGTATTATTTTAAACTTTATAATGTAGTTTTAAAAACTACATAGTATCCTATTTAAAACAATATTGCGGTATTGTCAAAGGAACGTCTGCGTTTCAGCGCATTAAGAATGGAGGAATTACTATGCAATTAACAATTCGAGAACCCGGAAGTGCAATTACACACTTTATTGCCTGCCTTATGACAGCAATTGCTGCTTCTCCGCTGCTGATAAAAGCACAAAACGGCGTTACAACTATTGCGCTCACCATTTTTTGTATTAGTATGATTCTTTTATATGGAGCCAGCACACTGTATCACAGTGTCAATGTAACAGGAAAAGTATTGCGTATCTTCCGCAAAATTGACCATATGATGATTTTTGTACTGATTGCAGGATCTTACACACCGGTATGTTTAATCGTGCTTGGCGGCAATATAGGCTATTCTCTGCTTGCGCTGGTTTGGGGTGTGGCGCTTATCGGAATGCTGGTAAAAGCATTTTGGATTACCTGCCCGAAATGGTTTTCCTCATTGATTTATATTGCAATGGGCTGGCTTTGTCTGCTGGTTTTTGGCACGCTATGGAATACACTTCCCCATGCCGCATTTGGCTGGCTTTTGGCAGGCGGGATAATTTATACAATCGGCGGAATTATTTATGCCTTAAAACTCCCTGTTTTTAATTCACTCCACAAATATTTCGGATCTCATGAAATCTTCCATTTATTTGTAATGGGAGGCAGTATCTGCCATTTTATTTTTATGTATTGCTATGTAGCATAATAAGTAACATAATAAATTATTAAAAACTTTAATTTATGGCTGTTATGTCCTAATATAAAACAAACCAAGAAATTATTTTGATATTATTTTCAAATGGTTTCTTTTGTGCAAGTTCTTATATTTAGGACATAACAGCTCTATTTTTTATGCACTCGATTATGTATTGACATCCCTTTTAATCTGCGTTATAATCAAATTGCTTTTGCACATAAAAGCGTTGATGCGTTAAAGCAATTGTTTTATTGATTAGGAGTTGTATACTAAAAAACGTTAAGATTTTCCAATTTCTAAACAACCCCTCTTGCATAAGCGGACAATATGTGTTGTATAGAAAGGAAAATCTAATCGTTTTTGAGTATAAGTTATTTACAATTCCTTACACAACAGTGGGGGGACATAGATATGTTAGTAAAAATTATTTTATTGTTGTTATTTTTTGGCTGCATGATTGGGGTTGGGCTTTATACCCGAAAAAGTACCTCCAGCACCAATGATTTTGTACTGGGTGGGCGCAATGTAGGGCCTTGGCTCTCTGCTTTCGCATACGGCACTTCTTACTTCTCCGCAGTCGTGTTTGTGGGATATGCAGGGCAATTTGGCTGGAAATACGGACTTGCCTCTACTTGGATTGGGCTTGGAAATGCAGTTCTTGGATCGCTGCTTGCATGGGTCGCAATGGGACGCAGAACAAGAGTTATGACACATCATTTGGAAGTGGCAACCATGCCAGACTTTTTCGGCAAGCGATATGACAGCAATGTCATTAAAATAACCGCTTCTGTTATTGCTTTTGTATTCCTAATTCCTTATACGGCGTCCGTTTATAATGGATTATCACGGCTGTTTGGTATGGCTTTCGATATTCCTTATACAGCGTGTGTTGTCACGATGGCACTACTGACAGGCGTTTATGTGATTCTTGGCGGCTATATGGCGACGGCAATCAATGATTTTATCCAAGGAATTATTATGCTGGTTGGCATTGTTGCGGTTATCGGCGCTGTGCTCTCTGGTCAGGGCGGATTCCTTGAGGCAGTGCGCAAACTTTCCGAAATTCCTTCCGATGTACCTGTTACAATGGGACAGCAAGGTGCTTTTGCTTCTTTTTTCGGCACAGATCCTTTGAATCTACTGGGCGTTATTATTTTAACCTCGCTGGGAACATGGGGACTGCCGCAAATGGTACATAAATTTTATGCCATTAAAAGCGAGCGTGCCATTAAAACAGGCACGATTGTTTCCACATTTTTCGCAGTCATTGTTTCAGGCGGATGCTATTTCCTTGGTGGGTTTGGTCGGTTGTTTGACTCCGAAGCACTATACAAAGCGGACGGTACCGTGCTTTATGATGCGGTAGTTCCTACTATGCTTGCAACACTGCCCGATATTTTAATCGGTATTGTTATTGTTTTGGTGCTTTCCGCCTCCATGTCAACGCTTTCGTCACTAGTACTGACATCTGCCTCCACGCTAACGCTGGATTTTCTCAAAGGAAATCTGGTGAAAGATATGGATGACAAAAAACAGCTTATTTATATCCGTGTTTTAATTGTATTTTTTATTGTGCTGTCTGTCGTACTTGCACTCAATCCGCCTACATTTATCGCACAGCTTATGGGCATTTCATGGGGCGCGCTGGCAGGAGCCTTCCTTGCACCGTTTTTATATGGATTGTACTGGAAAGGTGTTACAAAGGCAGGCGTATGGGCTAGTTTTATCTGCGGCGTAGGCATCACCGTATCAAATATGTTTTTAAAATTTATTGCATCTCCGATTAATGCAGGTGCAGTTGCAATGATTGCTGGATTAATTGTAACTCCACTAGTAAGTCTGGTAACGCCAAAACTAGAAAACCAATTTCTTGGAAAAATCTTTATGTGCTACGACAATACAGTCAATGTATCGAAGAAAGAATATTTGAAAGAGGATTAAGTGTAGCAGTTCAGCCTAGGGGATGTCGCATTAAGGCAAATGTATACAAGATAGTCTAACACCTTGCTTCAATTTATACTATATATTGTATAATCAAAGCTTATTGCGACAATCCCTTAAGAAATCGTAGTGATTGAGATGCATCCTTGGCATCTATTTCTCCGTGCATATTCATTTTTCGTGAATCATTGCAAAATAGCCAATTAAAACAGTCCATACATAGGCACAGGTTTTAGGAATCATAAGCATACCAATCATTGGAATTGTATCAGCCCAAAGTACAACAGGTATATAGAATCCAAAACTAAGTACGATTGTCAGCCACATGTATTTAAAAGCATGATCCTCTTGTTCTTTTGCACTTTTATAAAACAAAACGATAATCAACAAACCTAATAATGCAAAAGGAATGTTACGATATATTCCCCATGAAACTGGGGATGTTGCATGCAGCCATTGGTTTTGTGGGAACAGACTAATTACAATACGCAGTGCCGACAGCAGATAAACGGTGATCGTTATTCCGTGTTGTCCTTGGATTTTGTATCTTATCCGCCAAACATAATATAGAATAATATAAAAAATTGTCATTGTAATAGATGTTATAAACTTTCCAGCTCCTAATGCAGTCGTGTAGTTTTCCAACCCCGTTGTGCATAGCGCGAATGCCCGCGGCACTAAATGGAAAGAATCCCCTGCTCCAAGGACAACTGCCATAATACCAAATAAACGATACTGCTTATTTCCGTTGCACTTTACAATCATAGTGATACCAATCAAAATCACGGAAATCAAATATACTGTGTCAAATACGGTTTCAATAATCGCCTGCATAAAATCTTCCTTTCTTTCTGCTATACTGTATGGTTATTTTATCAATAGATAATCCTGCGAATCATACCTAATATTCCACTGCAATCATATTTACGCTGTAACAAGGAAGAAATGATAAGGGAAAATATAATTCCTACAAATTTCTCTGGAGTTAAGACTTCGTCAAAAGCATCCAAACGGATACTTTTATCACGCATAAGAATTTTATAAAGCCCTTTTTGCATATGTTCCCATGATTGTGCCATAAGTTGTTGTCCGCTTAATTTTTCTTTTCCCATAAAGTTCATGGAATGCATTGTGAAAAATCCGGGATATTTTTCATCACCTTTTTTCATGCTGTCAAAGACCTGCGCAACACAGTCTAAAAAGCTGTCAAAATCCTGCTGATTATCAGGATAGTGAAATATATCACACCATACACTTTCCACAGTTGCCGCAATTAAATCAGATTTAGAATTAAAGTAATTATAGATAGAGCCAACCGAAACATTACACGCCGCCGCAACCGTTCTAATATTAATGGCCTCCCACCCCTGCGTTATAATCAGTTCCCGACAAACATTCAAAATCGCTTCTTTGGAAGTAACAACCGTATTCAATAAAATCAACTCCTATTCTCCATGTTACTGTGATCTTTGGAAGCGGCACGGATTGCTCTCACAAAGTTACCACCAAACAACAATCCCGCCAGCAGAAGCGAAGCGCCTAGACCCGTATAAAAAACCGCAATAAACCGTTCCGGCGCAAGTCCACTTGTCCGTAAAAGGATGCCGCCCGTCATCATAACTGCCATAATAGCAAATGATTTTCCATCAAAGAACTTGAGAAAAAAATGCCGTTCATCCGGATAGGCACAAATTCTGGCAGTATGCTTTTTAACCAGTTTTCCAAAAATAAATTTCTGAAATACACCAAAAACCAGCACAGACAACAGGTAATTTAACATCGTATAATAGGCGGAATAGGCCATCAGCCCAATGCGAAGGATATTAAAGCCTGCCGCACTCCACACCAGACAAGCTAAAAGCAACAATGTATTCCGTTTTACTTTCATCATTCATCTCCTTTAGTGAATACCATTCAAATAATATTTTTTACTCACTTCAATATGAACAATGTTCATTATATCCTTAATTCATTTCTTTGTCAATAGAACGTTTCATATTTTAGTGCCTCTCTTATCGCAGTTCAGCCTGCAGGACAACTCGATAAAATCAATCTTAATTTTGAAGATTATATTGAAATAGACACAGATTTCTTTCAACATATTTTTCTCATTCAGTCATTTTTTTCCCTGCTAAAAAATATGATGTAACTAAGACTAATAACAGGCACAAAATACAGCTCTATGAAAAATAGCATTATAAAAAATAAGATTACAAAAACTAAATTGATACAAACAGCGCTTCTGCTGCTCCTTCTTGCCGCTTCTTTTCTGTTGGGCAGGGGAATTGCATATGTAAAATACGAAAAATTTGACAACCTCGCAACTCCTGCAAGCGGCAGCGCAACCTCGGAAAATTGGGGGCTCGGCTTCGGGCAGGAAGGAACCCAGCCAACCGGAAATGCCACTGTAGAAGAATTAAAGAAATACAATACGTCCTATGTGGGAAGCAATACCGAAAAAGTGATTTATTTAACATTTGACGCTGGATACGAAAATGGAAATACAGAACCGATTTTAGATGCACTGAAAAAACACAATGTAACCGCAACCTTTTTTGTGGTAGGGCACTATCTGGAATCAGCTCCAGAACTGGTGAAACGCATGGTTGCAGACGGGCATTTTGTTGGGAATCACACTTATCATCATCTGGATATGTCGTCAATTTCATCTAAGGAATCTTTTGAGAAAGAAATGAAAGATGTTGAAGACAAATTTCAAGAAATAACAGGCACGCAGCTGACACGTTTCTACCGCCCGCCACAGGGAAAATACAATACGAAAAATCTTGAAATGGCAAAAGAAATGGGCTATCACACATTTTTTTGGAGCCTTGCATATGTAGACTGGTATCAGGATAAACAGCCCAGCAAAGAGGAAGCTTTTAAAAAACTTCTCGGGCGCATTCATCCGGGCGCAATTGTTCTATTGCACAGCACCTCTAAAACAAACGGCGAAATCCTAGACGAACTTTTAACAAAGTGGGAAGAAATGGGATATACGTTCCGCACACTTGAAGATTTTATAACCGAGTAGGGATGAAGCATCTTTCTGCCGCCTTAGCGGGATATTTCCTCTGCACGGATCTGCGCATAATAAAGGCACATCAAGCCATACAAAATCGCTTTGTAATGGCTTGATGCGTCTTAACGTTTTTCAACACTACCACTATGCAGTCTTATGAATTTTTCAGTGTAATGCAAACTTGTAACAGTTCAGATAACCCATTGAACTGTTACGTATCCAGCCATTGGAAATCGCTTTGCGATGGGCTGGATACCTCCAACCACTACATTTTATTACGGTCAGCGCAGTAAATGCGCAGACCTACCTGAACTGTTACTGCAAACTTCTCTTTATCTTTATAGAACCATTGACATACCATTCTGACAAATCATCTCAATCTTTCCATCCTTAATTCGATATACTTCTCCGAAAAGTTTCTGAACTCCATCTTCAATAGTTTTATATGTGCCATCATTCATAGCAATAATTTCATGACCCATACTATCTTCAAATGTAATATCCTCTATTAAATAAAAACCATCAAGCCGTTCATCCTTAAGTCTTTGAAAGTATGGAAATATATTTAAGTTAGTAATACCAAGACCTAAAATTTAACTCCGTTTAAAACGCAAACATCTTTAAATTGGCAAGTTCCTCTGCTGCTACAGGATTTTCAAGCCATGCATAGCGAAACAGCGCATATCCCTGACAGCCAAGCTGCTTTGCCTGTATTGCCTGATAAGCGACATTCATATTGCTCGTTGCCCAGCCCAAATCTGTTTTGGATGGCGTGCCGACCTTATACAGCGCAATTCCAACATAGATAGGAATATTTTGTTGATTTAAAAGCATCCACTCTTTGCATCGGTCTGTAAACATATGTTTCACTCCGCTGCCGGTCATATAAATATCACTCCAATAAATCTGCGGCATTATGTAATCAATATATCCCGAAGTGGAAAGCCATGTATCAATATCTGCCCCCTGACCGCGCACATTGTCAGGATTCCCCGCCGGACTTACACCAAAAACGCAGTTTGGCTTTACCTCTTTAATTGTTTGGTAAACTTGCAGCATTAATGCGTTGACATGCGCTTTCCTTGACGCAGTATCCAAAGTATCCGCCATTCCAGACACATAAAAATAATCGTCAAAATGTATCCCATCCACATTGTAATTCTCTACAATTTCACGCACGCCATTCACAATTAAGTCCCTTGCTTCCTGCCTTGCCGGATCCAGTGCCAGACAAGTTTCCCCGCTGGCAGCACGGTATTCTATTGAAAAATCTCGAAACTGTGCATATTGCGGCGTTGCCTTAAAGCTAACGGTCGTTTTATTATCCCTTGAAAGCCGATATGGATTTACCCACGCTTCAAATTGCAGCCCTTTGCTGTGTGCAAGCTCCACCATAATCTGCAGCGGGTCGTAACCTGGATTGCTTCTGTCCTCTGAAATATAAATTGACCACGGAAAATATGCCGACGGATACATCGCATCTCCCATTGCACGTGCATGAACCAGCACCGTGTTCATTCCGTATTCTTTTACTTTATCATACATCTGTGAAACCTTAGTGCGAAATTCCGCTTCCTTTTTATCTTTTAGATACGTTTCCATATCCAAAAATGAAATCCAGCATGCCTTTTTATCCAGATTTTCGGCTGCTTGTGCACGGATTCCATACACAGGCAGTGCCGCAGTCAATAAAAGCAGCATCACCCCTGCCATCAAAAATGCCATTATGTTTCTAAATGTGTTTCTCATAACTTTTCTTATTTCCTTTCATTTTTTCTTAATATGATACTGAAAAATGTTAAGATTATCCAATTTCTGCACAGCCCATGCTGCATAAACGGACAATACGTGCTGTACATAAAGAAAAATCGAATCGTTTTTGAGTATAAATGATTAGCATTAGACTTATCCTTATTATTTTATTCCAATCCCGCAAAAATTTCGCCTAATGTCATTTTGATATTAGGAAATGATTTTAAACATATTTCTTGCTCTGCATTATACTCTTCATCTTCCTTATCATTTTGCAGTAAATAACTCTGATTTAAAACATATTTGCCGTTCTCTAAATAATATATCTCAACAGCGCCCTGCGGCGAAACAATCCAATATTCTTCCACACCTGCTGTTTCATAGATATCCTTTTTGTTCGTCCTATCTCGTTTTGCAGTTGAAGGGCTTAATGTTTCAGCTATAAACCTAGGAACACCACTGTAAGTCCCCCCTTTTAAGTGCTTTCGATCACAAATAATCATAACATCCGGGCAGACATAATCATCATTAATATCTGGATGATATTTAAAATCCAAATTCTCCATAAATACAAGACACATACTATTTTTTAAATGATATCCAATAGTTCGGTTTATGTTATTATTAATAATCCCATGCTTATAACTTGGTGATGGTGACATTTGATAAATCACGCCATTTATTTTCTCATCTTTTTTTCGTTCATATTCTGATAGTCCCATTTTTTATCACATCCTTTCCTACATTAGATTGTAACATAATTGTAGATTTAATGAAAGCGTTATTTTATTTGACAAAGCAATGCTTATATCCGAAAGTAACAGTTCAGATAACCCATTAAACTGTTACGTATCCAGCCATTGGAAATCGCTTCGCGATGGGCTGGATACCTCCAAGCACTACATTTTATTACGGTCAGCGTAGTAAATGCGCAGACCTACCTGAACTGTTACATCCGAAAGTTACAATTCACACTCATACCAGTTTTTATTAGCTTATAAGTTACTGCGGTGTGAATTATAACAGATTTTGCACACAAAATGCTAAATTAAAAAAGCGAAAGCTTTTAGCATTTTGGCGCATAATTCCACTACTTTGGCGTGGGTGTGAAAAGTAACCATGATAACATTCTATGTGAAACCACTCAACCCCCAAATTTGCCAAATAAAAATGTATTTGCTATAATATTATCATTCCTTGTATATTTTGCTATACTCACGAACGATTAGATTTTCCTTTCTGCACAGCACGTATTGCTCACTTATGCAATATGGGCTGTGTAGAAATTGGAAAATCTTAACGGTCGTCAGTATAGTACAACGTTGCACATTACTCGATTATTTGCAATGCTGTACTAGGAATCAATCTCATTATAATAATAAATAACTTACTATAAGGAGGCGTTTCTAATGCTTATCGATTTCCACACCCACACCTTTCCTGCGCAAATTGCCGACCGTGCAATTGCACAATTGGAGAAAAACTCGCATATCCGCAGTGTTCTTAGTGGTGAATTATCCGACTTAACACAGTCGATGCAGACGGCTGGCATTGACTATTCTGTTCTTCTGCCCGTTGTTACAAAACCTTCACAGCAGGAACAGATCAATCGTACCGCAATAGAGTTAAACCAACATTTCCGTGAAACAGGGCTGCTCTCTTTTGGCGGCATTCATCCCGATAACGATGATTACGACATTATTTTACGAAACCTTGCGCAGAACGGTGTCCGCGGCATTAAAATCCACCCTGTTTTCCAGCGGACTTACTTTGATGATATCCGTTATCTGCGCATTATCGAATGTGCGTGCGAAAATAATTTAATTGTTGTAACACACGCCGGATTTGACATTGGATTTCCCGGGGAAGATTTTGTAACCCCGCAGCATATTCTGCCTGTTCTGCAGCAAATTAAACCAGACAAACTTGTTCTAGCGCATACCGGCGGCTGGGACTGCTGGGAAGAAGTGGAACATCAAATTGCGGGGCTTCCGGTATGGCTTGATACCTCCTTTTCTATTACGCCGCTGCGTCCCGATCCGCAATTATTTCAGGCAGAGCAGGAAAAAGGAAGCGACACTTGTGCCAAACAATTTCAAAAAGACCACCCACAGCTTGACCGCGAACGCTTTCTTCGTATTGTTCAGACGCATGGCGCTGATCGGATACTGTTTGGCAGCGACAGCCCATGGAGCAGCCAGTTAGAATCCCTTACCGCACATAAAAAAATCGGCTTATCGCAGGAAGCACTAGACGCTATTTTAGGAGGAAATGCCCAAAAACTGCTTAACATATAAATCAGCAATAAACAAGTATATATGGAGGTTTGCTTATGGAATATATTAGAGTAACAAATGAAAATATTGAAAAAGAACATATATGTTGTGCAATTTCAAACAATAATGATATCCAAGTGTCATCAAAAAAAGATTGGTTAAAAGAACGTTTTGATGATGGTTTAGTTTTCTTAAAAAGTGAACAACGCGGAAAGTGTTTTATTGAGTATATACCCGCTGAAAATGCGTGGAATCCCATTGTCGCAGATGGCTATATGTATATTGACTGTTTATGGGTAGCTGGTTCTTTCAAAGGACATGGTTATGGGGCAGAGTTACTGAATGCCTGCATTGATGATAGCAAAAACAAAGGAAAAAAAGGATTATGTATATTATCTGCGGCAAAGAAAAAACCATTTCTGGCAGACCCTAAATTTCTAAAATACAAAGGATTTACCATCAGTGATGAAGCGGATAATGGTATTCAGTTATGGCATTTGCCTTTTGACGAAAATGCTCGATTGCCGCAATTTAAAGAATGTGCAAAACACCCACATATTGATGAGATGGGTTATGTTCTGTATTACACCAATCAATGTCCTTTTAATGCAAAATATATTCCTGTAATTGAAACCATTGCGAAAGAAAAATCTATACAATTCAAGTCGGTTCACTTACAGAACAAAGAGGACGCGCAAAGCGCTCCAACACCAATTACAACTTATGCATTATTTTTAGATGGTAACTATATTACAAACGAACAGATGAATGACAAAAGGTTTTTGAAATTATTAGAAAAGTAACTTCACGTTTGTCGATTATTGTCAACAGAAGATTATACTAACGACCGTTAAAATTGTAGCAGTTCAGATAACCCATTGAACTGTTACTTAAAATTTTCTAATTTCTGCACAGCCCTTATTGCATAAGCAGGCAATACGTGCTGTACAGAAAAGAAAATCTAATCGTATGTGAGTATAAACAATCACCACTGCAGAAAACAGCACACCAAGACAGGAAATGCACTATGCTTATAGTTCTTTACTTATAATACCATGCCAGCCATCTCGACGTTCTCCGCTGAAACTGCCGTTTCCCCTTGGTCTGTCATTGCTCCAAACGGCGTTTCGTGGTTGTTTTCGTCTGGCATTTTCTGTGCTGTATCCTCGTCGTCATCAAACAGCGCGTCATATTCATTATGTTCTTTATCACGGTTTGCCATTGCCGACGCCTTCGCCACCTGATATAAGTCTGCGCTGTATTCCATTAACTTCTTTTCATCCGACTGCGGCACGGTATCGCCGTCCGCAATCCGTCTGGCAATCTCCATAATTTTCGCCATATCGTCCGCACGTTCTTCCCCGTTTTTCGCAGCTTCCCTCTGTTTTTGAATCATCTGGCGGAACATCTCTTTTTGTGTAATAATCTTTTTCTGCTGCTCCTGTTCTCTACGTTTTTCCTCTGCACGCCTTACATCTTCATTGGCAATATCTTCGTTTGAAACAGGTTCTTGCGCTGCATTCCTCCACATTTTCTTTCCAGCAGATGCAGATCCTGTTATCCTACCACGTACCAGCACACGCCCCTCTTTGGGCATTTCCGAAAGCGACACAATATCCTGATATCCAAGACGCACACCTCCATTAGAATAATGCTGCGTAAAATTGCGCTGCGTATTTGCTGTCTGCTTTTCTACCTGCGCCTCTCGCTTCGTGCCTGCCACTGTCATCGTACGACCGTTCACGCCAACGAAACTTTTGTTGCTCATACGTTCTGTTGTGTTTGTACTCCACATATTGATACCCCCCCTTATATTTTAGAATCGCAAGGATTCTTTCTTTACTCGTTACCATTCAATCTTATTGAACTGTAATATTACTCCCCTGTTATGCGGTAATGCCCTGTAATTTTGCCCCATATTGCAAGAATATCCTCCTCATATCCTGCCTGAATTGGATTCGCATTATGAATTACAAATGGTACTCCCTTTTGATTGCGGTGGTCGGAAACAATGCCGATCGGCTACAGCAACTGGAAAAACTTCTGTCTGGACTTGCGCGATACAGAACTGTATACATGGCAGTTAGACAAAGGCATTGCTATTACTTCCGGCGATGGCGTTTATGGGATTCCGTATGTTGTAGAAGGTTACGGAATTATCTACAACGACGCTATTATGCAAAAATATTTTGCACTTTCCTCCAAAGCAGTGTCCTTCTCAAGTATGGAAGAAGTCGATAACTTTGATAAACTCAAGGCTGTTGTAGAAGATATGACACGCCATAAAGACGATCTGGAAATCGAAGGTGTGTTTGCCTCCACTTCCTTTGGCTCCGGTGAGGACTGGCGCTGGCAGACACATTTGGCAAATGTTCCTGTTTACTTTGCGTTCCGTGACAAAAATATTTCCGACACCGACACCTTAGATTTCACTTACGCGGAAAATTATAAAAATATCTTTGATTTATATATCGGCAATTCTTGCACAATTCCAACAACATTATCCAAAAAATCTGTATCCGATTCTATGGAAGAGTTTGCGTTAGAAAAAGCCGCAATAGTACAAAACGGCAATTGGGCATGGAGTCAAATTGCAAGTGTAGAAGATAACAAAGTATTAGAAGAAAATGTAAAATACCTGCCGCTGTATATGGGCATTGACGGCGAGGAAAGCCAAGGGCTCTGCATAGGCACTGCGTTCTAAAATCGCAGCTTTAATTGCTTCCACATCCATACTGTTAATTGCCGGAATCCCAATTGTTTCCTATATTATTAACCGCAAAAATATTGTAGAATTATGCAAAAGCTACCTATATGATGTGTGCGTTTCCGCATCATCTACTTTATATGAAAGTTTTTACGGCGATGCCGAGCGCAATCACCTTGAAGTTAGTCTGGAATATATTCTCTACAGCACTGGTATCGGCACAATGGAATCGAGTCATGCCTATCTGGTTGATACCGATGGTACTTATCTCTATCACCAAGAATCCGAACGGGTTGGCACAAAGCTGGAAAATAATGCCGTTATCGAAGAGGTTGTACAGCGCCTGAAAGAAGGCTATATTACAACCGCCGATGTGCGTAGATGCACAGTGGATGGGAAACCCGTTTATGTAGCCTTTATGTGCACTGTCAATGACTGGGTTGTTGTGGTACAAGCAGATGAATCAGATGTGATAAAACCCGTTTTAATCATTGGCTTTTACACATTGGCAGTTGGCGGCATTTTCCTTGTACTGGCGCATTGTAAACCAAGAAATCTTTCCATTGGAACTCTGACAAAATGCCTTATTGACACACTCGATTTTCTGGAAACTGTAAACAAATAATTCATCCATTTGACTTGTCTAAATATCAAATTAACAAGTTATTTATTTACAGTTTCTAAGCTTCAAAAAGACAAACGCAAAGTATAACAATATACGCACCCCCTTGGCAAACGTCCACTACGCAATCACAATAGACCATGTACAGCTTTCTTTGGTAAAAACAAGTTTTACCAGTTCCATTCTGCCGCCGAAGGAAATACGGCATAAATGTTCTACAGTCTGTATGCCGGAATACGTTTTTTCCTCGGTTGCAAGCACTTGTATTTCGTGGATCGTATGCAGAAAGCCTTCTTCATCCATTACTTTTATAATCTTGGGAATTGTCCTGCCTTTGCTGGTAAACCAGCATTCGCAGGCAATTTCTCTTTGTACACCCCGCAAAATTCCATGCTCTTTTTTCTCTATTATCTCTCCCAAACGAAATGCCATTACTTGCTCTCCTCTTTCAGAACATTTATTCTATTTCATAGATTTTGCTATTCCGCCGCCCATATGATCGATTTGCTTCTGCTTTAAAAATGATGCCCTTTGTACCGCATCTGCGCCAAACCGCTCACGGATACTGTCAATTGCCCTATCTAATTTTTCCAATTTCTCATAATCCTTATTGTCAAACAATGTCATCTGACGACTCGGTGCCTCGTGCGTTATCCGACTCGTATGCACGCCTAAATGACGAATTGGCATACATGCGCCATTCCATAGTTCATCAAACAGCCTGCAGACCATTTCATAAATTTCCTGTGTAATATTTGTCGGCGACTGTAGTGTTCCTTGATGCGACTCATAGTGAAAATCACAGTAACGGATACCCACAGAAACCACCTCAATCGACACATTATCCTTGCGCAGTCGTCTGCCAATTGTTTCCACCAAAGAAAGAAGCACCATCTTTGCCGTCTGCGCATCCGTCACATCAAAAGGAATTGTTGTCGTATTGCCATAGCCCTTGTTTTCCGGCGGCTCCGCTTCCACTTCCGATACATCCCTGCCATTTGCAAAGTTCCATAATATTTCCCCATGCTTTTTAAACATCGCTTTTAACATCGTAACATCCGCATTCGCCAACTCTCCAATTGTCTGAATACCAATCGAATGCAGCTTTTGCTCTGTTGCACCGCCTACAAAAAATAAATCCCTTACTGGCAGATGCCACATTTTCTGCTCTATTTCCTCCGTAAACAACGTATGCACCCGATTGGGCTTATGGAAATCACTTGCCATTTTTGCAAGCAGCTTATTGTCAGATATTCCAACGTTTACTGTAAATCCCAAATTATGATATATTTCATCCTTTATTGTATTGGCGGCTACAACAGGCTTTCCAAACAACAATTCCATTTCTGTCATATCCATAAATGCCTCGTCTATGCTGTACTGCTCCACTTTATCGGAATAGTTCTTTAATATCTCCATAAACGCATTGGAACATTTCTCATACAGTGAGTAGTGTGGCGGTACCAGTACCAATTGGGGGTATTTGCGCAGCGCACTGACAACCGGTTCGCCTGTCTGGATTTTGTATTTTTTTGCCGGAATAGACTTTGCCAAAATAATGCCACGACGCTTGGCAATATCACCGCCCACTGCTGACGGAATTGTGCGCAGATCCAGGCGCTCCCCTAAAAACCGCACCCGATAAACCGCCTCCCACGACAAAAACGCGCTGTTAACATCTATATGAAAAATCACTCTCCTGCCCATATAAATCCCCTCGTTCTTGGTGTAACTGCCGGCAATTGCTTATATACTCACGAGCGATTAGATTTTCCTTTCTGCACAGCACGTATTGCCCGCTTATGCAATATGGGTTGTGCAGAAATTGGAAAATCTTAACGGTCGTTAGTATAATTATTGGCTAAGGAATTGTCCCAAAATTGCAGTTGCTGCCAATTTTCCTAATATGCAAACCAAAATAGTTACTATTATTTTATCCAAGAATAGGGCATTTCATGTAAAAACGCGCCGCCAGAAATTTTTGAAAGTAACTTCTGACAGCGCGTTTTAGATGGTTATTTATTCCAATAATTATTTTCTCTATAAAAAATCAACACAAATTAACAATACCAACTAGCCTAAACCTTTCACATAAAAATTTTTTTGTCAAAGACATATCCCACATTCTAATCCCGCTGGCACGGGAATATCTGTTTGAGCGGTGCAGAACTTGAAAAATTTTAACATTGGTCAATAAAACTCCCTCTACCTCCGCCTTTTTGCCTTTTCCATTCTTCTTGTAATAATCTGCTGCCTTGCTTTTGCATAAGCTTCTTCTTTTTGAAGGCTTAAATACATTTTCCAATGTTTTATATCCAGCAATCCATCTGCCAAAGCTTGTTTCACAGCGCATCCTGGCTCCGTCTGATGGCGGCAGTCTGAAAAACGGCACTGTGATGCCAGTGCAGCAATATCCTCAAACGTAAGATCAATGCCATCTGTGCCCTCTCCCATTACAAGCTTGCGAATCCCCGGTGTATCAATAATTCTGCCGCCGCCTTTAATTGTATTTCCGTCAGGAAGCAAAATACGATCCGGTATATCAAACATTTGTTTATAGGTTGTTGTATGGCGTCCCTGCGAATCGGATTCCCGAATGCTGCCTGTTGCCATTTGTTCTTCTCCTAGAAGTACATTGACAAGGGATGATTTCCCTACGCCGGAAGAACCCAACAGCACAATTACAGCGCCGCTCACAAAATATTTTTCCAACTGAGAAATCCCCTCTCCCGTATATGCGCTAATACAATACGTATCAACGCCCGCCGCCTTCGCACTCACCTGCGCCAATATTCGTTCCCGCTCCTGCATTAAATCGGATTTTGTTAAAAGAATCACAGGTGTACCGCCGCTCTGCCATGCAGCCGTTAAAAAACGCTCCAATTTTGCAGGATGAAAATCCTTATTACACGACATCGTAATAAATACATAGTCAAAGTTCGCCGCCACCGCCTGATCGGGCAGCCCCTGCGTCGCATTCAGCCGCATAAATACGGATTTCCGCTCCAATACTTCTAAAATCAAACTGTCACCGCCTGTATTTTGGCTTACCATTACCCTGTCGCCAACCGTTGGAAACGGCACAATCTCTGTGCTGTTATAAAAAGCTGCTGCCTTTAATCTGCCATAAAAAATTTCTGTAGTTGTACCTGTATCCATGCTTAACTCATAGCGATCTCTATGAACCGCCGTAACTGTTGCTATATTTTCCATTATGATTCCTCCATCTACGATTGGCAAAGTGCCAATCAATCATTGGAAAGATTTTTTCTTTCCAGTCTTTTAACTTCCATATAGTGAATTGACCACTCACTTCTACATACATTTGTTCTATCCCATTTTCTCTCATCTGCATCATAATACATCACTCCTTTCCAAAAATTACACGCAAAAAAATCCCAAAAAGCACGATTCTATGCTTATGGGATCTATAAAAAGATATTATGCATAAAAATCGCGGCATAAAATGATACCGCGACAAACACATCTTATAAATTTACAGTTCTCGAGGTAATCATATGCTTTATGAAGTTGTCTAAAATATTGTTATACGCATTCAACATAAAAATTACCTCCGTTTCTTTAAGTTCTCTCGAAAACCCAAACCCTTTGAACTTCCTCATTTTTTATTTGCACTAAAATGTTTTTCACCTCTGATTTTTGTAACATTTTAGTTTTTTTCAAAAACTATTGAAAGCCTCCCCCAATAGTGTCGGATACAAATTAATTATTTGCAAATAATTGAAACACACACTCACATACATCTACGCTCATTTTCGGCTGTCCTAAACCAATTGTAAAATCACTGCTCCAATCCAAAGGCAATTTTGTATTGCAGAAGCTGTCATTTAACTGAAATTTCAGATTTGTTGGCTGATTTGCAAATGTAAACACTACAAAAGATTGCTTTGCTTTGAATTCAAAGTCATCTAATATAGGTTCTGAATCTATTTTATAATTATCTCGATATGAGTCAATATTTATTTTATTATCACTATTTTTATTGCTTATCCTAACTGCACAATTTTCAGTTATAATATTCCCATCAATATTAATATCGTCTAAAACGATTCCTGAACCAAGTTTTCCGTTAATGCATAAGAGGTCTATATCTCTATCTGGTATCTTAATAAGCACACCCCCATCATCTAAGGTAGGACTTATTCCAGCTCCTATATAATTTATAGTAATCTTATAATTATTTCCATTCTTTGATGTTATCAGATTATAAATTTTATCCGAACCTGTTCCATAATATTCTGTTTCTACATCATTGGAACTACTCATTTCCAATTTAATATTTGCCCTTTCAATCTCAACTTCAATCATATTACTACTCGTTTCTACTTCCTGAGCATTCGATATAGAAGGCATTCCGCACACTAAAATACTAATAAGAGCAGCCAAAACGATAATTTTACCTTTCATTTTTACCTCCTAAAATTTTTAAATTCTTTTCAATAATTTCTGAAATTACTCTTAATATTTAGATTTTTATACTTTTTTGTTTTTTCTACTGTAACAAAAATCTAAGAATATGTCAATATATTTTAATAAAGCAAAACCTACTTCCCCCGCAGACTTCCCCGCACAAACCCTTTGCGTGTAAATGCCAGTGCCGCCGCACTCACTGCCGTATATACAATTACTACCATTGCCAGATATGATATCACGAAATTCCCCACAGTGTAGCTTACAAATGACCCAAGCATTTCTTTTACATCGATCGCTCTCACTGGAAAAAGATAATTTAGATGATTCCACAGACCGCTTTCCTTGCTCATTGGAAAAAACGCCGGCGCTATCATAATTGTTACGCCGATCACAAGCACCGCAAGAGAAGAGCGTAATCCAGCAGAACAACAAAGCAAAAACAAGGCAATTGTAATGCTAATCAATAAAATTATTACAAAAGTAAGAAGGCATACCTGTGCTGCATTCATAGAATACGGAATAACACTATTCCAAAGCTGCACCGGCAAATCTGCGCCATGAAAACCCAAAAGCAGCCCAATTGTAGCGACAGCCAGTAAATTGCCAAGTGTCAAATATCCCACTGTAAAAATCACAGAAGCCAGTATCTTTGTATAAATCAGGCGATTTTTTCCGAATTTCGTTGTTAAAAGCAGCGCCGCCGCGCCCGACTCATATTCCGACGCAAATACAGGACTTACACATATAATAATTACAAATACCAAATAAAAACCAATATTAATAATCTCCCATATAGTACTCATTTCACGTTTGCTGCCCCAACGAAATGGAACTTCTACATTTTCCGCTTTCTGTATCCAGTATTGCTTTTCCGCCTCTTTATAATTTCCAGACGAAAAATCCATATTTAAGTAATCCTTAATTTTTGCCATCCGCTGTTTGTAGAACTGTGCCCCCTTAGAGAGATCAATTGCGTTCAGTACGTTATTATCAATAATTTCTTCCCGCATATCGGTATAATTCTTCACTGTAAAATAAAAGATATCCCCCAGCGGACGAATCACTTCCATATAGGCATCGTCACGCTCCAAATCCAATTGATAATTTTGTATCTGTTGCACCAACTGCGTAATATATTCGTCCGTAATGATTTTAGTCTGCTGCGCCGCCTGCTCTCTACTGCGCGAAAAACTTTCCATTCCTTCTAAATAAGTATCCGTCGTTTTATCATAAAACCTCTCCTGCGTAATATAATTAAACATACAGACCGCAATTAAAACATATCCTGAAATCATCGCGATTATATTTAACCTACGCCCAAATATCTTTTTCCACTCAAACCAAATCATTAAAAAATCCTCCAAATTTGAAATATCTGTTATCTGTAAAGCCTATCACTTTTATTTTTTGAACGTAAAACAAATTTATATTATATGCAAAGCCTATCACTTTTATTTTTAGAACGTAAAACAAATTTATATTATATGCAAAGCCTATCACTTTTATTGAAAATAAAATAAATACAATTTTTCAAGATTAAACGGTTCTTCTTTACCAGGGTTTACGACTGCGAGATAGTGCTCTTTTAATGATTCCAACGTTCCCTGCGTAATAAACTGTCCCTGTTTCATTAGAAAAATCCAATCTGCGATCTCCTCAATATCCGATACAATATGCGTGGACAGTACTACAATCCTCTCTTTGCCTAAATCTGCAATCATATTGCGGAAACGCACACGTTCTTTGGGGTCAAGTCCAGCTGTCGGTTCATCTAAAATCAAGATTTTCGGATTATTTAGCAATGCCTGCGCAATTCCCAGCCGCTGGCGCATCCCACCGGAAAACGTCTTAATTTTCTGCCGTGCCTGCTCGTCTAATCCCACTTTTTTCAAAAGATAACGGCTGTGCTGTCTTGCATAGCTTCGGCTTAATCCCTTTAATGACGCAATATACAGCATAAATTCCATCGCCGTAAAATTGGGATAATATCCAAATTCCTGCGGCAAATATCCCAAAATATCCCGATAATCACTGCCCATTGCACCGATATCCATACCATCAACACGTATTTCCCCGCTGCTAATCTCCAAAATACCGCAAATCATACGCATTAGCGTTGTCTTTCCCGCACCATTTGCTCCCAGAAGCCCATACACGCCCTCCTGCAATTTCGCGCTTAAACGATCGACCGCAATTTTATTTTTATACTGTTTTGTTACTCTATCTAATACCAGTTCCATTTTTATACCCCCTGCACACCCTGTACTGCAATTCAACCTTGCTTTATTGTATATTAAACGGCAAAAAGATTTGCCGTTTCTCACCGCCTATCCTCCGAAATTGAATGCCGCTTTTTCAAACGTTGCCAACTTTCTGCATAGACATACAAATTGATATCCTAACCAGAACACGCCTAATACGCACACAGCGCACCACACTTTGAAATAAAACGGTTCATACCACCCGAAATATTTTGTATTTCCCATGACCGTCAGAATCACAGTTCCCAGATAAACGCCAATTCCTGCGCTGCGAAGCTGCTCCCCTTGGCAATACTGCATTATTTTCAGTAAGACTCCTGTTATCATTATCATTGGCGTAAACCCATAGATTAGAAGCTTCCCCGCATCAGATTCCAGCCCCTTATGCAGCACTATAATTTCCACTGCTAAAATTACACAATGGAATACTCCCAAAAACAGCATCCGCACAATAACCACTTCCCGCAGCGAATACTTCGTTGCATATTCGATTTCCAGCATACTCCTTTGATAAACTTTTGTAATTGTTTCCACTGTAAGCAGTACCAGCAGCGGCGGCAGGAGCGATATCATTACCAATACACCATTTCTATCCGCTTCCCCGAAAAAATAACCTACACTGTGCCGCATAAGATAGCAAAACAGTACAATCCATGCGATCTGCCAGACAAGACAATATTTCCCCAGATATCCAATCTGCTCTAACACAAAACTAACTGCGCTTCCTCTTGTCTTATACGGCGCTTTTTCCTGTAATAAGGCTTTTGTCTGTACCCTTGACTCTGCCTGTAACAAAGACACTATCTGCTTCTCTTTTTCTTTTGGAATCAGCATTTTGCATTCTGCCGCATACTGCCTTAGCTGTTTTTTAAGTTTTCTTTGTGTCATAGGTGCCTCCTTCCATTGCGGATAACAACTCCAATCCTTTTTTTACTCTGTATTTTGCCAGTGACAGACTGATTTCCAATATGGAAGCAATCTCCGCATATTTTAAATTCTGAAAATAACGCAGCGTCACTGCTTCCCGCAAATCCTCCGGAAGTGATAATAACAGTTGTTTTAATAACGCCTGTTCTTCTATACAGTTCCCCGTTTCCTGTTCCGGCAGTTGCTCCATTAAAATGGGGGAATGCTTTTTGTAGAAATCTTTGCACTTATTTTTGGCAATGGTATAGAGGTAATTTTTCGTCTTTCCAAGATGACAGTAATGATTATAATGCTCTATAAAACTTACAAAAGTATCCTGACATATATCTTCCGCCGCAGCGCGGCTGTCAACATGATGATAACAATATAAGAAAATCTCGTCATAATACTTTCTGATAATCTTTTCCAGCACCAAATCACCTCCCTATCTTATATAACGAATCATAACCATAAAAAGTCAAAAAAATAATTAAATTGTGCAAAATGCTAAAGTGCAAGCATTTTGGCGCATAATTCCCACTACTTTGGCGTGGGTGTGAAAAGTAACAATTGCAGTTCAACCTACAAAAATTATCCTTTCACGCTATTGACAAAGCAAAAATATCATATTATTATATACTTAGCAATACTAAATATATAACAATACCAATAAAACTATGGATTGGTCGTCCACTTAGGAACTGATTTTTTAGCGGTGGCAGCGGAGAACAGACTAGTACAGCGTTTTCTTAATCCCCATATGCTTAGGAACTGTTAATAAATAACTTTTAAATAACGCGTAGGATTTTTCTTCGAGAGTGCCACTCAAAAATCAGGCGCATAGCGGGCTATGTAATTGATTTTTGAGTGGTGCTATCGGAGAAAAAGACAAGTGGAATTAAAAGTTATTTTTGAACAGTTCCTTAGTGCTTGATATTTTCGTCAGCGCAAGGCGGAGGAAGGAAGCAATGCGGTGGCATTGTTGACTGACGACAACGCGGTGATGGCGTAAATAGCGCGTGCTAAGTGTATGAGGGATTAGGAACTGTTAATAAATTACTTATGACAATTACTTGTCTAAATGTCCATCTGCGGCATCAGATAATCTTGACATAGCCCACTATGCCTGCGATTTTCTTCTTTGCATATGAACATTTATACGGCGTACTTGTCACAAGCAATTTCTGAACAGTTCCTTAGGAAATGCTGTACTAGGAATATGGTAAGTTAATTCGTGACAGTTCCTTATGGTGGATAGGAGTATAAAAATGAATGATAAATACGAACGGCAAATGAAAAAAGGCGTGCTGGATATGCTGATTTTAAAGCTTTTGCAGGAAAAACCCAAATACGGCTACCAGCTTATCAGTGAGTTAAAAGAAAAAAGTAACTCTGTTTTTGTGCTGAAAGAGGGCACCTTATACCCGATTTTATATCGGTTGGAGGATGAGCAGCTTGTCGAAAGCAATTGGAGCGCCGCTGCGGGAAAACAGCTTCCACGGAAATATTATAGTATTACGGAAAAAGGGAAAGCGCTGCTGCCAGAGTTATCGCAGACATGGAACCGGATATCGGCAGGGATTCAGCAGATTATGAATTAATACTGTATTGCCATGATACCAGCATACGGTATTTATCAGAAAACATAACTATTTATTGGAACTGCTATGGAGGATAAGCAATGATGACAACAGAAAACTATGTAAATGCAATTGTCAAACAACTAAAATGTTCCCGCAGGAAACGCAAAGAAATCAAACAACAATTACTATCCGATATTGCAGCGGCAATTGAAAATGGCGAAACAGCCGCAGCAATAATGGCGCGCATGGGCTCTGCCAAAGAAGCCGCCGCAGAATTTAACCAAAATTTATCGCAGACAGAGCAAAAACACTTTTCCCGCAGCCGGAAAATCAAAGCTGTTTCTTCTATTATAATAGTGCTGGCACTGCTGCTGCTTTTCTTGGTATATTGGTTTCTTCCCAAAAGCTATCCCATCGGAACCAGCGGCGCATTTGACGAAAAAACAGTTGAACAGGAAGTCCAGAAAATTATCCAGCTTTTGGACGCACGCGATTATCCAGCACTACGCGCGGCTTCCATTCCCATTATGCAGAAAGTGCTTGAGAATGAACAGCAAATTGAAGATGTAAAAGAAAATCTATCCCGTGACTGGGGCAGCTTCCGCTCTTTTGGCACAATGTATATGGCAGAAATAAAACAACGCGGGCAGCTTATGGCATACTGCGAGGTTACGGCATCCTACGAAAATACCAACGTGACATATACACTTCTTTTCGACAAAGAACTGCGGCTTGCAGGTTTATATATGAAATAATAAAAGCTCGTTGTATTGCTACACCTTCAAATGTACTGTGTACAGCGGTGCAGATAATCTTAACCCCCAAAAAGTGGTAAAAGAGTATCAGAAAATTCGCACTGTGAAGTTAAAAGCATTTTTTATCTCCTGTTGATGACGGGAAAGGAATGGTGAGAACTATGTTAGCATTTATTATATGGGCACTTTTAGGCGTTGTATATATTGGATTAAGCGTTTTTGTCTTTTTCTCCTCCATTGCGCCTTGGGCAAATTTTCAAGTAAAGGATATTGCAGGTTATAATAAAGCGCTTGGCAAACTTGGTATTATATGTGGAACGATTCTAATATTGTTAGGGCTGCCGCTTTTGTGTGAACAAAACTCACCTTTTATCGCATTATCCATATTAGGCACTATGGCAGACGCCATCGCTTTTATGGCTGTCTATTTTCTAGTAATTGAACGCAAATACCGAAACCGATAATCATTATTATTTCTAAAAGATTGATTCTGAAACGTTATTTTTGAAACATTATTTTATTGAGGCTGACGCAATAAGCTTTGATTATATAAGATATAGTGTAAATCGGCGTACGATGTGAAACTATCTTGTATATGTTTTCCTTCATGCGACAGCCCCAACCGAAAGGAGAGGTCTATGAATTTAGGTGTTTGGATGTGTATTGTCTGTGTACCCTTCTATTTTTTACTGGCATTGTTTTTTGGGCTTTTAAAAGAAAAATCAGCAGTTTTTATCTCAGGATTTAATACTCTGCCCAAAAACCAGCAATGCTTATATAATCGCGCAGCTATGGCAAAAGATATGCGGAATATGTTTCTGCTTTGGACGGCAGTAATGAGCGCAGGCGCTGTTGGATCTTATTTGGTTTCCGGATATATCGCAATTGCGGCATATGGCGTCTGGCTGGTTTCCTTGTTCCGCAATGTTCATCTTGATGCACACAAGGCATTTGAAAAATATTTATTATAAAGCTTGCATTCATTATAAGGGAGGGGAACTTCTATGTGGTTTTGGTGGTTTATGCTGATAAGCAGCTTACTAATTCCAGTGCTTATGATTACTGCTGGATGGTTTATGTGGAAACGTCCGCCGAAAAAAATTAATTCTGCAATCGGATACCGGACATCACGTTCCATGAAAAATATAAATACATGGCAGTTTGCGCACCACTACTGCGGACAACTATGGTGGAAAATCGGCTGGATAATGCTGCTGCCGTCCTTTGTTATTTATTTACCGTTTTATTCTGGCTCTGAAAATACAATTGGAATCATTGGCAGTATTTTGGTTACACTTCAATGCGCGGTGCTAATACTATCCATTGTACCAACAGAATTAGCTTTAAAACGCAGCTTCACAAACGACGGCACGCAAAAAACAGTGTTTAAGGAAAAGTAATGGCTCCAGCATTACATCATAGCGTCCAAATCCGCTTTCACGATTTGATGTAACATTCTTTTACACGCTGTTTTACTCCCAAGACCAGAAGCCTCCAGCGCCCCATAAACTTCCTCCTATCACTCATACGTTCGTTGTCTGCACACCAATATCACAGTCAGCAACGCACCCAGTATTACAATTATCACGGCTGCTGTCATATAAGGGAGTACCGATTCTCCTTGATACTCCACCGAATGAATATCAAATACAGCAACCTCCACATCTGCAAGTTTTAGTTCCGTCTGCGTTTCTGTGGAAGCGGCTGCCACACTGCCGCCAAGCGATTCCACTAAATCCTTATCCGCCTGAAGCTGATCCATTAAAACGGTACCATCAGGCAAACGGAAGCTTATGCGTGATAATTCAATATTCGCAGCATCAGACACCGTATTCCACCATGAACCATATCCAAAGTACAATGCTTCTGCACCTGACAGCCAAGTTAAAACAGGACTAAAATCAGATTCTGCTGTAAAGTCACCATCCGCTGCTTCAGGATTATTTAAAATGGTCTGGTCGTAACACAATGTATCGTTTGCATACACTGCAAAACCGTTTGGCAAAAGTTCGATACGGATTAACGCACCATCCTTAATATAATCCGTAACAATATTGTAATTAAACAAATTTGCATCATAAAAACCGCCGAATCCAGCACTGTTGTATCCCAGATAAGACCCCGGCGTAAAATAAAGCTTCCCATCATACGCACCAGAGCCGTTTATCGCAAAAATAGTACCCAAAACATGCACATCCCAGGTAGGATTGGCATAAAATTCAATAATTGCGCCTTGTGATGTATCTTTTCCATGAAATGGATTTTCATAAGCATACACAGGTGTAAAGTCGCCGCTTGTTTCTGAATGCAAGTTCCTGATAAGTATTTTCATCATCAGCAATTTCTTTAAACGCTTCCAAATATGCCCGCAGCGTCGCCGCCGAAACACTAATCTGCTCCTCAACGCGCTGTTTATCTTCCTTTGTATCCATTACGCTATGTGTCAACAATAACTGCTGCATCTGCTGTACATTGGAAGAAATCGCGTCCAGCGTAATAATTAATGGTACTCTCTGCGCCGCAATTTCATTGCCTGCCGTCCCAAGTTGTTTTAGGGAGATCAACCCCATAAAGGAAGAAGCAATCCCAACCAATGCTACCAAGAGCAATGGAATGATTACTTTTGTCTTTAAACTTCTCATGCCTTAAATTTTCTCCTTTCACACAAGCAACAACTGTCTGTCAATGTTTAAGATCATTTCCGTCCATTCGTTACCCCAATTCTAGCAGAACTTTAATAATATTTCTATAAAAATTTGTAAATAAATGATATATTTTTATTAGTTTTCGACAATTGACTGTATTACTAGCATGAACTTGTTTGCATATTTGTTATAAAAACATTGGTTTTTATCCTTTTATTTTACAGCAATTTCTATATTTTTTAGCAATATTTCAAATCTAATAAATCACCCATACTCCGCCTTAACAGCTTATTTTTTTACACGAGTCTGCACATAAAAAGAACTGCTGTTTTACAATTCAATTATTTGTTGTAATTACAGCAGTTCTATTTATATTATTGACAGTTCCTTAGCATATCAAATTCGATTTAATAATACGCTGGTGCATCCGTTCCATTTATCAATGCTTCAATATCCTCCATTGACATATCTAAAAAGTCAATAGAAAGTGCAGGCACTTCTACTTCTTTATCGGTCGGCTCTGTCGCAATGGAGCCGGACATTATCAATAAATCTTCATCATCAATATTCAATGTAACATTGTCAAGCTTTAACGTATACCCCTTGCCTTTCTCAATATTCTGAAATTCGCCGGAGCCTGAAATAGAAAGTTCCTCGGATTCCGCTTCCAGAGCAAGCAGAATATCAAAAGATTTCTCTTGATAATTCCAATCGTTCTTATATTTTACAATTAAATCTTCAACTTGACCTGTTTCGCCAAGCGACAGTTCTATATCCTCTTTATACCACTCCTCGCTGACCTTTGCATTTCTGTCAATGCCTATGTATACTTCATCAGAGCTGCTTTTAAAATAAAAACGTCCGCTTATTGTATCCATTGCTCGCTCTTCGCCTGTAAAATTAAAATCCATTGCGATAGCATCCACACCATCACCCTCTACCGGAATATCCTGCGGTGTAGAAATATTCACAATCCTTCCTTTCGCATCAAAATACGTATGGCAAACAAAGTCTTCCTCAAGCTGAAGCCCAAGAAATAACTCCATCATTTCATCGGCTTCTTGCTTAAATTTCTCCAAGTCTACTCCGGACAGTGCATTTCTAGCAGCTGCGGAATCCAATACTTCTTGATAGTACTGACTGCCCATTATATCGTCCTTTAAACTTTTCAAATATTCATTTATAGATTCTTTTGGAATACGGATTGCTACTCCGCTGCATTTTACTTCTTTATCACCGATCCAAACCGCCTTTTTTTCTCGGACAGCCGTCAATTCCCTTGCACTTTGTAACGCATCTGTAAATTTAGCAAAAATATCAGATAGTTCTGCTTGGCTCTGCTCGGTTTCTGCCGCTTCCATATTTTCTGAAAAAAGTTCCATTGTATAATCTTCTGGAAGCTCACTCTCTAAAAAGCGCGCCCATGCAGATTCATTAAATTTTTTGCCAAAGTCGGTTAGTTCCACACTGTAAACTTCCTCCGACACAATTGGACATTGAAAAAATATGGAGTTGCTCGCACCGTCAGTAACCAATTCTCCTATTGGAAGAGTCATTCCATATGCGCCGACCCCCAATTCTGCGCTTGCTTTTTTATTTTTCCAATCTGTAACCAAATCCATATTTATGTCAAAATCTATATTTTCATAGTCATATGATTCAGGCAGTACAAATGTCATATCTGCCTGAAACTGCATTGGATTCTCACGCTGAAACGCAGTAATTTCGTCAAATCCAATATCCTCAGAAATGGAACTATTGTATGTTTCCATTTCCTTTGCCATAATATCCATACCCTGTTCATACAGTTTCTGGGGATCGGTACCAGCAAGAGGATCGCGAAATACCCGCCACGCAAGCACGCCTACCAACACAACGGCGACCACTGCGGCAACAGCAAAAATAATGCCTGCTTTGCTCTTTTTCGGCGGTTGCGGCGTACCCATCGGCATCCCACCGCCCTGATATCCCCCTGTATATGTCTGATTCTGTGCTCCAAACGGCGAATTCATCCCCCCCTGCTGACCTGCGTTCGTGCCGGACTGCTGGTAGTTTTGCACCACCTGCGCAAAACTTGGCGTTGTTCCCTGCTGTCCTGTTGCAGCGGTATCACTTTGCTGCGGCTGCTCCTTTGATAACGATACCGACTCTGTATCACTGTTTTGATTGTTTCCAAAATTATTGTTCTCTTCCACTTTTTATCTCCTTATCATTCCCCATATCTTTTATACTGCACGGCAAAAAGATTTACCATATCGCTACGCCAGGATTATCTGATGCCGCAGATGGACATTTATACAAGTCAAATTGATGTGTTATTTATTGACAGTTCCTTAATATAACTGCATCAGCAGCTTTTCGCCGCGTACTTCTCTGTCAATTTCCTTACAGATTCCTCCTTTTAAAACATAAACTCTATCGCAGATATCCAAGTCAACCTCCTCATGGGTGGCAAGCAGTATCGTACCACCAATCTCCCGATACATTACTAAATAGCTCCGAATATCTGCTTTTCCCAAAAGATCCAGTGCTGCGTCTGGTTCATCTAAAATTAAAACCGGCGGGCGTCCGGCAAGTGCGCAGCCAATGCTAACCCGCTTTTTCATGCCGCCGGAAAGCCTGCCAGCCTTCAAACGAACCATATGGTCAATTCCAAGCACCTTTAAAAAACCCTCATTTATCTCATGTTCCAACAGTCCTTTATTCTGGTACCATATCAGCAGATTATCCCAGACACTTAACTCTGGTATTAGGTTGCTGTCCTGTGGTACATATCCAATATACTGTCGGAATATTTTTATTCCTGAATGTCCAGATGCTTTCTGTCCGTCAAAATAAATCCCGCCGCTCTTTGGTGTGCGAAGCCCTGCTAAAATATTTAACAGCGTCGATTTTCCGCAGCCATTTTCACCTACTATTCCGATACACTCTCCTGCATTCGCCGTAAGGTGGACACCACACAGCACAGTTCTTCTGCCGTATCCGCTTACAATATCCTTCGCTAACATCCGTTCCATTTCGCACTCCCTGCAACTGCCTTTATCAAACGCCACACCGAACACTAATTTGATAAAATCTGCTGTTCAAACGCCTCAATATCCAACTGTTCATATGTGGTATTCAAATCCTTATTATTCCAGCTTGAACCGCGGTTGCCACCTTGTCGCAGCGGTTCATAATATCCATTTTTCAGAATGGTCAGCACATAACCGACTTTATTATCCACTTTCTTATTCATTGTATATGTAAGAATTTCAAAAAGCTGCTCATGCGTGCGGTCATTTGCCTTGGCTGTGCGCAAAATATCTTTTGCTTCCTTGAGATTGCATTCAAAAACGTCAATTACCTCCTGCTCCTCTGCCGTTGCAATTACAGATTCGCCGTCTTGTTCAATGGTTTCATACTCCACAATAGTGGGACGCCTGCGCGGAACCTTTTTTACCTTAAACCGTACAGCGCCAATGCCTTTCTGTCCGCTGGGCAGCCGCTCCTGAATTAGTTCATACTCAAATGAAATATCCGTGTTTCCATTAATCTCCTCATATGGTTTATCAAGAATTTCGCGTTTAACATTGCTGTTAGCATAAGATTCTGGTATTTTCATCATTTTTCTTAATTCGTCAAAAGGGATAACAAATGTGCCGCCATTAAAGTTTTCCTTATTTTTTAGCAAATAATATAAGCGCTTGGAATACTTCTTTGTGAGGTTGAGCGGATATTCAATCCGATAGTAAGCGCCCTGCTTGGCAGACATAATCATTTCCTTTACTTCGGGATGAAGATCCAGCACAATCTTGCTGCGCCCCTCATCGCCGCGCTTTTTCTGATACTTTATCTTACTAAACCACGGATAATAAATATCGGTTCCTTCGTCTTCCTTTAAGCGAAAACCCAGTCCCTCAAACTTCTTTACTGCCTTTTGCAGATAGGAATATGCATTAGACTCATCCTGCAGATTATAGAGATGTTTCACATCATTAATATTAATTTCATATCTTGTATTTTCCTCTGTGTCATCCCCTTCGCCTACAATACCAAGCAAGATATCCAAGATATCATTCTGTCTTCTGTCCAAGTCATATCTTGCCTCTATAATTGTCTGTGGTCTAAATGCAACTTCCTTACCACCCATTTTCTTCTTACGACTCATCTAAAAACCTCTCTTCGTAAGGCACTCCACATCACCCTATCATTTCTATCATACGCCTAAAACACAATAAAGGCAAACCCTTTTTTGAAATTCCAGTATTTTCAGTATTTTGTATATTTATGGCTGTCGTTTTATAAAGCTTGACTGTAATTATTTATGCCAAAACAATAATCTCACCTTTTGCCTGCGGGTCATCCTGTATCAGTTCCTCGACAGAAGGCACCTTAATGCGCCCTGAAAGCGGATTTTTAATGCTGACAACTGGTGAGCAGATTTCCGCTTCTACTTCCGACTTTTCAAAACATAGATCTGCCTCCAGCAATTCGCAGTTTACAAGCTTTAATCCCTTGCAGTAACAAAGCGGCTGCGTACCCGATATCCTGCAATTCTCAAACGTTACATTTTCGCAGTACCATGCAAGATACTCCCCGCTTAACACGCTATTGCGCACAGTTACATTCTTTGCATGCCAAAGGGCATCTTTTGTATGAAATACACAGTTTTCAAACACAGAATCCGTAATATACTGAAACGAATATTTACCCTCCAGTTGCACGTTGTCAAATATAAGATGGTCTGAACGCATCATAAAATATTCTCCCTGCACAGTACAGTCTTTCATTGCTATATTATGTACAAACCACCCAAACTCCGGTGAAAGAATATCACAGCCCTGCATCTGAATATCACTACATTCCCGCAATGCTTTAATTCCGTGCAGTTTGGTATCTGTAATTTCAATCCCGCAGGAATACCACAATGCAGCACGGCATAACTGCGTCAGTTCTGAATCGAAAATTTTTAACCCCGTATCATGCCAAAAGGGATAACGCAAATTAAAAAAACTATTGTAAACTGCGATATCACGGCTTTCCTTTAAAGCACTTTCTCCGTCTGCCGGCCCGTCAAAAGTACAGTTTCTTACAACAATCCCTGAACTTCCATATAAAGCACGCTCCATATCAAATGTTCTATTTTCAACTATCATGTTATCTGTACCCTCCATACGATTAACCCCTTTCCAAAATAATGACACAATCTTTTATGGAAAGATTATACATAATTCCGTGTGATTTGTCATCCCTAATCTTAAGAATCTGTGTTTTTTTGCAATAGTATAACATAGGGGGTTGTCGCAATAAGCTTTGATGATACAAGATATAGTATAAATCACAGCACAGTATTAGACTATCTAGTATCCGTTTTCCTTAATACGACAGCCCCGTAAGAAATCGTAGTGATTGCACTGCATCAAATGAATTGTACTAAAAAATAAACATATGTTTACCACTTGATTATCATTGCAGTATTGACGAACACGCAGGCATATGTTATAGTAGTTAATTAGTACAGTATTTCCACAAGCTGACAGAAGATTTGCATACGCCGTGGAGAATGCGGCAAAACAGGACATACTGTACACAATACTTGGTTAAGGGCGCGTTCTCTAAAGTATATTGATAAGAATGAAAAGAGGGAGAAAAGGAAATGAAAAAGTTAAAGAAAATCGCACTGTTACTTGTAGGTGTATTAATGGTTGGTATGCTTGCTGGCTGCGGACAAAAATTTGATGCACAGGCTTATGTAAAAGCTTTACTGGATGCTTCCTACAAAAATGATTCGGCTGCATTTGTCAGCACAAAGGTTGGTACCGCAGAAGAAGCTGCCGCATTATATGAGGAAGGTATTGATTCTGAGTTAGACGCACTGCTTTCTACATTTGATACTTTTGATATTGATGTTTCTGACGAATCCAAAGCAGAGTTCCGTCAAATTGTAAAAGATTTACTCAGCAAGGTGAAATATACTGTAGACAGTGCAGAAAAACAGGACGACGGTTCGTACGTTGTTACGATTACATATGAGCAGATGAAGTTCTTTGAGCCGTTTATGGCTGAGTTTGAAACAATTTCTGAAAGCTTAGCTACTGAATGGATGGAAGCAGAAGAAGGCGCACTTTCTGAAGATGAAATGATGGAACAGCTTATTGTAGCTTATAAAGACAGTATGGTGAAAGCTCTTGAGAACGTAGAGTATGCAGAAGCGGATACCGCAACCGTTACTGTTGAATTAATCGACAATGTATACACACCGGATCAGAGTGATGTAGAGAATCTTGAGATGGTATTTTTCGATACAGACTTTCTGAATTAATCAAAATGTAATAAGAGAATGTGTTAAATGGGGCTGTTATAATAACAGCCCCAAACCATTTTTATTTTATTTATACTCACGAGCGATTGATTTTCCTTTCTGCACAGCACGTATCGCCCGTTTATGCAATATGGCTGTGCAAAAATTGAAAATCTTAACGGTCGTTAGTATATTATCCCCTGCGGAAAGGATAAGCTACTAAATCTATATGTAATATTGTGCCTGTGCATTCCACATTTTGTAATATTTCTGTTCTTTCTCTTCCAAAAGCTGCTCATGAGAACCACATTGTATTAAGCATCCTTTGTCCAATACAATAATTCGGTCGCACATACGGCAAGAGGACATTCTATGACTAATAAATAACACAGTTTTTGTATTATCTGAAGTAATCCGATAAAAATTTTCGAACAATTCTGCCTCCGCATAAGGATCAAGTGCCGCGGTCGGTTCATCCAAAATCATGATTTGCGATTCTTTGTACAATGCTCTTGCAATTGCTGCCTTCTGCGCTTCTCCACCGGATAGATCCACGCCATTTTCGTCAAAATCATGAAACAGCGGCTGACGGATTCCTTGCTCCCACTGACTAACTTTCTCCTTTATCCCAGCCTGATCCAGACAATTCCAGACCCGACTTTCCTGATAATCAAGAGAAGATTTATCAGATTTATCAGATTTATCTTCCCTACTCACCGCGCAGTCTGTATGCCGTTCTTGCAGCATATTTTCTCTGCATGGGTCTTTGTATAAAGACGAAGCGGATATATTTTCTGCCAGCGGAAATGCAAATAAAGCAAAATCTTGAAAAACAGCCGAAATATATCCCATATATTCTGCATAGGAGTAGCTTTGGATATTGTGCCCATTTAGAAGAATCTCTCCCTCGGTCGGCTGATACAAGCGGCACAGCAGCTTTATTAATGTTGTTTTGCCAGAACCATTTTCCCCGACAATTGTAATTTTCTCTCCTCTTTTTATTGTAAAAGAAATATTTTTTAATACCCATTTTTCACTTTCCGGATAGCGAAAGCCAACATTGCAGAATGTGATTTCCTTGCAGCATTGCAGCGGAACTTGTTCCTGCTGTTCTTCTTTTGTGTTTTCTGCTAAATCCATATATTCAAAGTATCGAATCAAATGTTCATTATTATTGCGAAGATCCGTAACCGTCTGTGCTGCATTATGAAAAGCCTCAATAAGCTGCATAACAACCGCGTAAAAAATTACAATACTTCCTGCCCCCATTACACCGGCTGCCGCCTGCTGCGCTACAGTTAAATAAACCACACTTCCACAGACGCAGGAACATAAAAGCTTTATTCCATCGCACTCATTTAAAGCCCGCAGCTCTCTTTGATTCCCTTTCCAAAAGGGCTGATAGCAGTTCTTTTGGCTTTCCTCTATAATTTTATCCGTTTGATGATAAATTCTGGCATCCAACGCCGCATTTTCGTCTGATAAATACTGCATTGTAAAGTAATCTCCATAACGCTGGTATTTCGCGCCCTGTTGAAATATCTGAAAACTAACGTCAAAACGTCTGCCTGCCATTTTGCAGGACACCCAGACGCACACCCCCACCAACACAAGCAATCCTGCACTATCTTTGATAAAAATACCGCAATCTATACCTATACGGCTCTGCAAAATGGTATTCCATACCGAATAAATACCAAATCCCAGTGCTCCCAAGACTGAACAAATATTTGCAGAAAGTACATCCATATCCCAATACAAGCTTGCCATACCTCCGCCAAAAGTTTGGATGCTCCCCGACACCCAATCCCGCAGCTGCCTTGTACTGTTTCGCTCCAACAGTTCAAACGGTATCTGGTGTGCATGGTTCGTTAAATGGATTTCATGCGCACAAAACAAATAACTGTACCCAACTGCGACTTTTGCTTCCTCTGCATTTTTGTAAAGTGTTAATATAAATGTAATTAAAACAGTGCCTGTTATCAATCCAAACAATTTGTCTATATTTTTTCCTGCCAGCAGCTCCTCTATTACTGCTGCTGACAGCCATATTGGAAGATAAAAGCAACACATTTTCAAAAAATTCCTTCTATATATATGCTTCATCTGCCCAGCAAGCATTACTTCAAATTCCTTTAAACCACGCCTTATCAATGCAAGATCTTCTCTAAGCGTTCTCCCACTTTTCTGCATTCTCCATTCCCTCCTGCTGATAATATTTGCTCTGCACGCGAAACATCTGCGCATATTTTCCATTTAGCTGCATTAATTCGCTATGCGTCCCACACTCTACAATCGCGCCCTTTTCCATAAAAATAATCCTGTCACAGAACCGTGTGGAAGCAAGTCGATGTGACACAAAAATGGATGTTTTCCCTTCTGTTAGCTGGCTGTATTTCTGGTAAATATCATGTTCTGCAATTGCGTCCAGCGCTGCAGTCGGCTCATCTAAAACCAGCACAGGTGTGTCCTTATACAGTGCCCTTGCCAAAAATAACCGCTGTTTCTGACCACCCGATAACTCTACTGCATTATCCACTATCCGCTTTCCAAGCATTGTATGTTCCTTATCGGGCAGTGCCTCCACCGTTTCCCTAAGACCAGCTAAGTCTATACATAATTGCAGCCGCTTCTTGTTATCCTCCTCCTTAGACCCAAACGCAATATTGTCTGCCACATTCACAGGAAGTATCTGCGCCTTCTGCAATACCACGGCAAAAAGCTTATAATAGTCACACCTTGCAAAGTCTTGGCTGTCGATTCCATTCACCAAAATCTTCCCTGTGCTGGGACGCAATGCTCCACATAACAGTTTCACAAATGTTGTTTTTCCAGCTCCATTTGCTCCTACAACGGCAATTTTTTCACCGCCTTTCATTTCTAAATTCAGATTATGAATACAATATGTATCTGCTTCCAAACTACCCCTTTCTGCAGTTTTTATTTTTAAATCTTGTGCTTCTATATTTTCTGTTCTATAAGAAAATGACACATTTTGAAAGGTAAATGTTATTGGTTTATCAATTGTTATTGGTTTCTTGTGCGTTTCCTCATCGGGAAGCTGCATAAATTTCCAAAAGTCCACAATATAATGATTTGTTTCCACATAACTTGCAACCGCATCCGATAATTTCGTCAGCCAATTCCCAACGCCTGTAATTGCTGCGAAATACAGCGTAAAATCACCAAGCGATATATTATTTTGGATAAAAAGCCAACAAAGAATCAGATAAGCAAAGCCATCTCGAATAACAATTAAAAATGCTGTTACCGCTAAATGATATGTCGTCCATTTTTGGATATTCCCTTCGATCTGAGCTTTATCGCTTATCACCTTTTGACCGATTTGCTCAAGCAGTCTGCTTACAGAGAAAATTCGGATATCTTTTCCTTCTTGCAATCCATTTGTCCGATATGCTAGATAATTGATTCTGCGGTCAGCCGCTGCCCTATCGTCCTTATACGTCTGCTTTTTCCCCTCGGTATAAACTCCCCAAACCAATTCTATTCCAAACATCAACACAAGAACTGCAATCATAAAAAAATGCAGCCTTCCAACAATTGCGCAATAAACTACAAGACCAGCAAGCGATTCGATAAGCGAAGTTATTTTACTTAAAAATTCCACAACGCCCCAATTGGGACTGCTGACCGCCTGCCTTGCTTTTTCCATTGCAAGCTTTCCCTCACTAGAAAGAAAAACTGCATAGTCTAAAGAAACTGCTTTTTTCTCCCAGAGAACAGTTAAGGTTGTATACAAAAATCCCTGCGAACAGCCGATCAGCGCATTGTGTACTGCCATATTTGCAATGGTAATCACGGCTAATACAACGCCAATTTGAATAATCTGGTTCCTTAAAAGCACAGCCGACACACTCTCTTGCACTGCGTCTAATACAATTTTGGGCATTATTATAAGAATCAGGGATAATAAGATTTGTGTAACACACGCAATCACCGGCAGCAATACGCTGTACCACCGATATTGGCATATTTGATAAAGCAGGTATCGAAAACTCTGAAATCCCGCCATAAGATTTTGACTTTTATGCATAATGAAGTTCCTTTCTTTTTTCAAAATAAGTTCTTGTTTTCCTCTGCACGGGTCGGTGCAGTCAAGCAGGAAACCCGATGAATAGGGTTCTCTATACATAGGTTCACTACTCGTGCGCAGACACTCGTCAGGTATGCTGACAATCTTCTTTTGAGTGCCCCTGTGCATAAAAAAACAGGGATTCTATCCCCGCAATATCATAAAACATACTTATTTTGAAAAAATTGGAACTAAGAAATCCTTGTTGCTGTAACGGCCGGAAGCTGTGCCTAATACATAAAAGATATGATTATGCTAACGACCGTTAAGATTTTCCAATTTCTGCACAGCAATATTGTATAAGCGGACAATACGTGCTGTTCTGAAAGAAAAATCTAAGCACTCGTGAATATAGAATTGTAATGCGGATTTCCATTTCTTTTCAGGTAATGTTATTTTATGCTGTGGGGAAGAATGCTTTTTTGCACAACAAATACAGCGTCTGCGCGCTGTGATTTCTTGTACTATTCCTTGTATTGTATTTTATTAATTTGCAACTGTGCTTGTTGATTATTAGACTGCAAGACAAAAAATATGTCGTGCAACTGTGCCATCCGCACGCCGCAAAACGGCAATTTTCCTATATGCGGCTATGTAATATTATTACACTAAGCATCCGTCTTATCGTTGCTTAGGAATTGTCAAAAATAACTTTTAAATAACGCGTAGGATTTTTCTTCGAGAGTGGTGCTATCGGAGAAAAAGACAAGCGGTATTAAAAGTTATTTATTTACAGTTCCTTAGTATCATCAAAACTGATAGCTGCAAATTTTAACAATTAGCGCATTCTTCCACATGGACAAAGCATCATAATAACAATTTCCTCCTTTTCAACTCTAGTAGCAAATAAAATTCTGTTGAATCCATGCTATATAAAATTCATAATTTACTGTCACATGGTTTCGCTTTTCGTATTCTTCTTCCAAAGTGCCGCAGAAATACCATTCCAGCAGCGTGCGGAAATTGGGGGTAATCTGTTCGCCGTGCAAAACCCCGTCTGCATCATAATATCCCTCCCAAAAACCGCCGTATTCCAAAAATACAACAGGACAGTCTTCCCCGTCAGACTGTGTTAGATCTAAGCAGTACCAGCCGTCCATATAGCCAATTGGGAACAAATTTTTGTACTTTTCTATTGCAAGAGGCGTTTCCCAATCCGCAAACTCTTCTCGAAAACATTCTAAGTCTTCCTCTAAATCAGAACTGTCATCCGTCAAATCGTGCCAATTAATCATCTTAATTTTAATTTCTTTATCTTTGCTATTCTCTACCAGTCCTACAATAGAGTAGGGCATCGACGAAAGTTTATATGTCGTTAAATACGCTTTAAAAAGTGCAGGAAATTTAATTTGATATGCGTGCTCAAAGGCAGTAATTTCCGCTTCGGTAATGTTGGAGGGTATTAGTTCCTTTAACCATTTTCTTTCATATAATCTTTGGAATGCGTGTTCAATAAAATCCTTGTGTTTCATTCCGATATCTCCACTAAATAACCTATATTTTGCTTGTCTATTTTCCTGTTACAGAGCGTTATACTGAGAAACGTTAAGATTTTCCATTTCGTTCTAACCCATATTGCATAATTGCACAATATGGATTGGGCAGAAAGAAAAATCTATACTCACAAGCGCTTAGATTTTCCTTTGTGTACAGCACGTATTGTCCGCTTATACAATATGACTGTGCAGAAATTTGAAAATCTTAATGGTCGTGAGTATAACCATTCATGAATATAGAAACAATTTTTTATTATATTTTAGGATATATTTTGTTTGATGTCAATTTATAATACTGCATGGCAAAAAAATTTGCCGTACAGCTGCTATTTTTTAGGCAGAACAACCGTTATCTGCACCGTCTCTGTATCTGGTGCCCAAGCCGTTATTTTGCCTTTATGCGCTTCCGTAATCGACTTTGCTATAGAAAGCCCTAAACCGTAGCCGCCTTTTTCGGAATTTCTGGACTGTTCTGTCCGGTAAAAACGGTCAAAAAACTTTTTTAGCTGCTCGTCACTTACAGAATCAGCAGAATTTCTTACAGACAATACAAGATTGTGGTTCTTCTTTTCAAGTTTCAGCACAATATCCTCACAGCATTTCTCCCTATTATCTTTCGTATACTTAATGGCATTATCAAGAAGGATTCCGACAATTTGTCGAATACTGCCCTCATCTCCGTGGCAAGTTAACATAGGCGTGATTTCTGTGTGGATATGCTTTCCTTTGCTCTTTGCCAATGTCTGAAACGATTGTACTGTTTCTCCCACTACATCTGAGATTGGGAAATCTATCATCGTGAATTGCTGCCTGCCTTCATCCATGCGTGACAGGCTTAAAAGGTCATTGGTCAGCGCTGTCATTCGCTTTGTCTGTATACTGATATCTTGCAGCCACTCATTATTCTCTCCGATTTCCATAGCAAGGAGTTCCGCGTCTGCATCAATGATTGTAACCGGCGTTTTTAGCTCATGTCCTGCCACGGAAATAAATTGCTTCTGTTTCTCATAACTTTCTGATACAGGTAAAACGATTTTCTTTGAAAATAGCACAATAAACACAGATATTAACAAAAATCCGGCAAAAGAAATCATACAATTTGTAAACAATGTCCCTCGAAAAGATGAAAGATTTCTTCCACAGTCCAAGAATTTGACATGTATGTCATTTTCTCGATATACTTTTAAATACCGAAATTCCCCGACAAATCCCTTGTCACTTTTTTTCCTGCTGGCTATTTGGGCATATTGTGCTGCCTCTTCTTGATCCACCATTGCAATATTTTCTGTATTGATAGTTAATAATTCTCCATCTTCAGAAATATCTACAGTAAAAAATCGTGACTCATATAAAATTTCCGGGGACATATGCCGATTGCCCCATCCCCTGCCTTGTGGTGGGATATATGGCGGTACCTCCCCATCTTTTAGCCATTTTTTTTCTAATGGTTCTGGCATATTTTCAGCAAGCACACCAAGCACTCTATCCGCATTTGCCACCAACTCCAAATAATTCCAAAAATTGCTGGATATCACAATAATCCCCAACAGCAACAAAAGCGAACCCATTGATAAAATGATAAATTTTGTTCTTAATTTTTTTATCATTTCTCTACCCCATTTTTCTTAGGAACTGTCCATAAATTACGCTTATACTAACGGCCGTTAAGATTTTCCAATTTCTGCACAGCCCTATTGTATAAGCGGACAATATGGGCTGTGCAGAAAGGAAAATCTAATCGTTCGTGAGTATAGTATAACATACATCTATGCGTCTTCCCGCAATTCAAGAGAATATCCTGCGCCGCGCCTTGCTTTGATTTCTATATCTGCCCTTAACGCTGTTAATTTTTTCCGCAGATACGATATATATGTCCAGACAACATTACTCTCCGCATTTGCCTCAAATCCCCAAATTCTATCCATAAACTGTTCTGCCGAAAATATCTGCTTAGGATTTCGCATTAACAATTCTATCATCTGAAACTCCTTATTTGCAAGCGTAAAGCTTCCAAATGGAGAAGATAGCGCAAAGGTAGCACAGTCTAGTGTAACATTTCCAAGATGCAGCTTGGAATCCGCCTGTGATGCGCCTGTATTCCCCCTAGTCATGGCACGGATACGGGCTAACAGCTCCTTTGCCGCAAACGGTTTTGTGAGATAATCGTTTGCTCCGCTGTCTAGCCCTAACACTTTATCATCTACTTCTGCTTTCGCTGTAAGGAGCATTACCGGCACATGATTTCCTACTTTCCGCAGCTTTTGAAGCACACTGATTCCATCAAGTTGTGGCATCATCACATCAAGAATCACACCATCATATTCGTTCGTTTCTAAATATTCTAATGCTTCTATCCCATCATATGCTGTATCAACCGTGTAATTATTCTTTTTTAATATAGCGGCTATCGCTTTAGAAAGCGAAACCTCATCCTCCGCAAGCAGCAGCCTCATATGCGCCTCCTATTCTGGTTTTTCTCCATTTTCAGCATCTGATGCTGCCTCTGGTTTTTCTCCATTCCCTAAATCTGATGCTCCTTCTGGTCTTTCTCCATTCTCTAAATCTGTTGCTCCTTCTGGTCTTCCTCCGTTTCCTAAATCTGGCGCTCCTTCTGGTCTTTCTCCGTTTCCTAAATCTGGTGCTCCTTCTGGTCTTTCTCCGTTTCCTAAATCTGGCGCTCCTTCTGGTCTTTCTCCGTTTCCTAAATCTGGTGCTCCTTCTGGTCTTTCTCCGTTTCCTAAATCTGGTGCTCCTTTTGGTCTTTCTCCGTTTCCAAAATTTGGCGCTCCTTCTGGTTTCTCCCCATTTTTAAAATTTGGTCTTCCTCCGTGCTGCCCAAAACCGCCGCCTTCACCATAAATCGTTCCCTCCGTGGTAACTTCTGTTTCGGTATCGCCCATCTTTACTGTATAAGAGCCGCCTTCCACTATACCGGGACAACTAATCACAACTGAATTATAAGCTTTTTCCATTGTCCATGCAACCAATTCTGTACGATTGCTATCCAAAAGTACAATATCTGTTCCTGCCTTCTGCTGTTTGTCAAGGTTTATAAGCATTGCGCACTGTGTAGAATCCGAACCAAAATTTTGCGCCATGCCGCTTTGCCCTGCTGCTACCACAACACCGCCGCTTATGGAAGCTTCTATACCATAATCCAGCGCCCCATTCCCACCATTGGACGGCCCTGTCACATATATCTCCCCACCACTCACTGTAAGATATCCATTGGAATCAATGCCATCTCCTTCAGCGTTAATATAAATTACGCCTCCTGAAATATTGATATTCGCACCCTGTTGTGTATCCCCTGCCATTTTGCCGCCACGCCTAAAAAAGTTATCGCCAGTGTTATCACTTTTCATATTGAGCAATTCCGTTTCTGAAGGTTCTGTACGGATATTGTTATCCGTACTGGTGTTTCTTTTATCTGTGGCATTTAATCCGTCATCCTCAGAGGTTACAGCGATTTTCCCGCCGGTAATATTGATAATTCTTGCCTCTAGTCCTTCATAGGATTTGTTGATAGCAATATCTCCACCTGCGATAAAAATTTCATTTACAGCACTAATCCCATCGCTTTCCACGTTCAACGCAAACGTGCCGTTTTCAATATACACCCAGCCTTTTTCGGTGTCATCATCATTTGCGGAATGTATGCCATCCTTTCCCGCTTGTATGTCAAAATTTCCGCCAGCAACCGCAACACTATCCTTCCCTGCAAACCCATGAGAACTTGCTGTGATATTATAATTGCCGCCCGTTACTACAAGGTCATCTTTTGAAACTACACCATGTCCCACAGGCGATGTGATTGTAAGGTTTCCTGTGCCATTCAAAGTCAAGTCTTCCTTTGAAAAAATAACTGCATCAATATTATTATCATCTATAGGAACAAATTCGCCGCCATTTGAAAGTAAATTTTTTGTGTCATCTGCCAAAGTAATAAATACCTTATCAGCCTGCTTTATATAAATAGCGGCAGAACTGGCACTGCAAATATCCACGCCATTTAATACAAGCTGTACTTTCTCTGTCTTATCCACATCTACAATAACCATGCCATCACGAAGTGAGCCATTTAGGATATAATCCCCTTCCTTTGTAATTGTAATCGTACTCCCATCGATGCTTACCCCCTTCGCATAAGAGGAACTGCCTGCATCAGATAATGTAATTTTTTCGCAATCTGACACCTCATATGCTCCACTTAAATCACGGTCTGAAAAAGCGGTTGAAGCATCTATTGTCGTGCCTACAAATGCGCTTTCTGATACATTTGCAGATATGACATCTATGTCATCTTTTGCCGTTTCTAATTTTGCATTATCATTCTCTGCATTGTTGTCATCCGCTTTAGCTGCATTTCCACACGCAGAAAAAAGCACACTAATCGATAAAATTACAGTCAAAACTGCTGTTCTATATTGAATCCGCTTCATAAATTCTATAAACCTCCAATTGTTAAAAATATATACTACGCCAGCCACAAGAGCTGTCGCATTCAGAGAAATTTATACAAGATAGTCTAACACCTTGCTGCGCCAGCCCCATTTCCTTTCGTGCAGTTATATGCATATTGATATGCTAAGGAATTGTTTAAAAACAGCTTTTAATATTACTTATCTTTTTCTCCAATAACAAATTGCAAAAGCAGTTACCCAAAATCAATTACACAGCCTGCTATACGCAGGATTTTTAAGCGGCACTCTCGAAGAAAAATCCTACGCGTTATTTAAAAATTATTTCTTAACAGTTCCTAAAAGCAATTTCTTAGCAGTCCTAAGCAGCAGTCTTTTCAATGTTTCGTATCACCTTATAGTTCCGCTGTCACCGCAGTTTCCTGAATCGACATTGTTATTTCAAGGTTTCCATTTCGGCAGCGCACCGCGTCAATCAATGCTTTTTCTATCTTTTCTTCTTTTAAGGTAATATTATAGGTAAGTTTAAATAAACTTCCCATATTTGTAGTTTTTACATTAACAAGCGTGTTCTTTTGCGTAAATTTTTCAAAAATATCATCAAATACTTCGGTGTAATCCAAGTCTTCCGGTATCATAATATACATTGTCTTATCTAGTAAGCATTGTTTCTTTGCGCCAAAATCAATCATCGTATAAAGCACATTCACAAGCCCCATAATAGCAACAAATAATACTGCAAATGCGATGTATCCCATACCCGTTATGAGACCTGTTCCCATCGCCAAAAACAACACGCCGATTTCTTTCGCTGTTCCCGGAACAGAACGAAACCGCACAAGGCTAAACGTGCCCGCCACTGCAACACCTGCACCTACATTTCCATTTACCATCATAATCACCACGCACACAACTGCGGGCAGCATCGCTAATGTGACAATAAAACTTTTTGAGTATGTACTTTTATACATATATATTATTGCTATTATAAATCCAATTACAAGTGAACTGATAATACAAATCATAAAATCCGATATTGCAATTATACTTGCCGATTCGGCATCAAATAATCCTCTAAAAATTGATTCTAACATATCGAAAAGTTCCTTTCCTATTTCTATTATACTCAAAAACGATTAGATTTTCCTTTCTAGTAACAGTTCAGATAACCCATTGAACTGTTACGTATCCAGCCATTGGAAATCGCTTCGCGATGGAATTGGAAAATCTTAACGTTTTTTAGTATTAATCTTCACTACGCAATAAATATCTTCCTTTGACTTTCCGCTTCTTTCTCACAGATTAATTTTTGATATGCTGTTCCATATTTTGAAAACGACGTCTTATAAATTTTTTCCTGTGATAATGCTTTTACCATCCAAAGCGGTATACCTCCTGAAGTTTTAACTTCCATCAGCACCCGATCCTCATCAATCAGCCTTTCACCCCATACTTCTTTTGAGAGCGAAAGTTCCTCCTGCCTTGCGAGAATATTCTCGTCAAAGGTAACTCTGAAATCACTGCCATCGTGCGCATAAAACGCTTCTCTTTCATAGGATAAAAACACTTTTGGCTTTAGCGTTTGATAATACGCAAAGAAATAATCGATTTCCTTTCCTATCTGTGTGTCATAAGGAAACGGCGTATCCTTCACAATCCATTCCAATGCTTCCATCTGTGACAAAGCTTCACGGCGCTTATATACAATGTCGTCATACTTTTTCTTGAGTTCTATATAAACATTATCCTGCGCCGATACCTTTTTGTAGCTTCTAATACGAAGTTTTTCCTTATAAATAGGCTTTTCCAGGGAACGACACACCAACCTGTAAGTATCTGTATCAAAATATATGTTCCTGATTGTCGTGTGCCCAAATTTGTCTAAACTCATATGCTGCAGCATTGCTTCAAGTATTGTTTTTTTCTGCTGCCTTGTCATCATATATTTCATTTCATACCGCTTGAATACTGACTGATATTCCATAATAATCTCCCCCTGCGTGTACCAACGCGCGTTAAGCAATTCATTTAGTGAAGTCTTACGATTTACTTGACTATGTTTTAAGGAACTATTAAAAAATTACTTTTAGTATTTCTTATCTTTTTCTCCGATCGCACCACTCTCAAAGAAAAATCCTGCGTACTATTTAAAAGTTATTTCTTAACTTTTCCTAAGTATAAGATGTAAAGCTTAACTGAAGCTTAAATTAAATGTGTTTATTTTGTGAAATATAGAAAGGTTCCTATGCATTTGTATCACTAACATATTTCTATTGATACTATATAACGGCAGAATTTACCGTTCTGCATTGGTTAAACGTATATGGCTGGCGTTATGTAGTCAGATTACTCGGAAATTTTAACTGTTAAGCAATATATATTCGCGATCGCGAAGATTTTCCTTTCTGCACTAATACATTTTTATTTCCAATGTTTTGTGATATACTTAAAGCGTTTAAAACATTGATTATTCATCTACAAACAGCAGATCGGAGATTGAAATGAATCTTAATAAAAGCCAAGAAATATTATTACAAATCGAATTATTATGTTCTTCTGTACAACAAAGTACATACAACCAAACACTTAAACAGGGGCGTGCGCTTCTGGCAGAACTTCACAAATGCGGTTTAGGTACTCATGCTGTCTATCAAGCTTTATTTGTGTGCCACAATAGTTTAGACGACAGTCCTTCTCATGATTTTGCCGCAGATTTATTAGATTTTGTTGCGGGATGGTGTTCTTTACAGAACAGCATCTGGTGATATAAAGAAAGGAGCAAAGCCAAAATGATTTTTATAGAAACCAAACGATTGATTTTAAGGAACTATCAAACAGGCGATTTTGCAGATATTCGGGCTTACTTTTCAAATGAGGAGGTTAGCCGCTACGAGGATTTTTATCCTATGACGGATGCGCAGATTGCCGACCTTCTTAGCAAATGGATACCATTGGACAACCGCCTTGTTGCGGAACGAAAATCAGATAAAACCGTTATCGGAAGTATTGGCTATTGGGTAGATAACGAAGGACACCACTGTATTGATTATGACTTTCATCCGGATTACTGTGGAAACGGTTACGCCACGGAAGCTGCACAGGCACTTGTCCAGCATTTATTTGAAACCACCAATATTTGTGCTGTTTATGCAGATTGTGACATACAAAATACAGCATCGTGGAAACTTTTGAAACGCATTGGATTTCAACGCCTGCGAATGCTGGAAAACCAATGTTACAAACACGATTCCGCCGAAAATCCGATTTTGATTCGCACTTATTTATATGAAAAAAAACGCAGCTATACTTAGCATCGAAAAGACTGGCGCTAAGTATAGCAATATGCACACAGCCGCACAAATAAAAATTGCCGCTTTGCGGCGTGCTGCTGGCGCAGCTACACGGCAAATCTTTTTGCCATTCAATATAAAATAAATATTTGAAATTCTTGTAGCTTTTTCATGTTCTTAATTGTATTCACAGTGAAAGGAAGGTGAGAACATGAAACAGGAATCATTGTGCGCAGATGATTTCACGGTTATTCAAAGATACTCCGATATGGTATACCGTCTTGCATTTTCTTTGGTAAAAAACAAATACGATGCCGAGGATATCCACCAAGAAGTATTTGTTCGTTATCTGTGCAAGAAACCCTTATTTGAGAGTGCAGAGCACGAGAAAGCGTGGTTTCTAAGAGTAACAATTAATCTTTGTAAAAATTTGTGGAAAACTGCATGGAAACAAAAATTTACGCAGCTCGATGAGGCTGACATTGCAAATATACCCGCTGAAAATCCACCTGAAACGGGAATTATTGAATCCGTGAAAAAGCTTCCGCAAAAATATAGAATTGTTATTCATTTATTTTATTATGAGGAACTTTCTGTGGAGGAAATTGCGAAACTTTTACATAAAAAAGCCTCTACTGTCAGAACACAGCTTACCCGTGCACGTAAAAAGTTATCGCAGCTTTGCCTTTATCGTGAAACGCAGTCAAATTAAAATGACACCTGACTTTTTCTTAAAAAGTTAGTACAACTTTGTATTTATCGTGAAACGCGGGCAAGTTAAAATTATACCTGACTTTTACTTAAAAAGTTAACGCAACTTTGCATTTATAATGAAACAGTGAAAAAGCTGTATTTGCAATATTTTAGGAGGAATTTCAATGTTTAAAGAAGATTATCAAAACGCATACAATCATATTGTACCAGAGGAACATTATATGGAGAAAATCCACCAGCAATTCACTATACGCAAGCAAAGACAAAAGCGAACAGCTTGGCTTCGACCGGCTGTTGCTACGGCAATGGCTGTCTGTATCATCGGTATTACCATGCCTGTAATGGCAAAAAATATTCCAACCATCTACAATATACTAGATCGGTATGCACCAGAACTGTCACAGATGATTCTGCCCGACACAGCCCAATGCACCGATCAAGATATTACAGTAAAAGTTGAGGCTGTAAACGTTCATAATCAGAATGCCGAAATTATCCTGTCCGTTTCTGACGCACAAAACCGTATTTATGAAAAAGTTGATTTATTCGACAATTACACCCTTTCCAGCAACAGCGCCTCAAGCAATATCGGCGGATGCAGATTCCTTGAATATCGTGCTGACGAGGGTAAGGCATATTTTCAAATATCAGTCAGCACAGACGACCATTTTGACAAAAGCCGCCTGACATTTTCGCTTCATCGACTGCTCACGAGATGTTTTTCAGAAAAGCACACGATTTCGCTGGAAACTATGATAAGCAATCCAAACACAAAAGAAGTATCACTAAATGGGTGCGGCGGAATTGATGATAAAGGTACTTTTTCTAGCTTTTTTGTGAGTGCGGACACTGAAGATTTTAACTTACCGAATTGCAAGGTACTTGATTTATCCGCATATACCCAAAACGATACTTCTAATATTGAAGCTTCAACTCCGCAGACACAATTGGCAGTTCCCGACAATACCGGCTTAGCGGATAATCTTACGATTCTCGGCACAGCATATATGGATGGCGTACTGCGCTTGCAAGTCTGCAATGGGACTTTTGATAATGCTGACAGGCACTTACAGCCATTTTTAGTGTACCAAGATGGTACAGAATATCACGAAGATTATTCTGTAGGCTGGCAGGAACAGGTTGACGGAAAAACGCTTTACTTTTCTGAACATTGGTTCTGTGTGGATAAAGAAACCCTAGACAGCGCGCAATTGTATGGAATTTTTCATATTTCGGATGGACTGATAAAAGGCAATTGGGAAGTTCATTTCCGTTTGCAGTAGGGAGAGCTGAAATCTGCGGCATAACGCGAATACTTTTATAATTTGCTATATCGAGTCGTAAATGGGGCTGTGAATAAGTTCCTAATCTGTTCCTATGCACTTAAAATTTGTACTTGAATAGTTTCCTCTACTACTAAAATATTATCTAAAGGTACATTAAATACCGCTGCAAGAACCACTAAATTATCGACGGTTGGCATTGCTGTTCCACGCTGCCATTTGTAGATTGCCTGTGGTGTTGCAAAACCAAATATTTCCTGTAATTCCTTAACAGACAAGCCTGCCTGCTCCCGCAAATGCAAAATATTCTGACCTGTTTTTACCATATTGATTGTTGGAATTTTCCGTTTCATATTTTTACCATACCTCTCCAATGCACAAACAAAACAAGCTGCGAATGTTTTGTTATGCCAAGCGTTGAAATGATCGATGCTAGGTATAACAATATACACACAGCCACACAAAGGCAAATTGCCGCTTTGCAATGTGTGGCTGGCGCAGTATAAATTAATCCGCTGCCTTAAAATTATAAATTGGCTTCATAATATCAATTACATCAACTGTTTCTTGAATCACATCAATAATGTCCTCTAGGGATTTATATGCCATTGGTGCTTCATCCAGTGTTTCCTCGCTAACAGAAGTTGTGTAAACACCTTCCATTACATGTTTGTATTCCTCTATATTTAATGTTTCTTTTGCTTTCGTTCTTGACATCAAACGCCCTGCGCCGTGTGGTGCGGAATCGTTCCACTCTGGATTTCCTTTACCGACTGCAAGAACGCTGCCATCTTTCATATTAATTGGAATCAATACCTTCTCTCCCTTGTGTGCGGCAATTGCACCTTTTCGCAGAATCATTTCATTGGTATCAATATAATTGTGAATCGTATGAAATGATTCCCCGCCTGCAAGCCCCGTCCGCGCAAGCAGCACTTCGGCAATTTTCTCTCGATTGCGTCTTGCAAATGCTTGACAGATTTCCACATCATGCAGATAATCGTCAAGATAAGTGCCATATAAAAAACACAAGTCCTCTGGTATTGTTGCCTCTCGTTTCTGCCATGAAATTGCCGCTAATGCCTCTTGTATCTCTTTTCGCCTACCCTGCTCCTTGTAGCTACGGATAATTTCCTCACGCTCCTGAAAATATGTTTCCTTTCCTTTATTTAAGTCGACCGCTAACTGCTGATACAGTTCCGCAACCTGCTTTCCAAGATTACGGCTGCCAGAATGAATTACAAGATATTTCGTTTTATCTGACGCTTCCTCTACCTCTATAAAATGATTTCCGCCGCCCAGCGTCCCAAGACTGCGCTCCAGCCATTTTGTATTTTTCAAACTTCTGTAACAACGCAGGCTTTGCAGATCAAACCGCTCTTGCCTGCCCTCCCAAACATGCATACCAGACGGCACATAATGCGCTGTTTCATCAAGCTTTGCAAAATCAATTTCTGCGTTTCCAAGCTTAACTGTATACATACCGCAGCCAATATCCACCCCTACAATATTTGGAACTGCTTTATCAATAATTGTCATCGTAGTGCCGATTGTACAGCCTTTTCCAGAATGAACATCCGGCATAATGCGAATCCGGCTACCGTTTGTAAATTCATAATCACACATTCGCCGAATCTGTTCAATCGCTTCCTGCTCCACAACCCTTGCATAACAAAGTGCTGTATTTACTTTTCCCTTGATCTCAAATTGTTCCATTTTCTTCTCCTTTCTGGATTTGACACAATCACAATCGAGTAGAACACCTTCTTCCCTACTCGCTACGCAACCCGTGCGCCGCTTCTGCGGCATTTTTCTTCTGCATGGGGCTGTGTAATCTAGCAGGGGAATAACCTTCTCTCCTACTCGCGCGCCGGGCACTCGTCAGCTATGCTGACAATCTTCCTTTGAGTGCCTGTGTGCATAAAAAAACCGCTATATCCATATAAGATAAGCGGTTTGTAAAATTCCATATTTGCGTTTTACATCGGGTAGCTTTATTATTGATACAATATGCCTTTCCCTTCTATTTCATATGGTTTTTTCGCCTTTTTCTTACCTTATAGGAATGCACAAAAGAGAAGCTCTGATCTAGATACCTAGACAGCGCTTCTTGACTGCTTATTTCTATATGTTCACTATCAGTATAATTCGCATAGACGGCGAAAATATTGTTTCTCATATTAATCTCCATGCCGCTTTAGCGGCTCAAATAGATATCAAAAACGCTGTCCTTCGCGTTTTCCTGTGTGAAACTTAACACTTCTTAGGCAGTGTCTTTTGCTGCCTTAAAAGTATTATTCACACTACTGTTCCTTTCTATTTAAGAATATGCTTAATAACTGTATTTATGATGCGATGCATATGCTTACATAGATTTCTTTGTTATAGATTACTATAACATATTTATGTGCAAATGTCATTATACTTGTGGTATAAAGTTTTGCAATGTAGTAACAGTTCGTTACTTTTCACACCCACGCCAAAGTAGTGGGAATCATGCGGTCTGCGCATTTACTGCGCTGACCGTAATAAAATGTAGTGATTGGAGGTATCCAGCCCATCGCGAAGCGATTTCCAATGGCTGGATACGTAACAGTTCAATGGGTTATCTGAACTGTTACATACAAAGTAAAATTTAATACGAATCAACTTGCAAAACTGCGATATTTCTCTTATCATAATAGTATCAAATGCGCCAGATCCTCACGTTTGGGATATACTCAGTTCCAAAACACTGGTGCGCTTTGAGTAAGGAACTGTAAACAAATAATTTTACCATCCCGCTTGTCTATTTCTCCGATTATGCATATTAAAACGCCTCGCCGCAGCCCGCTGCGCCTACGTTTTTTTGCATACCTCCTCGAAGAAATATCCGACACAGTCTGGCAGTGTTCTTTATTTACAGTTTCTAAGGGAGAAAGAACAAATTTGTAGCGGGATGGGTTCTTTCTCCCTTTTTTGTCTATCTGCTGCACCGAAAAAATAAAGCGTGAACAGGCTAAGGCAAAAAAGCAGATGATAAAAGAAAAGGAGGCGGACGAGTTCATCAGGCAAGAAAAAAGATAAAAGGATGAGATGAGAGCAGGAACAGTAAAATGTCCCTGTTCTTCTTTTTATAATTATTTCGAAAAATGGAGGAAAACAATATGAATATTTATGGTTATGCACGGGTATCCAGCATGGATTAAAACGAGGGACGCCAGATGATTGCTCTGCATGAAGCGGCTGTACTTGAAAGGAATATTTTTATGGACAAACAGTCAGGCAAAGATTTTGACCGCCCCAATTATAAAAAACTGGTGAAGAAGCTGAAAGCAGGAGATTTGCTGTATATTTTAAGTATTGACCGTTTAGGGCGCAATTACGAGGAAATACAAACGCAGTGGCGTATCCTTACCAAAGAAATCGGCATTGATATCTGCGTATTGGACATGCCTCTGCTTGATACGCGCAACGGCAAAGACCTGATGGGAACGTTTATCGCAGACCTTGTTCTGCAAATCCTATCTTTTGTGGCACAGAGTGAGCGTGAGAACATTAGAAAACGGCAGGCAGAAGGAATTGCCGCCGCAAAAGCAAAAGGTATAAAGTTCGGCAGACCTGAGAAGTCAGTGCCGAATGATTTTAGTAAAATCGTTAAGGCTTGGGAGCAAAAAAAGCTGACGCTTGCCGAAGTTCTGAAACAGTGCAATATAAGTGAATCGACTTTTTACCGCAAATTACGGGAATACAGGCTGCTTTTAAGCAACAAGAAGAATTGAGGATAGTGTTATAACTATCAAAAAGTGTACTTTTTGATAATCTCTCAATTGAGCCGAATTATAATCTGTCGAAAATTCTATTTAGAAAAAAAGATGGGATATTTTGACATTCTGTTAAAAAGATTAAGAAAAAACGCAACAGTTCAGCTTACACTATTCCGCTAGTAAAATCGTTCTTCGAGTGATTTTGCAAGTTGTGAATGCACCAAAATGTAACTTTGACATAGTTTGTGTACATCAGGCGTAACTGTAAGACTGGACTGTTATAAAAAATTTGTAAATTGTCAAAAAATACTTGCAAACGGTCAGGTTTTTATGTACAATAACTTTGTTGTTGCGGCTATCAAAAAGTACACTTTTTGACATTTATTATCAACTTGGAATAATTACGATGCAGGCATATCGGTCTGATGCTCAGCCAGAAAGCCCCAAACCATGCCAAAATCAAGCGTAGATCGCTTAGAAACCCGTGTGCCCTGAACGAGTAAATCAAAACCTAAATGAAAGAATTAAAAATGAGAAGAAATCAAAAGGATTTTACAAGAATTACAATGCTGTTATTCATGACAGTTCTTGCTGTTGGTATTGTGAAATGGAGTTATACGGCAAATGAACCTTCTATTCCCACCCATAATGGCGAATTTGAACTTTCGCTTTGGCTCACTGACAATCTCTGCATCAACTGGTGGAAAAACGAAGCAGACAACACTTACTGCTTTTTCATTCCGAATGCTTTCAAAAATCAAAAAATGCGTCTGACTTTCAGTGGAATCCCATACCTTACTATTGATGGCAAAAAAATCACCAGCGGCAGCAAATATTGTTTGGCTCAGGGAACGCACAGTCTTATAACAGAAGAAAACAATAATACGGCATATACTTTGACAGTGTGGTATACATCAGGTATCCCCACCTTTTTTGTGCAGACACAATCTGGTTCGGTTGAATCAATCCATTCGTCAAAACAACTGTCAGAATCTGGAAAAATATTGATTATGGACAGTCGTGGACGCAGCTATTTTGAAGGAATTATTGATGAAATCCATTGCCGCGGAAATTCTTCTTTTGACAAGACAGAAAAAAAGTCCTATACGATAAGTCTAAACAAGAGTATGGATTTATTTGAAATGGGCAAAGCCAAAAAATGGCTCCTAATCGCAAATGCCTTTGACGATACGCTGGTCAGAAATGCATCCGCCTTTTTCATTGCAGAGCTGCTCAAACTTCCCTACACGCCAAAATTCCAGTATGTTGATGTGTATATCAATGGCAATTTTGTTGGCAATTATCTGTTATCCGAAAAGGTCGAAATTGGTAAAAACCGAGTCAATATCAGAAATCTCGAAAAAGAAGTCGTGTCCTTAAACAAGAACTGTAATCTGGCAGATACAGATTTTTTTATGGAACAGCAAGGGCGGCTTTTTAGCACAAAAGGATACCACATCGAAAAGGAGCCAGAGGACATATCAGGCGGTTATCTGCTGGAGCTTGAAACAAGCGACAGATATGGGCTGGAAGCCAGCGGTTTTCTTACATCCAGAATGCAGCCAGTCGTTTTTGCAAGTCCCAAATATGCCTCTTATAACCAAGTATCCTATATAGCAGGACTGTATCAGGACTTTGAGGATGCGGTATTTTCCGCAGACGGCTCCAACCCGTACACTGGGAAAATGTACTACGAATATATTGACGTAGATTCTTTCGCACGGAAATATCTGCTCGAAGAACTTGTTAAAAATCTGGACGCCTCCTTCACCAGTCAATACATCTATAAATACGATGACAGCATCAGCAGCAAATTCTATGCTGGCCCCTGCTGGGATTATGACAAATCGATCGCTGCATCAGGGATCACCGAAGACGGCATCAATCTAAACGATCCAAAAGGGCTGTATGCCGCTGTACAGGAAAAAGAATCCGACATTTGGTATGCCCTGTATCAGCACAAGGACTTTAGAAAAACGGTTGCAGCGATATTTTTTAAGGAGCTAGAACCACACTTAAAAAATAATTGTGAAAAAATATTCTTCGAGTATAGTAAAAATATTCGTAGTTCAAATGACTGCAATATGATACGCTGGAACACTTTCCCGCAGGCAGCAACGATTGATGAAAAAAGAATCCTATACAACACAAAAGTGCTGGAACTAGCCGATTTTATTGATAAGCGCCTTGATTTTCTAAAAAGCGAATGGGAGGCGCTGCAAGATGACTGAGTTTAGACACGAATACAAATATCTTTGCACACGTCAGCAGATCGAAACAATAAGAAACAGCATAAGTGGAATTATGCAGCCGGACAAAAATGCAGGCAGAAACGGGGAATATGTGATTAGGAGTCTATATTTTGACGACTATTCCAATAGCTGCCTGTATGACAATATAAACGGAAATAATCCAAGAGAAAAATTTCGAATACGAATATATAATGCTGACCTCTCCTACATTCGGCTTGAACTAAAGCGCAAGGAAAACGGCAAAACAAAAAAGAGCTCCTGCCGCATTGATGAAAGGCTGTGCCTGCAAATGATACAAGGCATCCCTCTTAGGATAGATGCCATCGATTCAGAAGTTTACAGGAAATTCTGTCTGTGGCAGCATACAAAATTTTTAAAGCCCGCAATTATTACAGAATATGACCGCTCCCCTTACGTATACAGTGACGGAAATGTCAGAGTTACATTTGACCAGAACATAAGGGCCGGCACTTTTGTGGAAGATTTCACCAAACAACGAATTGTAGCACATCCTATTATGCCATTCAATCAGCACTTACTGGAAGTAAAATTTGACGAACTTATACCAGACTTTATATATTCCTTGGTACAAACAGAAAACCTTCGTCAGACAACATACTCAAAATACTATATGTGCAGAAGGTATCATTTTGGAGGAGGTTTATTATGAGTTTTGACGATATCTTTAAAAAATCATTTATAAACACTGTTAATATGGCTGATCTTTCGGTTTTACAAACTGTAACGATATTTGGCGTCACTCTGCTGTTTGCATTGTATATTTTCTTTATCTACCGGATTATTACCCGAAAGAATTTCTACAATAAAAATTATAATATATCACTCTCCGCAATTGCTTTGATTACGGCTGCAATTATTATTGCCATCCAGTCCAGTATTGTCGTTTCTCTCGGAATGGTAGGGGCACTTTCAATCGTGCGTTTTCGAAATGCGGTAAAAGATCCGCTCGATCTGGTTTTTATGTTTTGGGCGCTGGCAGTCGGCATTATATGCGGTGTCGGATTGTTTGATATTGCCGCAATTTTATCCATAGTTGTGACAGGAACGATCTTCCTGCTGGACAGGCTGCCTGTGCCACAAAGTCCCATGGTACTGATGACCCAAGGCATCTACTGTGATATGGAAGATTCCATTGTCGGCATCGTATCACAATACACAAGGACTTACAAGGTAAAATCAAGAAATATCACCCCTGACAGAACAAGTATTGTCATAGAACTGCGTGTAAAAGATGGCAGAGAACTGATTCAGAAACTGAGCGATCTTGAAGGTATTGAATATATCTCAATTATAGACCACGATGGAGAAGTCACCTTTTAATCACAGCCTCCTATCATTCTTGAAAAATTTAGACGATTGGAAAGGATTTCATTTATGAAAAAATCAACAAATCACCACTTATTCTCCATCTTTATGCTTATTTTCGTCTGCACATTTTATCTCTTCTTTGCTTTGTACGACGGTGTTGTTATCTGTGTAGACTCACAGGGTTACATAGGGATGAGTATCGCAAGAGAACCACTTTATCCGATATTTTTAACGTTTTTGCGTTTTCTGTTCTCCAGTTTTTCCTCCGATTTTTACCTGACTGCCGCTGTCTTTCTACAGAGCACACTGGCAGCCTTTTCCGCATGGTATTTTGCCGATTATATCCTGCACGAGTTTAGAACTAGCAGATTATCCGCTTTCTTCATCTTATGTATTCCAATGCTGGTATCGCTCTTATGCCGCTTTGCTGCTAAAAGAGGTTCTATGTACTCGAACAGCATTTTAACGGAAGGACTGACCATTCCCTGCTACTTCCTCTTTTTCCGCTTCCTGACTGCCTATTGTCTGCACCGTGGGAAATCCTCATTTATTTCCTGTTGGTTTTTTGCCCTTTTGCTTATCTCCACCCGTAAACAGATGTCTGTTGCGCTGATTATGCTCGCTCTTGGCATTCTATACTGCTATTTTAAAGACAAACATTATCTTAAAGGAATCACGCTGTCACTGCTGTGCATCATCAGTGTTCTGCTTGGCACATTCTGTCTGGATTTCGGGTATAACTATGCCCTGCGGGGTGAGTTTACCCGACATTCTGGGGATACCAGATTTGTCACTACAATGGCGATCTATACTGCACAGAGAAGCGACGCACAGTATATTGCAGATGAAGATATCCGAAATCTATTTCTTGAAATTTATGATATCTGCGACAAAAACGGCTACCTAAAAAGCGCTGCCCCAAAAGGCTGGGCAAACCGTGTATCCCATTTTGGAGATTATTATGACTGCATACAAATTGACAACCTGCGCCCTATGGTAAGTCAGTTTGCCATGGAACGGTATGATGGGGATCTGGTTGCTGCCAGTGAATACGCAGACCAAATTATGAATACCATCAACCATTCCATTATTTTGCATAACCTGCCCCAGATTATCGGTACATTTGCGGACAATATCCTATCTGGTCTTATTACGACGGTTGCCCAGCGCAATCCGATACTGAACTGGTACAGTCTGGTTGTTTACCTGCTATATATTGTTCTGTTTATCTGGCACTGTCTCGTTGTCAAAGATTCTAAGCTTATCCTGCTCGTTTCCTTGGTTATGATTTCTATTATCATTAATGTAGGTCTGGTGTCTTTGGTAATCTTTTGTCAGACGAGATATACGATTTATAATATGGCTCTATTTTACATCAGTTTATTTCTTATGCTGCGTGAGCCTGTCCGCAGGATTTCGTCCGTTTTTCAACCCCTGCGTTCTCTCACAGCCTTATTTCGGTAAACGACTTTGCCGTCGATTATCGTCATTAATGTATTTGTAAAAATCTCCATTGGATTGCCGTCAAAGACTGCAATATCTGCATCTTTTCCTTTTTCCAAGCTGCCAAGGCGATCTGCTACGCCGCAGATTTTTGCCGCATGGATTGTTAGAGCACGGTATCCCTCTTCAAGATCTAAGCCATGTTTTACACTTAGTCCAACACAAAGCGGAAGCGACTGAATCAGCGACACGGGATGGTCTGTTGTAATGGATACCATGACACCTGCTTTCGAGAGAATACCTGCCGTTTTAAATGCAACATTCTGCACTTCTATTTTATTACGGCTTGACATATCCGGGCCTACAATTGCCGGAAATCCTTCAAAGGCAAGTTCCTCAGCAATTAAATGCCCCTCGCTGCAATGGTCAAGTGTCATACGCAGTCCAAACTCTTTGGCAATGCGAATTGCCGTGAAAATATCATCCACACGGTGCACGTGTGCCTTTAATGGTATTTTCTGTTCAAAGACTGGACGCCATGCTTCATAATGCAGACTGTATGGTTCCTGTTTATTTGACAGATAGTGGCGCGCTTTTGCCAATTCATTGCGCAGCATTCCAGCAATCGCCATTCTTGTAACAGGAGAAGTATCCAATCCTGCATAATTTACTTTGGGATTTTCGCCGAAAGCCACTTTCATAGCTGAAGGGAATTTAACAATTAAGTCGTCAATACGCCTGCCGCTGGTCTTTACAACGGCAAACTGGCCGCCGACAACATTGGAACTGCCGGGGCCTATATTTGCCGCTGTAATGCCTGCTTGTACTGCATCGTGAAATGCCGCATCCATCGTGTTTATGGCGTCAATTGCCCGAAGCATGGGTGTTATGGGGGTCACTGTTTCATTACAGTCATCCCCCTCCTGCCCTTTTTTCTCCTCGGTAATGCCCATATGACAGTGTGCTTCAATAATTCCCGGCATCACCAGATTGTGGTTTACATCCATTACTTCACAGTTCGCGGAAGAAGGAAGCGTTATCTGCGGAGCCACCTCAAGAATTTTACCATTTCCGATAAGTATACTGCCCTCGAAGGTATTTGCCTTATATTGTGCACACAGTGCATCACTCATGCTGCGGATAGTTGCATTTTTCAGTAAAAGCATCTGCTTACTCATTGGTTTACCTTTTCCAGCGGATTGGTGGGAACGCCGTCTTTTGTCAGCTTAATATAAATATTTGTGCCCTCCTGCGTATAATAGATTGTCGGCTTCGCAATAGTACCAACTTTATCCCCAGCTTTTACAACATCACCTTCTGCAAGCGTAATATCTGCAAGCTGTCCATACGTTAATTCGTATCCATTACCAAGATCAAAGCTGATGGTATTGCCTGTCTGCGCGTCACTGTATACCTTAGTCACAATGCCGTCTGCTGCTGCTGTTACAATTTCGCCTTCTGTTGCTGCAATCACAAGCGCGGGATTATAGCGGTATTGCTGCATGGTTCCATGGTAAACAGCTTTGTCCATGCTATAATTTAACAGCACAGCACCGACAACCGGAAGCTGCAAGGTATCATCATCTGAAAATGACAACTGCGGCAAAGGCTCTTCTTGTTCTGCGACAACACCTTCTGCTGCATTCTCTTCTTCATTCATAAAAACAGCGGCCTTGTCCGTCCCTTCCAGCGGTGTATTTGTAACCTGTCCAGAGTTTACCTCTGTATATTCAGGATCGATATCCATATCATTATTATTGCTTAAATCATTTGTATCATCTGTTTCCCTTGTAAAACGTGCGTCCGCATAACGATTCGTTGGTGTTTTTCCCATATCTGCCTTACCTGATACCGATTGGCTGTCATCTACCTTAGGTGCGGCTTCTTCCTCATCTGCTACCATATTTTGTTGTTGTTCTAACTTGGCAAAATCAATCTTATTATCTTCGGATTCTCCATCCTCCCGAGCCGCCATATATACTCCTGCAAGCGTCAGCGCAGACAAAACAAACACAGATGCGGCAATGATGCTGATTTTCTCTTTCTGTAAGGCGGGGCGTTTCCTATTACGTCTATTCATCTTCAACCTCCATTTGACTACCTTATAAAATTTGGAAATTTTGTGGTAATATACGTTCTACCGTTGTTCTGGGTAAATCTGTTTTATCACAATAGTAGCATTTCCGTTTTTTATTGAATTATGCAAAGCAAAAGTAATCAAATATGCTTGAATTTTTTCTTTTAAAAAACATATCATCGAGTAGGGAAGATTTTCTCCCTACTCGCCGCGCGCCCCCTGCGCCGCTTCTGCGGCAGAGTTCCTCTGCATGGGACTGTGCATAAAAACGAAAAAAGCAGGGGAATTTCTCCCCTACTCAACTCTGATTTTAGACTCTGGAAAAAAATAGCGGATTATCTGTGTAAATTCACTGCCCTCCTGCGCCAAAAGTAATGCATAATTTAACGAAAGCCCAATCCCTTCCCCTGCTTCCCCAATTTTAATTTCCCAATCTGATGATGTAAAAAAAGGGATTGCAATTACAGTTCTCTCCTCTTTACTCCCATCCATAATCACAGCGCCTGTGGATTCCTCCACCGCTTCCCGAATCCACAATTCCTCATTACTGTTTTGCTTTAGTTTGCGAAATGGCAGTCCCGTTTTCTTAATATCCAACTCCTCTGGACACTGTTCCTGCTCCCATGTGTAGAGCATATTCGTACGGCATACGACTGCCAATGCCTTTAAGTATTCTTGGCGCTTGCCTTCGCCATTTTCCAGGTTATCAAATGCTGCCAGCCGTTCCTCTGTCAGCAGCGCAGCAGTTATATGGCAAACAGCCTCCTCCGGTTCATATGCATAAGTTCCCCGATCCTCACAAAGCATTACCATAAATGGCATTTCTTCTGCATTCTTTATCTGATACTCCTCCTTTGCTTCCTTTTTTTCAGGTGGAAACAATAGTATCGCAGCCAGCGGAAGCCCCGCTATAAACAGAAGAAGCCGCAGCCATTTTTTCATATTTGCATCTCCACTTATTTCAGAACCGCCTATTCACTTACTATTATACTCACGACCAATAAATTTTATCATATCGTCCAAAATAATTATGCTCGTAAGTCGGCATAATTGGCGGGCATACATTTTTTATTCGGTGCTTGTTATGCGTTTGGCTGCTTTTACTGCCTTATCAAAAAGCACATTGCAGACTATCACAACTGTATTGTCGAAAATAACCGCCAGAAACAGACAAATTAAAAACGTTAACACCACTGTCGCCGCAATTCCTCCGATGCATCCGAACCGAAGCGCTGTAATATGCAGTTTACCTTGCACAATTACAAACAGCACATACCAATGAATTAAAATTATTGAGTAACTATACTTTGAAAACAGACGCATTACAAAGTTCGACTTGTTTGCAAACCAATTTTTTCTCTTCAAAAAGAATATAAAAATACCGCATGACGTAAATATCATGGTTGGTGCATTGTTATAGACATAATTCATATACCCTGTATCTATAAAAACAATTACAATCATTGCAATATAAGAAATCACTGCCGCAGCCATAATCAAACGGCTGCGCTTATCGTAACCTCTTTTCTCATTATGCCTTGTCAAAATATAGCCGATTAAAAACACACCGTCCCAGCCTGCAAGAAAAGAAACAGGGCCAAAAGCCATCCCAAACAGCGGCAAATAAGTGGTCAGTATATTCAGCGCCAAAATCATCACTGCAAGTGAAAACAACATTTTATCACTTAAATGCTGCATCATAATGCGGAAAAACGGCGCAGCCAGATACAGGGCAACAATTGTATAAATCAACCATAAATGCGGCGCAGCGTCAGGTGCACCAGTTACCACGCGTTTCAGCGCACTCCCAAGATGTTCCGGAGGCAAAAAACGCACCTCATGATTCAGCGATAATAGCAAAAGGTAGTATGCAGCAAGTGGAATAATTACCCTAGATGCACGCTTGCTATAAAAAGAAGCTACTGATTCCTCCTTTGATGTTTTGGGGCTTAACAGTAATGTTCCCGAAAGCATTACATAAATTACATTACAGCAGAGCCCAAGACTTAAACCACCGATTAACAGCAATTGTTTCCACTCTTGTTCGGCAAGCTCTACCATTGGAGAACACGCATGTGCCAATATTACTAGAACCGCTGCCAAAATTCGTAGATAGTCCAAATGCACTTCTCTACCCTTATTCGGTCTTGTTCCAAACAGCACAGTCATCGCATATGCCTTAAAACCTGCCCTATTTTCACGCATCCGCACACAATGCGCCCAGAAAATTAAGCAGCACCCAATGATTGCTACAGGAAAATACAACAGACAATTCTGCACTGTCCGGTGTGATACGTACAAATGCGACTGCATTTCCCCCGTATAAGCAATAATATTCTGCAATTGAAAATCGCCATCAATATCCAAACGCAGCATCGCATACTCACCAATCGGCAGTGGAATCAAACAGGTGATCCGTCCTTTGTAAATCCCTTTATAAACTGCCGTTTTAATAGAATGTTTTTCTGTATAACCTTCACCTTCTTTTGCATAAAACACTTGGATAGGCAGCGAATTACGTGCTTGTCCACTATAGGATGCAAACTGCAATTCCAATCCACCAATTACACCATATCCAATACTCTGCCCGTTTGTGCCACGCAAATAAAGCTGCGGGTCATCACCGTTTACTACAAAACTGCCGTTTTCCTGCTGCGTATAGCCAGAACATCCTGCATAATTTTCCACAAAAATATCAAGGGCTTCTCCCTGCGGCTCATATCTGCGCTCAAGATTGTGATAAAAAATAATGCCCAGCACTACAATGATTACAATTGCTAATATCATGTATTTTTTCTTTATTTTCATATTGTTAACCTTATTTTTATATTTTCTATATGCAAAAAATGCCTATCTGGTAAAGTACCCAAATAGGCAAATATTCTGCTTTGCACTAATACGAAATTTTAAAGCTATCGCCTGTAACATAGACTGCCTTTGACTTCGTAATAGTCAGCCGCTCATCCGAACGAAAACTAAGCGTTTCACCGTCATGAAAATACGCCCCTTCCGTCAACAGCCAGTCACAGACATAGTAAAGACAATTATAGAGTTCGTCAACCGTATGGCTGCTACCAATAACCTCCACTTCTGCCCTGCCAAATTTTGTCAGCCCGTAAGTATATCCGCTAATTCCGTTTTCATCATTCACCAGCCCCAAATACACCCACAGAGGAATCGGATATTCACCGTTTACTATTTTCTGAGCCCATTCATCATAATAGGATGGTTCATAGACATTCCCTGTCGTATAAATTCCCAGTGCCTTGATTTCATTACTGCACGTATTTACTACATCCGTAAAAACAGCCGCCGCTCCAATTGGATTTCCCTCAAGATTCATGGTTGTTACAAGCAGATGCGCCTTATGCTGTTTTACAGTTTCCACAGCTTCTCTCCATAAGAAATTCGCCTCCGCATAATACTCTGCTTCTCCATTCGGCACAGGGGTGTCCATCAATCCAACGGAAATAACATTATTCTCAAAATTAAATACCAATGTATACTCATTGCGTGTACAATCCTTGTCCTCCACTTCATACAACTTGATAAGGGTATCACAAAGCGCACTAAAGTCAATTTCTGGATCTTTTAAAAGAACAGACCCGACACGTATTGCTTTCTGCTCCTTAGTTTCATTCCATTTCTTCTCGCGTTCTTCCTCTGTTAAGCTGTTGTATTCCTCCTCTGTCATGCCACGTCTTTCCAATTCTGCCAGAAACCGTCCCCGCCAATATTCTTTCATATATTCGATTATAGCAATGCATTTATCCTTCGCTGTCGCTTCGTCATACTTCTCATACTCGCTAAATGTATGACCGCATTCATTCCCCTCCTCGTCAAAGCCGACAACACCGACTTGCCATTCTCCAAGCCATTCCGGCTTAAATTTCAGGATAACATAATCGTTTCCCTCGTAAGAAAAGCTGCCTGCCGCTTTGATTTTCGCTGGTTTTCTGCCCAATTCATTTTTATGACTCAGCCACCCTGTCATAATTTCAATTGCTTTTTTCTCATTCAATTTATCCTATACCTTGTCCTTTCACCAAAACCCTATTTTATGTCAAAAAGCTTTGATGCTTTCTAAAACTGGTTCTCTTGAAGCAGATTTTCATTCGCCATAGCCATTCGGGTTATTGGACTGCCATCTCCAGCTGTCTGCGCACATTTCCTTAATGCCATACTGCGCAGTCCAGCCCAGTTCTTTCTTTGCCTTGCTTGCATCCGCGTAGCAGGTTGCAATATCGCCAGCACGGCGTGGTTTGATTTCATAAGGAATCTTAACGCCAGTCGCTTCCTCAAAATTCTTAACAATATCCAATACACTGTAGCCTGTACCTGTACCAAGGTTATAAATGCAAAGCCCCGCCTTTTCCTCAATCTTTTTCAGTGCCTTTACATGACCAACCGCAAGATCTACTACATGGATATAATCACGAACACCCGTTCCGTCGTGTGTATCATAATCATTGCCGAATACGCCCAGCTTCTCTAACTTGCCTACTGCAACTTGTGTAATATAAGGCATTAAATTGTTGGGAATGCCGTTCGGATTTTCGCCCATTGTGCCGCTCTGATGTGCACCGATTGGGTTAAAGTAACGCAGTAAAATGACATTCCATTCCGGATCTGCCTTCTGCATATCTGACAAAATCTGCTCTAACATCGACTTTGTCCAGCCATACGGATTCGTACACTGTCCCTTAGGGCATTCCTCTGTAATGGGAATAAATGCCGGATCGCCGTAAACCGTCGCTGACGATGAGAAAATAATATTTTTGCAGTGATGTTTGCGCATTACATCGACAAGGGTAAGCGTACCGGCAATATTGTTATTGTAATACTCCCACGGCTTTGCAACAGACTCGCCAACAGCCTTTAACCCTGCAAAATGAATACAAGATTCAATATTTTCCTTGTTAAAAATTTTCTCCAATGCTTCTCTGTCAAGAATATCCGCCTTGTAAAAAGTTATTGGTTTCCCAGTAATCTTTTCCACACGCTGCAGCGCCTTTGCACTGGAATTGGATAGATTGTCAATTACAACAACATCATATCCTGCGTTTTGAAGTTCCACTACCGTATGGCTGCCGATAAATCCGGCTCCGCCTGTCACTAAAATTGCCATTGTTCTTTCCTCCATAAATTTTATTTTCTGCAACGCTCCGTCTTACCGAAACGTTGTTATTTTCTAATCATTGTGTTATCCAATACTATATGATATCATCTACATTACTATCATATTCCTTTTTGGAAAATAAAACAATAGCATAATCACATCTTTTTCATACAAAAACGACTATTGGTTACTTTCCCAAGCCTAATACAAGCCGCTGCTGGAGGAATGTTATACACGGCTAGAACATATAGATTTGTTTATCGTAATCTTGAAACATATCTTTTGGAACATTTTCATTTATTCTTGAACCGTTCATATAAACAACTTTAATCCTAACATTATTTTTCGCAATCTCTAAAATAAGATTGTACATTTCGTTTTCTGATCTCATGTCTACATCTCCGTTATTACTTCCATCTGTTGTCCGGCAACACATATCCTTAACAAGAAATTTTATGAACAATGTAAGGGTTATGATGAATCTATGCGTTCAGGTTTTGAGGATTGGGATTTCTTTTTAAGTATGTTGGAAACCATACCAGAGGCATATGCTGGAATTATTGAAAAACTATTGATTAATTATCGAACGAATCCATCTTCTTCAAATATAAAAAGTATGGATAAGCGGCTTGAACTTATGCGCTACATTATAGAAAAACATAATAGTAGTTATGTCAATAATATAACAAATGTATTACTGGATATTGAAACGATTTCTAATTCAAGATTATTTGGGTGGGAAAATGAAATTATTTATACAATTAGAAACCATCAAGAGTTGAGTGAATCAGCAAAGAATTTTATTAGAAATCCATCGTATGGTGATGGCGGAATGGCATCAGCGGTTAGAATTGTATCAACTTTATAAGTAGATATACAAATTCCTGTTTATAAGCTTTTTCCATAAGTTTCCCCTATTTTCAAGGCTTTGTATTATACAATACTTTGGCAAAAAATGACAATGAGAAACTGCACGTTTTTGATGAAAACGACCTGTATTTTGCCACTAAGAAGATTAAAAAAAGTAACAGTTCAGGTAGGTCTGCGCATTTACTGCGCTGACCGCAATAAAATGTAGTGGTTGGAGGTATCCAGCCCATCGCGAAGCGATTTCTAATGGCTGGATACGTAACAGTTCAATGGGTTATCTGAACTGTTACAGAAAAAATAATCCGAAAGTGGAACAGATACAGACGGCATTGACAAAATAAAGAAGTTGTGATAAAGTACCATCAATAACATAAGAAAAGCGAAGACGGAAAAAAGTAGTTTAGTTGGAAACATCCAGAGAGAATAGTACTTGGTGGAAGCTATTTATGTGGAAATTAGACGAAAACCATTCCAGAGCTGTAATGCTGAAATGAGTAAGTGTTACCGTATGCCTGCGTTAAAGGATAGGATTTGATAGAATCTGAAGTGAAAAGTTAAGGTGGAACCGTGCTAAGTGCACCCTTAAGACTATGTGATTATGGTCTTATGGGTGCTTTTCTTATGTTGTTGCCAAATAGTTAAAGCTGAAAAGAGAAAGGAGCAACAAATTATGAAGGTTCTACGAAAAAATGGAGAAATTGTAGAAGTAAACTTTGAAGAACAGGAGGGCAAAAAGGCATTTTGGCATACGAGTGCACATGTACTTGCACAGGCTGTAAAACGTTTATATCCAGAAACAAAGTGTGCCATTGGTTCGACAATCGAAAATGGATTTTATTATGATTTTCAGTTCGAATTTTCATTTTCAGAAGATCATTTAAAGACAGTCGAAGCAGAAATGCGAAAGATCGTAAAGGAGTCTTTATCCTTGCAGGTTTATGAGAAGTCAAAAGAAGAAGCTCTTAGCTTTATGGAGAATGCCGATGAAAAGTATAAAGTTGAACTGATTCAAGAACTGAATGATACAGAGCAAATTAGCTTCTATAAGCAGGGAGAATATGAGGAGTTTTGTGCAGGATCACATATTTCTAATGTGTGTCAAATTAAAGCAATCAAACTATTGTCAGTAGCTGGAGCCTATTGGAGAGGCGACGAAAAAAATCAAATGCTTACAAGAATCTATGGTATATCTTTTCCAAAAGCGGCACAATTGGATGAATATCTGCATATGGTTGAAGAAGCAAAAATAAGAGACCACAGAAAATTGGGAAAGGAACTCGGAATATTTACAATTTTCAATGAGGGGCCGGGATTACCGGTATTTCTGCCAAAAGGAATGATATTGAAGAACCTGCTGATTGATTATTGGAGGAAAATCCATCGCAGAGAAGGATATGTTGAAATTTCTACGCCTATTATGTTGGAAAGAAGTCTTTGGGAGAGATCTGGCCATTGGGATTATTATAGAGATACCATGTACGCTCTCAAGGTTGAAGATGATGATTATGTAATCAAACCAATGAGCTGCCCGGGTGGAATGCTCGTGTATAAACTAGAACCAAGGTCATATAAGGAACTTCCTATGCGGATGGGAGAATTAGGGCTTGTGCATCGCAATGAAAAGTCTGGAACTTTACACGGTCTCATGAGAGTACGTTCATTTACACAGGATGACGCTCACATTTTTATGAGAGAAGATCAGGTATTGGATGAGATACAAGGTGTTATGCGTCTTATTGATGAGGTTTACCGAAAGTTTGGTTTTTCATATGAAATTGAATTGTCAACGAGACCAGAGCATTCCATAGGAAGTGATGAAGATTGGCAGCTTGCTACGGAAGCTTTAGAAAAAGCAGTGCAGGGAATGGGTAAATCTTATGTCATAAATGAAGGGGATGGTGCATTCTATGGACCGAAACTTGATTTTCATCTAAAAGATTCCATAGGCAGAACGTGGCAATGCGGAACAATACAGCTTGATTTCCAGCTTCCGCAAAGATTTGATATTGACTATATTGGGGCAGATGGAGAGAAACATCGCCCGATTATGCTGCATAGAGTTATATTTGGATCGATAGAACGTTTTATTGGCATTTTATTAGAACATTATGCGGGAAAATTTCCTGCGTGGATTGCACCAGTACAGGTTAAGGTTCTTTCAGTTTCAGATAAATATAATGATTATGCTAAGAAAGTTGAGGAATTTTTGGAAGAAAATGATATCCGGACAGAAGTGGATGTTCGAAATGAGAAACTTGGATATAAAATTCGTGAAGCACTCATGGATAAGGTGCCATATATGATTATCGTAGGCGAAAACGAGAAAAATAATATGTCTGTATCCATAAGACAAAGAGATGCACAGCTTGATAAACAGGACATGGGAGAAATACGTCTTGAACAAGTGGTCGATTTGATAAAAAGAGGTGAGATAGAATCAAAGCAACAATTGTTTTAATTGCAGATAGTAATGCAGAGAATTATGGTAGAAAATGGATGCCGGAAGCAAATAGGCATGGAAAGATGGGTATTGAAATGTCAAATGGCAAGACTACCACAGCATGTTTCCTTGAAAGCAGCCATTTATGATTCCTAGTTTAGAGAATATGGAAGTATTCTTTGATGGATTCAGTAAGTATAAATCAAAAAATAGTCAATTCTAGCCTATGCAGAAACGAATTGATTTTTAAGGGGTGTGCATTTAGGAATTTTCAATCGGAATTTTGTTTCAAATTCGCTCTAAAAACCGAAAATGCACACTCTAAGACAGGAAATCAAAAAAGGTTTCCTAGGAATGACGCAAACTCCGCACTTTCCTTTTTTCGCTGTCTACTCCGTTAGAGATTGCGATAAAATGCACTCCCTTTTCTCGGAACATTACTTCGGTATAAAATCTAACCTGCAAGTAGTCACACCCCACTCGGGTCATATCTTGGATGGACTATTCTAGGCAGTTGCTCAATACAAGATAGACAATGGCAAAGCTTTAGGATTTTTAAAACCATCCCTAATTTTCACATTGATATCACAATAGAATATCAGTATAATAAAAGAAGAAATTTCTGAATATGTCAGAGGGAGGGGGAATCAAACATGTCATTCACAATCCATGTTAAAATGAAAAAACTCGGCAAACAGAACCGCGCGGATACCACACCGGTCGCGTTTGAACTCGCTGAGAAGCCACAGACTGTCCGAGAACTTCTCATCAGCCTGACAAGGCTCGGCGTCAGGCAGTATAATGAGCGAAAGGACGAAGGGCAGATTCTGGCGTATCTAACAAAGGAGGAAATTGCGGCGCAGGCATCGCGCGGAAAGATTTCCTCCGGTCTGCGCGGCGGTGCAGACGCAGTGGAGGACAAGGCTATCGAAAATACGCTGCAATGCTTTGAGGACGGCATTTACCGCGTTTTTGCGGGCGAGGCGGAACTGACCGCCCTCTCCGATGCAATTCTATGGAAAGACGATATCGTATTTACATTCATCCGCCTGACAATGCTGTCAGGGTGATTCTGTTCACATACGAAAACGTACATGGAATCTGTTACTTGAACGGAGTGACAGTAACGTCAAGGTGGTAAAATTAAGGAGGAATACAAATGGCAGGATTTACTTATGATTCCAGAAGAAAGCTGACGGAATCAATGCGGAGCGCGCTTGCAGAAAAGGGAGCGCACCTTTCCGAACAGGAATTAAAAATGCTTTCGAACGGATATTATTACAATATGCCGTCGGATGTGTGCATGGAGATGCAACAGCTTTTGCGGCAAAGCGATAGCGGAAAGCTGAGTGACCTGTACCGCAGTACATACAAAAACGTGGTGGATGTCTGTGTGGCACAGGCACGTCAGGAGGAATTTTATGATGCACTCGACGCGATGAACTGTTACCAGATGACAGCGGGATGGTATCGCAGGAGCATGCGCTCGGACAGTTATCTTCCGTTCGTGGAGAACAGCATCCAGCTATTATGGGCATATGCGCATTTAGAATTTTATGGTGGGAATCTTGCGGCAGTCCTAACCGGAAACATTTCGGAGGAACTATACGACCATGCACGAAATGAGTTTGCGTATTCGTGGATTTTGGCGGCACAGATTGACCGAGGTGAGGAACAAACCATCCAGGCGGTCAGGGACATTCTCTTTGGCGAGGGCAACACGCTGATGATGAGCCACGAGCTGGTTCGAGGTATCGTAATGTCAAGAAGCCAGGCGCTGTATCAGGATCTCGGGAAATTCCTGCTGGCGGCGCGGCTACAGGAAGGGGCACGCCAGGTTGTCTGCGAAACGATGGATGAGGGCAGACCAGAGGCGTTTTTGTACCTGTTTTCCGTGATTGAAGAGAATGACCTGATCCGCTATTCGTCCATCAAACGGGCAGTCAGCACATGGATTGGCATTTTCAATGAAAAGAGTGTTGACCGCATTAGTGGCAAACTGCTGCAGATGATGGGGCAGTGCCTGCGGGATGCTGATTTTTTGGAGGATCAGCTTGCGTCGGACGATGCCGTTGCCATCAGCTGCGCTCTCTGGGCAAAGGGCTTTTACAATGCGGATGACGCGGTGGAAACGGTTGTTGCGCTTATTAGAAACGGCACAAAACATCAGAAAATGACGGCATCTTACTTTTGCCATTCCTTACAGGATGAAGACTTACAAATGCGCGTGGCAAAGGAAGTTCTGCTCTCCTATGCAGAGGATTTGGAACTTGTCGCGTGTTTCCTGCCCTGTTTTATGTCATCGGGCAAAACGCAGCTCTATGCCCTGCTTCGGAAAGAGGATGAGTACAATTACAGCTTTGACGACGGAGAAGTGCGCAAACCAAAGCCCTTGTCGCCAGAACCTCTGTTTCAGGACAGCGCCGAGGCAGAAGCCGTCTATGGAATTTTAAAGGGGATTTTAGGACAGCTTCCGAAAAAAGGTCTGAAGATCTCGCCCTGTATTTTTCCATGGCACGAGATTGAAATGACTCCATCGGACATTGCAGAGCGCATCTGTGTGATTGCGTGGATGCTGCAAAAGGACGAGTACCTGGATGAGGCTGCCGGGCTGATTGGGCTTGTCGGTCAGGGCAAAAGCTACAATGCGTCAAGGGCTGCTGCTGCGCGTGTACTGCTCTACCATCCCAAATCAGCAACGCGCAAAAAAGTCCTGTTTGAACTGCTGCACAATGCGGAGGAATACACGAGCAAAGCGGCGTACAAGCTGGCGGCGGATATTGAGCTTACCACGGAAGATTACAGGCTGATTGAACAGAATCTAAACTACAAAAAGGGGCGCGCCGGAACGCTGAAGCTGCTGCGCAGGCAGGATGGGCAGCAGCTGGCGGAGTGCATCCACCGGCTTCTTACCCAGAAATCCGAGGAATGCCATATGGGGGCGCTCGATCTTGCCCTGTGTCTGCAAAAGAAGGACAAAACAGCTTTTGCGGCAGTTATTCCCGCGCTTCAGGCGCTGAAAAACCCAACCGGAAAGGAACAGGTAATTCTGGATGAGCTGCTGGGCGAAGGAAACGGGGCACAGGACATTTTAAATCTGCCGGGATACGGGCTGTATGACGTGGAAAAGGAATGGATTATCCCGGAAATTGCCGTGGATGAAAGTGATGCCGAAAAGCTTTTTGCGGATGGTGAGGATGTGTGTATCCGTGTCCTGAAAAAACTGGACAGTCTAATTGACGAGAACCGCGAACGCGAATATAAGACTGCATGGGGCGAGGATCAGATACTTGGAAACGGTCTGGATGTCATGGACTGGCAGGGCAGCGAGAACCTGGACAAATATCCGTTCCGGGCGCTTTGGCAAAACTTTTATGAAACGGAAATCCAGTCGCCGCAGCAGCTGCTCGAGGTACATCTGTATTGCAAATGTATCGGTCTGAGGAGCGACTACAAGCGCAATGCCGGGCTATACCAAAAGGTCTTTGGGTATGCATTTTCGAATCTGGATGTCCAGCTTACCTATCATAAGCAAGTGACAGAGATCATTTCTGCACTATACGACCATTATGTAACACGTTTGCTGCGGGTTCATTTCGGACTGTGTGTGACGGCAAAGCTGTTCTCTCTTCTAGATAGCTCCAACGATTTGTTTACAGTCGAGGAAGAAAGCTGGGGTACAAAGTATGTTTATACAAAGCGCGCACTGGACCTACCGGTTTTCAGGGATATGTGCCAGTACCTAGACACCGCCGAGGGAGATGACTGGGTAAATGCCTTCGCGCTGCGTTTCCGGCTGCAGCAGTACTATTATGAACAACATGCGCGGGAAGTGAAAGCGCTGTACGGATATCATTCCTCGCCGCAGAATTATCTGGCGCTTTCGGACTATGTCCAGTGTTATGTACGCGGCATCTGGGACAAAGATTTGTTTTATAAGGCAGTGTTTACATACTGCGATATAGGAATCCTGCTGGAGCCAGTCAGCACGGTGGAACAGAAGGGGGCAGTTTCCTCACAGGCGGCATACCGCGAAATACATTACTTTTTTGGCTATCGTGCGGTTCCGCTGGTGGACGGCAAGTACCATTTTGATGAAATTGGGAATGAGATGCCGGAGATGGCGTTTGCTCACACGCTGTACAACGAACTGATTCCGGTCGTTCTGGAAGTGGAGTTAAAGCGTGGCGAACAGACAACGCCTTTTTCAAATGACATTCACAGGATTCGTGTCATTTATGGCATTGACTATATGATACGGATTCTGACGGCACTTGGAAAAGATCCGCTGCAGCGCAGCAGCTATTATTATTCCTGTGATGACGACAGACGCCATGTGCTCAGCCATCTGCTCAAAGTTTCCATGCCAAAGCCCGAGGAAACGGCGCAGGATTTAAAGAAGGCGCTAAAGGGAACGGACATTACAAAAAAACGTCTTGTAGAACTTGCCATGTATGCGCAGCAGTGGCTTCCGATGATTGAGGAATATCTTGAAATGCCTGGCTTTTCAAGCGCCTGTTATTATTTTATCGCGCACACCAGCGAGGGATTTGACGACAAGGTGACATCGGTGATTGCAAAGTACACCCCGCTCTCGCCGGAGGAACTGCGCGACGGCGCCTTTGACGTACAGTGGTTCTTCGAGGCATATGGGAAGCTTGGCGAGAAAAATTTCATGATGCTCTACGATGCCGCCAAGTACTCGTCAACTGGAACGGCGCATGGGCGCGCACGGAAATATGCGGATGCCGCGCTTGGAAAGGTAGACCGAAAGGCTTTGGAGGCAGAAATCGATGCAAAGCGGAACAAGGATCTGCTAATGAGCATCGGACTGCTTCCCCTGCCGAAACCGTCAAAAAAACGAGAAAAGGATCTGCTGGATCGCTACCAGTTCATCCAGAAGTACAAAAAGGAAAGCAGGCAGTTCGGCGCGCAGCGGCGGGCAAGCGAGGGGCGCGCGGTCGAGATTGCCCTGCGCAACCTGAGCGTAAATGCCGGATTTACGGATGTGACGCGCCTGACACTGCGCATGGAGGGAAAGTTGACAGAGCAGTCCGCGGAATGCTTCGACTGGCAGACAGTGGGTGATATTGAAATCATGATACATGTGGATGAGAACGGAAAGAGCGCCTTGCAGTGCAAAAAGGACGGCAAGCTGTTGAAATCTATCCCAGCGAAGTACAAGAAGAACGAAACAGTGCTGCAATATCAGACAGTTGTCAAAAAGTTAAAGGAGCAATACAGTCGGACAAGGCAGATGATGGAGCAGGCGATGGAAGACAGAACCTCTTTCGAGGTCTGGGAATTTCTGGAACTGTATCAGAATCCGATTGTCCGCCCCATCACAGAGCCGCTTGTGGTGCGGACTGTGGATGAGCAGGCGGTGCATCTTGGATTTCTCACAAAGGATGGAATTATGGACTGCGCAGGCACTATTTTTCCAGTGAAGCCGAAGGATCAAATTTATATCGCGCACCCCTTTGATTTATACCGCAGCGGACACTGGCACGAGTACCAGAAGCTTTTGTTTGAAAAGCAGTTAAAACAGCCCTTTAAACAGGTTTTCCGTGAACTTTATGTGAAGCTGGACGAGGAACTCAACAAGCACCATTCAATGCTGTTTTCCGGCAACCAGATACAGCCGCAGAAGACAGTCGGTGTTCTGCGAGGCAGGCGCTGGGTGGCAGACTATGAGGACGGCTTGCAGAAGGTTTACTATAAGGAAAACATTGTTGCGTGCATTTATGCTATGGCAGACTGGTTTTCTCCAAGTGATACAGAGGCACCGACGCTGGAATATGTGGTATTTTCGGATCGCAAGACGGGCAAATCCCTGAAAATCAAGGAAATCCCCGATATTATTTACAGCGAGGTGATGCGTGACGTTGATCTGGCTGTCAGCGTTGCCCATGCAGGCGGCGTTGACCCAGAAACAAGCCACTCGACAGTCGAGATGCGCCGTGCAATTGTCACATGCAGCCTTGCCCTGTTCCAGACGAAAAATGTCCGTTTCGAGGGCAGCCACGCAATAATCGACGGAAAACTCGGCCAGTATACAGTTCACCTTGGAAGCGGCGTCGTGCACCAGATCGGAAATGCCATGCTGTTTGTTGTGCCTGTTCACGCACAGCATCGCGGGCGCATCTTCCTGCCTTTTGTGGACGACGACCCCAAGACGGCTGAAATCGTGTCAAAGATTCTTCTGTTTGCAGAGGATACCAAAATAAAAGACCCTAAAATTTTGGAACAGATACAATCATAAAACAATAGGAATTGTAATAGGAGGATAATTGAAATGAAAAAGAAAGCGTTGCTTATGTGGATTCTCTTTGTAGTATGTGTTATTGGCATGGTGGGGCTGAGATATCTTTCGGCCAAGGAAGATGTGGAGTATGAGGAGGTTACGGCAAAGGTCATAAGCGCACAGGAGCGAGTAATTAAAAACCGGAAAACCAAATCTTCATACACGTCCTATGATATCACGGTGAAATACAAGGGAAAGGAATATGCGCTCAAAAATGCGCACAATGTTTACCAGTATCCCAGCGGAAAAGAGATTACGGCATATCTGTCACGCGGTAGTCTGTATGCGAACGTAGAAGGCGTAAAATCATCAACGCCATTGTTTTACGGCTATTTCGCTTTTCTGGTTGCGTCCTTCGTAATGCTTGGAGTAGCAATCAATGAATCGATAAAGGCAAAGCGAAGATGAATTTGGCAGTCATCGAAACAACAGTACACAGACCATCAATAGAAATACAATGAGTCTGTTCATAAAAAATCTCACCATAGATTTTGCGCCGCCGCTGCACAAATGCCTTGCAAATCTATGGTGAGCATATTTATGTTCCTCAATCTATCTTGGGGCTGTCGCATTAAGAGAAACATATACAAGATATTATAATGCTGTACCGCATTTTATACCATATCTTGTATAATCAAAACTTATTGCGACAGCCCCGGATTAAAAATGTATATACGGTTATGCATTATCTTTGCTGTTGCAACTCTTGATTCTTATATAATCCTCCGCACAGATATAATATCCCGATACAGCGCATTACTGATTTTAATACCAGATTTGGGTGTGCTGGCATGGACAATTTTCCCATTCCCAATGTAAATTGCCACATGCCCCGCATAACAGATAATATCGCCGGGCTGGGCTTCTGCATAGCTGACTTGCTTGCCTGCACTTCTTTGTGAATAAGAATTTCTGGGCAGACTGTAGCCAAACTGCTTATATACTGACTGCGTAAAACCGGAACAGTCCGTACCTTTTGTAAGGCTTGTCCCGCCTGACACATAGGGATTGCCGATAAACTGGCATGCATAATTGGCTATTTCCTTGCCCTTTGCACTTCCGCTGGCAGTCGCAATCGCATCCGTACTTGCTTGATTCTTAGAAGCCGTCTTAGACTCCTCCGTCTTGCTCTCCTCGGGTTCCTTGTCGTTTTGCGTATTATTATCTGCTGCCGCATCGCCATCGGCATTTTTCTTTGCTTCTTCCTCACGTTTTTTACGTTCTTCCTCTTCACGCCGTTTGCGTTCTTCCTCCTCACGTTTTTTGCGTTCTTCCTCCTCGCGCCGTTTGCGTTCTTCTTCCTCGCGTCGTTTGCGTTCCTCTTCCTCAAGCTTCTTTATCTGTGCATTCTGCTGTTTAATACGCGCTTTATAAACCTCCGCCTGATTCTTTGCACGGCTGATCTGCACGGCATAGTCAGCACTGATTGCTTCCAATTCTGCACGCGATTCCTCCATACCATTCATTTCCTCTTGGAGTTCTCCCTGTGCCGCTTCTAGTTCGGATTCCTCCTGCTCTAGTGCTTCCTTTAAATCCTCTACCCTATGTCTTGCCGCTTGATAATCCTCATATACCTTACGGTCATATTGATGCATTTTCTCCACATAATCTGCTTTATTCAGCAAATCTTCCATTGAATTAGAACTAAAAAGAATATCAAGGTATGTACTGTCACCGCTTTCATACATTACTTTAATGCGTGCCTTCATGGTATCATACTGCGTAGCTTCTTCTTTCTTGGCATTCTCCAAATCTTGCTGCGCCTGCACGATATCTGCCTTTTTCTGCTCAATTTCCTCCTCAAGAATACTAATGCTTGCCATAATCTCAGCAATCTGATCACTTAACGCTGTGATTTCCTTATCTACGCCGGACTGCTCTTCTGTTAATTCATCAAGCTTGTCGCCAATATCGTCAAGTTGTTCCTGATCCTGCTCATTCTGCTGCTTTAATTCATCTATTTTGTTTGCACAAACCTGCTGTAAATTGTTATAAAAACCTTTGTCTATACTAACAGTAAAAATTGTTGTACACACTGTCAATAAAACAAAGTATCTTAATTTTTTCTTCATAGATGGTGTCCCTTTCTATTTGGCAGCCATTTCACATCTATACCCTCTGCGTGCTTTAGCACACAGACCAATCAATATTTGAAAGTTTACTTTTAAACTTTATATTCAAAAAAACAGCCACACTTAGCATTATTATAACATAACAATCCAACTTTGTAACGTATCTTACAGCAATTTCATTTGAAGTTTATAATTTTAAACGCAATTTTTTATCTATCCTCTGTGTTAGATTCTTCTGCACTTTGTGTTTCCGGCATATCGGATGTTTCTTCAACTGTAACCAGACTGCGCAGACGTTCCAAAACCAAATCCTGCACCATATACATTCTGAAAGTAGAATGACCATATTGCTCTATTAACTGTGCACCGGAAGTACAATCGAATGACGGTGCTTTCTCGTCTGCAAACTTATTTAACAATTCTTCGGTCACTTCAATTTTCTCTGCACGCCTTAGAGCTTCCATAATCAAATACTGTTTCACAATTTCCTTTGACTCAACTTTAAGATTTTCATTGTAGTCCTGCATTGTCATCTGATAAGCAGCCGCAACATAAGCCTCCAAATCCATTCCATAAAATTTCTGCGACATCGTATTCATATAGTTATTATAATTCTGCACTTCCTCCTCAACAAAATAATCCGGAATCTCGGTAATCGTACTCTCTTCTATTAATTTTTCGATAATTGCGTTATCAATATAGGTTTGATATGCGGATTCTGCCTGTTCCTCCACCGCTTTTTGACCAGCTTCCCATAATTCTTCTTTACTTTTATAGGCAAGCCCAAGTGCTTCCATTTTCTCTGGTGTTACTGTGGCATATTCGGCTGATTCGATTATCCCGTTTACGGTTACTGTAAAAACCACCTCTACCCCGACAAGAGCTTCATTTTTATAGCCTTCGGGAAAGGTTAAATTCAAATCCACTGTACTCTTGGGCATTACACCGATTAGCCCCTCCTCAAATCCGGGAATAAAGGAACCCGAACCAATCTTGAGCGGCGCATTGGTATCTGATCCGCCTTGAAAAGCCACACCATCCCGCTTGCCTACATAGTCAATGTTTACAACATCCCCCTCCTGCACGGCACGGTCTGTTATCAATCCCTCCATCAGATTATTGTTAATATAATTTTCAATATCTTCATCCGTCACTTTTGGTTTATCTGCCTGCACCGATATCTTTTTATATTCAGGCAGTGTTACATATGTACTAATATCAATATCTTGTAACGCTACATAATCTTCTCGTTCACTCACCTTTACGGTTTCTAATTCCGTTTCTGACGAATCTGCGGATTCCTTAGATTCTCCATTATTTGCATCGACTGCATTTTCTGTATTATTTTGGGCTGTCTGCTCTGTTTTATCACCACTTTTACTGCCACATGCACCTGCACAAAGTATTAATACGCCTGCCAAACACAATGTCCCCAACTTTTTCTTCATATTAATAAACCTCATCCTTTCCTTAATAATTTATACTGCTGAACAGTTAAATTTTCCGAGTAACCTGACTCTATAACGCCAGCTCTATACGTTTATACAGTGCCTTACAGTAAATTCTGGCGTTATGTAGTATACAACAATCCTACTTATACTGAACGACAAAAAAATTTGCTGTTCAATTGCACCAGCCGCACGCCGCAAAACAGCAATTTCCCTTTGTATGGCTATGTACATATTGTTATACTTAGCGTTATTCTTTTCGACGCTTAGTATAACACTAATCCTATGAAAATAAAAGAGTTTCTTGCACTTTCCATAATTTGATGTTACAATGCATATAGACAATTCTCCCGATACTGCACTTTTCCTTTGACGCTGCAATTCCACAGGCTGGTATATCGGGACATTTTTACAAACGAATTAAAGCAAAAAATTCAAAACAAAAGATTAAAAGCAAAAAATTTAAAGCAAAAAATTTAAAGCAAAAAATTTAAAGCATAAGATTGGAAACAAAAGATTTAAAGCATAAGATTAAAAGCAAAAAATTTAAAGCATAAGATTGGAAACAAAAGATTTGTTGAAAAAAGAAAACAGAAAGGTTTTGATAAGAAATGGTAGCAAAAATTCTAATTACAATTTTAATTGTTCTTGTTGTGCTTCTTGTAGTCTTGTATTTTGTAGGAAAAAAGCTACAGAAAAAGCAGGCACAGCAACAGGCGCAGATTGAAGCCGCAAAGCAGACGGTCAATATGCTGATTATCGACAAAAAGAAAATGAAACTTGCCGATGCGGGGCTTCCCCCTATTGTTTTAGAACAAACACCCAAATATATGCGCCGCGCAAAGCTTCCCATTGTCAAGGCAAAAATTGGGCCACAGATTATGTCCCTTGTCTGTGACGCCTCAATATTTGATGTTATTCCACTGAAAAAGGAAGTAAAGGCAACGGTCAGCGGCATTTATATTACAGATGTAAAGGGAATCCGCGGAAGCTTAAACGCCGTTCCGCAGAAGAAAAAAGGCAAGTTTAAGACATGGGTTGAAAAAATGCAGGAAAAAGCAGGCGCAAAGCCATTAAAATAAATTGTTGCAGCAAAGCTAAACAATTACAATAAATTTTCACGTAATGAGTAGGGGAAAATCTGTTCTCCTACTTGTTTTTGCTTCGATTCTGGAATTTATATAATCCTGACACGTCATAACTTCTGTATGCACTGGTGCATAATTAGCGGCAAGACATTCAACGAACTGCTGATGTTCCTTACACGTACCACTACAAGCATCCGTCAAGTATATTATTTTATTTCCTGCATCAATACCGCTAAGCAACGTAAAAAGCACACAACATTCTGTCATTACCCCGCACAGTACTACACGGCGCGCTTTGGCAGCAGCAGACGCAACCTTGGGATTGGAATAAGAGGAGTATTTTTCTTTAGAAAACAGTGGATATTGACTACAATACGGCGCTAAATCGGCAACAATTTCACTCATCCATGGCGTATCGTTAATCTCTTGATTTTTATGATTATACTGCTTCCAAGTGCCTATTGGATGCTGCGGCGGTAAGAATTGGGTAAATAAAATATTGTCGGGGATTTTCTGATCGATAAGGGAACGGATATTTTGAATTACTTTTGTTGTTTCTATGCAGCCCCACGGCTGATCTTCTAAATATACATTCTGCATATCCACCACCATAAGCAAATCGCCCAATGAACCATCTTCTAATATTTGAAATGGCGGCATATGATTAGAAGGATTTGAAGTCAAAATATTTTTATGCAATACTGCGCCTCCTTATCATTTTATTCCTGATAATTAGGAACTGTTGCGTTCCTTAGAATTTTTTATAGAAATAAAGAACTAAATCATCATCATTAACACAATTCGCATTTTGTTCGCAGACAGATTCCCCATACCAAACACCGCTGCCGTCAGGGATATACCCACGTTTTACATACATTCTCTGTGCGCTTCCATAACCACTATGAAGCCCTACGCCTAAGTAAACCCTATCGCTATATTGTTTGGCGATCTGTTCCGCCGTGTCCATAAGCCTGCTTCCGATCCCCAAACGGCGGTACTTTTCCAGTACACCAAAATCCACAATCTCGCATAATCCCTGATTGGCAAATGCACCCCATTGCGAGTTAAAATACACATTAATATATCCAGCAGCTTTTCCCTGGTAAACTGCTGCTAGTGCAACTGCTTTGCCGTCCTCCATATCTTTTAACCGATTGCAGTATTTATCAATACTTGCATTCCAGCCCTGCGCACATTCCTCCTGCGTAATCTCCTCTGCATCGGAATACGTTAATGTGCGAATTGTTAGATTGTCATCCTTAAAATATATTTCCATTATTGATTCCTCTTTATACTTTATTTCGGAACTGTAAAGAAATAACTTTACATAATCCATACCCTTTTACAAAGGATATCGGCCGCCGCGTGTTCTCTGGGATAAAATAAGTGTGAACCAAGACACCGGCGATACGATAAGACTATACACTGTATACCCTGCGCACTCCTCCCAGAACCGATATCGCATTTATTATAACGTAATTTATTTAACATTGCAACCGTATCTATACAGAACATTCCCTACAGTTAAGTAATCGTTACTGTTCACACAGGACTTAGCATTTACTGCTAAGTCCGTACGAAAACGTAGTGGCTGCAAGCAAAAATCCATTTGCGAAGCAAATTTTGCAAGGATTTTTGCCTGTTACTGGAACGGAGTGAACAGTAACAAGTAATCTGTTATTGCCTGCATTTTTCTTCTTGGTAACGTTACCGGACTATTTTAAAAAAAATAGCGTCTGTTAATTTTTACGCTTCAATTAATTTCCTTCTATTTTAAACACACTTAATCCGTCTTTTAACGCTTTCGACAACGCCGACAGATCATTCACTTTTTGCAGCATTTCTTCCATCATTTCCTCTTGTATCTTTGCATTATTGGAAACGCCGTCTGTGCAATATCCTCCATTCCTCCAGAAATCTTTTGTGTCATATCGGAATTGGTTCTTGTCAGTTCACTTTGTTCTTCTGTATCTGCAACTGCTTTCTCCGATAAATCCACAATATCAGCCGCTTTTTCCTGCGTATTTTTTGTACTGCCATCTAAATCTTCCGAAATCAACATTAGCTGTGCTGCGTGGCTATCCGTTGCTGCAATCAGCCGGCTTAAATTTTCTTTCATATGCTGCATGGCATTTGCCATATTTCCAACTTCGTCGCCTCGTTTTAAGAATCTTTGCGGAATATTTACAGTAAAATCGCCCTTTCCCATTCCATTGCAGATTTTTACAATCTCTTTCATTGCGTTAAACTCATAATTACAGTACAGTATCATTAACGTTCCACTGATAATTAGCATAATTATCGTAACTGCAGCTGCAACTTTCCTAATTTTGGATACAATCGTATCGACAGTGTAATTATAAATACCGACATCCATTGCCCCCATAGCGCCCCCTCTACATAAATTGGACACATTACATCATACGTCCAAGCATTCTGCACATCTGCCCAAAAATCCTACCTCTGTTTTCGTTCATTGCGATATTGTATTGGGGTCTTTCCTGTTGCTTTTTTAAATGCCTGCGAAAAATAGGACTGTGAGGAAAAACCAAGCATATCCGATATCTGTGAAATCGAATAGGTGGTCGAGCCCAAAAGTGACTTGCCTTCCTGTATCCGCTTTTGCAGAAGATAAGTAATCGGGGATATCCCAATATATTTTGTAAAGGCATGAACCATATAATATTTGTTCATATGGGAAAGCGACGCCAGCATATCCAGCGTAATATTTTCTGAATAGTTCGCATCTAAATAATTTTTAATCTGTGTGCATTCACGGTTTAACAGGGCATTGCTGTTTTGCACAATGGCTAAATTATCATTGCGCAGCATACAAAGCATTATCACTTCCAATAGATGCTGACATACTGCCTCATAGTTCTCCTCTTTCTTAGAAAGCTCCTCCAGCATAATATTTAAATAAGCGTATATATAAGAGTTCTGCATATTATATTTATAAACACCTTGGGAAGCTATCTGAAATGCATTTTTTTGCATCATATTTTTTTGTATTGCCTTTTTTTGTATTGCATTTTCCTGCATTGCATTTTGAAATGTGGTTTGCACTGTGCTTTGCATAGGATTATTTTCAAATGCGAAAGAAAGCCCATCTATTCCCAGTACAATATATTCCAGCGGCGTTGTCTGCAAAGATCTCTCTGTATGCTGTACGTGCGGATTAATAATCACCAAATCATTTTTACTTACAGGAAATTCTGTACCTTCTGTTACAAAGGAACCACTGCCGCGCACTACATAGAATAGTTCGCTAAATGGATGTGAATGCAGGATACTCTGCCAGTCCCCTTCATATTTCGAGGTCGAAACATATAGAAGCTTTAAACCGTCAAAATTGGAAACTTTATTTTCCTCTAAACAATGCCTTGTATTTCCCATAAAAACGCCTCCTATAAAATGTACCTGCCAAAATGATTGCAACGTTTTGAACTACACTCACAAGCGTTAAGCTTTTCCTATCTGCACAGCATATATCGTCCTCATATACAATATAAACCATGCAGAAATTGTATCGGGGCTGTCGCATTAAGGGAAACATATACAAGATATTATAATACTGTACTGCATTTTATACCCTATCTTGTATAATCAAAACTTATTGCGACAGCCCCTTGCGCCGACCGCATACCGCAAAACGGCTAAATTCCTTAGTATAACTAAAATATAACAGAGTTTAGATATTTTGTCTATATGCATCTATTGAATTAAATTTCTAAAATTTGTATTTTATAAAAATTATGAACTCCGTATAGAACAAAAGTCCCAATGCCTTTCTTAATCTATTTTTCTTTTTATATTTTGTATAAAGTTTTGGCTTTTATAGCGAATTTTGTATAAATTATATACAATTGTAAAAGAAATGCATTATTTTTTTAATCCAAAATCGCTAAAAGCAATATTCCTAAAATTTCAAGCAACAATCCGATTGATTCTATAAAATAATTTCGCTATACTAGAACCATACTCAAATTAATTTATACTGTTAGCAGTTAAAATTTCTGAGTAACCTGACTACGTAACGTCAGCCATATACGTTTAACCAGTGCAGTATGGTAAACTCTGATGTTGTGTAGCACAGCAAAAAAATTTGACAAAAAACGTAACAAAAGAAACTTAACAAGACGAAGCTTGGAAAAAAAGCAATTGTATGCATCGCAATGCATCCACATACGACATAAAAACGATGTCGTATCAAATCAAAAGGGAGGGATTCTTTATGAAATCGAAAAAAGTTATTTCATCGTTACTTGCAGCAGCAATGACTACATCACTACTCGCCGGATGCGGCAATTCTAACAATACACCAGCATCCTCAAACAACAATACAAATGCGGATAATGCTGCCGCAGATAATTCCAACACGGATAATGCTGCCGCAGATAACTCGAATACAGATAATGCTGCCGCAGATAACTCAAATGCAGATAATGCTGCCGACGCACCAGAAACCACACCACCAGCGGAAGCACAGACGTTAAAAGTTGCTGCTTTTGAGGGCGGATACGGTGCTGATATGTGGTCTGAAGTGGTAGCCGCTTTTGAAGCTTCCCACCCAGGCGTTACCGTTGAACTTACAATTGATAAGAAAATAGAGGATGTTATCAGTCCTGCTATGAAAGCCGGCGATTATCCGGATGTTGTACATCTGGCAACGGGTCGTGAAGCTGCTTTAACAGAAACACTAACCAAGGAGAAGGCGCTTCTACCTTTGACAGATGTTCTCGAAATGACTGTTCCCGGCGAAAGCGTAAAGGTAAAGGATAAAATTATTCCAGGCTTCCTTGATACCTTGGCAACGAATCCTTACGGTGACGGTGTAACTTACTACGCACCGATGTTCTACAGTCCTTGCGGGCTATTCTACAATGCAGGGCTTTTTAAGGAAAAAGGCTGGACAGTACCGACCACATGGGAAGAAATGTGGGCGCTTGGCGACACGGCAGCTGCCGACAATATTGCACTGTTTACCTATCCTACTACCGGATATTTTGATGCATTTACATATGCAGCACTGGCTTCTGCAGGCGGCTCTGACTTCTTTAATAAGTGCATGACTTATGAGGATGGCATTTGGGAAAGCGAGGACGCAACCAAAGTATTTGAACTGGTTGCTAAGCTTGCAACTTATACAGAAGGCACTACGGTTGCCAATGCAAACAACGATAACTTTACCAAGAATCAGCAGCTAATTCTTGACAACAAAGCCATTTTCTGTCCGAATGGTACATGGCTTCCAGGCGAAATGGCAGAAGCTCCAAGAGCCGACGGCTTTGAATGGGGATTTATGGCACTTCCAGCAGTGAATGCAGGTGGTTCTGGATGCTCTTTCTGCTGGTTTGAACAAATGTGGATTCCAGCAGCAGCAGAGAATCAGGATATGGCAAAAGAATTTGTCGCTTATATGTATTCTGACGAAGCAGCGAAGATTTTTGCGAAATCAACTGCGATTCAGCCGATTACAGGGGTGAGCGATTCATTAGAGGGCGATAACAAAATGTTCTACAGCATCTATGACAATGGTGCAACCGCAGTTATGGGCGGCTTTGCTTCTACAGAGCCAGTAGAAGGTGTCAATATGCTCGATACACTGTGCGGAACGGTTAACAGTATTGTAAGCGGTGACAAAACCGTTGCAGAATGGCAGACAGCCGTTGAAGAAGCCAGTGATAAATTAAGAGCAGCAATGAATTAGGTGCATTCAGGTTTTAGGGGCGCTCCCGAAGGTTTCCGCCTTTGGGGCGTTCTTTTTTACAAGAAATGGAGGTGTGCATATGAAAAAGGTTAAAGATAGAACTTTTTTTATCACTGTATGTGTCGCGCCGGCATTAATATTGTTTATTATTTTTATGCTGATTCCCACTTTTAATGTCTTTAAAATGTCTTTGTATAAGTGGGGCGGCTACTCCAACAACAAGCAGTTTGTCGGATTGAATAACTTTAAAATCTTAATGGAAGATGAGAATTTTTTCCGTTCCTTCCAAAATACTGTGCTGCTGATTGTCTGCGTAACCATTGTAACAATGGCGCTTTCACTGATTTTTGCAGGCATTCTCTCGCGGGAAAAAATTAAAGGACAAAACTTTTTCCGCGTTATATTCTACATTCCAAATATTTTGTCCGTTGTTGTTATCTCGGCGATTTTTTCCGCAATTTACGACCCAAACAATGGACTGCTCAACAGTATTATTGGTATTTTCAGGGGCTCCGAAAAAACACCGATTCTGTGGCTGGGCGATCAGAAGCTGGTAATTTACAGTCTGGTTATCGCTATGATTTGGCAGGCAATCGGCTACTATATGGTTATGTATATGGCAAGTATGGCAAGCGTGCCCGAAAGCCTGTATGAATCTGCCGATTTAGAGGGTGCTGGTAAAGTACAACAGTTCTTCTCCATTACCCTTCCGCTTATCTGGACAAATATTAGAACAACGTTGACATTCTTTGTTATCAGCTCTATTAATATTAGTTTTCTAATTGTAAAGGCACTGACAAACGGCGGGCCAGATGGTGCTACAGAAGTATTTTTAAGCTATATGTATAAACAAGCATACACCAATTCCTCGTATGGTTATGGTATGGCAATCGGTGTTGTTGTATTTCTATTCTCTTTTGGTCTGTCGGCAATTATTAACTTTGTCACCAAGAGAGAGCCTTTGGAATTTTAAAGGAGGTGCTTGCAGATGCAGAGAAAAAAAGGAATTAGTACCCGTACATTATATAAAATTTTTATCTATGTAGCGCTGCTTGCGCTTGCTATCAGCATTATTGTGCCTGTAGGATGGGTGTTCTTGGCATCCATTAAAGAGAACTCTGAATTTTATGGAAATCCGTGGACGATGCCCAAGGGAATCTACTTCCAAAATTTTCTGGATGCTTTTGAAAAAGCGAAAATGGGCGAGTATTTTATGAACTCTATTCTTGTAACAGCACTCGCACTGATTATACTTTTAGTTGTAGCGCTTCCTGCGGCATATGTGCTTGCACGCTACCGTTTTTTCGGGAGCAAATTTATTAATATTTTATTTATGGGTGGGCTGTTTATTAATGTAAATTATATTGTAGTACCAATCTTTTTAATGTTTGTCGACGCAGATAAATTTTTAAAGGCATTTGCAGGACAGCCATTTTTCCTTAATAATTTATTTATTGTGGCGCTCGTCTATGCCTCGACTGCCCTTCCATTTACCATATATCTGCTGTCAGGCTTCTTTGTCACCATACCAAGAGATTATGAGGAAGCAGCCTATATGGATGGAAGTGGATATTTCCGCACAATGGTGCAGATTATGATGCCTATGGCGCTGCCTAGTATTATTACGGTAATTCTGTTTAACTTTTTATCGTTCTGGAACGAATATATTATTTCCATGACCCTGCTTACAAAGGACGCCAAAACACTTCCGGTAGGGTTAATGCAGCTTATGCAGGCACAGAAAGCAGCTGCAAATTATGGTCAGCTTTACGCCGGTCTAGTGATTGTAATGCTGCCAACCTTGATTTTATATATTATGGTGCAAAAAAAATTAACACAAGGAATGAGCCTTGGTGGACTCAAGGGTTGATAGAAAGGAGGCACGCCTATGAAATATATCGTTCGGCTTCTGTATTTGTTGATATTTATTGTCAGCATGGCATTGATTATTACAGGACAGCGCAAAATCGGACCAGAGAGTTTGCTGATTATGCTCGTTGGACTTGCTGGAATTTTACTGCTTCTCTATCTTTACAATCGAAAGTACCAATAAAGCCCCCATACCATCAACGGATTCTCACTGAAAGGAGCGTGGTTCATAATGAATTTGGAAAATATAGGCAGATTAACGCTGCCTACAGACGTGGATATGGTTGATGAAACCATACGGCTAAAAAACCTGCTGGGTGCTGACGCGCTGCGGGACTGCGACGGAACCACTATGCCAGAGGAACTGCTTAGCCAGGACGCCAAAATATATGCAACCTATTACACCACAAGGAAAGACAACGACTGGGCATTGAAAAATCCAGAGGAAATCCAGCAAGAATACTTAATTAGTGACCGCATTACTGCCAAAAGCGATCGCTTGCGCATTGCATTAATGAAGGGCTTCCACACCGAACAGCTAAAAGTCAATACGATTGACGATCCCAAACGCTGGTGGGAAGTGAATGACCGCACGACAGGCGAAATCGTTCCTACAGATAAATGGGACTACGATACAGAAAGCGGCGAAGTTGTAATCGAAACGATTCCTTACCACCAATACACGGTAAGTTTCCTTGCTTTCTTGATATGGGATCCTGTACATATGTATAATTTTATCACAAACGACTGGAAGGACGCGCCGCACCAGCTTACTTATGACGTAAGGCAGCCCAAAACACAGGCTTATGTCAAAGAAAAGCTGAAAAAATGGTGTGAGGATAATCCGCATGTAGATGTTGTGCGCTTTACTACCTTTTTTCATCAATTTACCCTGACATTTGACGACCAAAAACGAGAGAAATTTGTGGAGTGGTTCGGATACAGTGCCAGCGTCAGCCCCTATATTTTGGAGCAGTTTGAAAAATGGGCAGGCTATCCATTCCGTCCAGAATATATTGTAGATCAAGGCTACCATAATTCTACGTTCCGCGTGCCCTCTAAGGAATTTCGAGATTTTATTGAATTTCAGCAAATAGAAGTTTCCAAACTCGCCAAGGAACTGGTAGATATCGTGCACAGCTATGGCAAAGAAGCCATGATGTTTCTAGGCGATCACTGGATTGGCACCGAACCCTTTGGAAAGTATTTTGCCAATATTGGATTGGATGCAGTTGTTGGTTCTGTCGGCGACGGTGTAACGCTTCGCATGATTTCGGATATCAAAGGCGTAAAATATACAGAAGGCAGACTACTTCCCTACTTTTTCCCGGATGTCTTTACAGAGGGCGGCGATCCCATTGGCGAAGCGCAGGATAATTGGCTGAAGGCAAGACGGGCAATTCTACGTTCCCCACTCGATCGCATTGGCTACGGCGGCTACCTGAAACTTGCTGCTAAATGGCCGCACTTTATTGAGCAAATTAGCAAAGTGGTAGCGGAATTTCGCCAAATCCATGCGCATATGCAGGGAACTAAAGCGTATACTGCACCTTTTAAAGTTGCAATTTTAAACTGTTGGGGCAGCATCCGCAGATGGATGTCCAACCAAGTGCACCATGCTCTATGGTACCGTGAAATTTATTCTTATGTCGGTGTTATCGAATGTTTGAGCGGTATGCCGATTGATGTGGAATTTATTGATTTTGACCAAATCCGAAAGGGCATTGCTCCTGCTATTAAAGTTATTATCAATGCTGGCGATGCCTATACTTCATGGAGCGGCGCGCAGAATTGGACAGATCCGTCTGTAGTATGCGCAATCCGCAAATTCGTGGACGAGGGCGGCGGCTTTATCGGTGTAGGAGAACCCAGCGCCTGCCAATATCAAGGACGCTACTTCCAGCTTAGCGATGTGCTAGGCGTTGACAGGGAACTTGGTTTTTCTATGAGTACAGATAAATATAACACGCCAAACAGCCAGCATTTTATATTGGAAGATATTCCAAAAGAAATTGATTTCGGTGAAGGAAAGAGCCGTATTTATGCACAAGGAGAAAATTATCAAATTTTAAATATGGATGGCAAGTATAGCCGACTCGTGGTTAACGAATACGGTAAGGGACGAAGCGTATACTTTACAGGTCTTCCCTACTCTCCACAGAACTGCCGACTGCTGCTGCGTGCTATCTATTTTGCGGCACACAGCGAAGATGAACTGAAAAAATACTATGTAACAAATGTCGATACAGAACTTGCTGTCTTTGAACAGACCAAGACAATCGCTGTTATTAACAATTCCAAGGAGTCGCAGGAAACCGATTTATATGTAAATAACAAACTTTATGCCCAGCTTTCTCTGGCACCTATGGAAATGAAATGGATTGATAATGCAATTTAACGGAGGTTCAATATGGCATCACTACAACTGGCTAGTGCCAATATAGACGAGGTAATCGCTGTCTATAACCTAGAAAATATCGCAAATGGCATATTAACAAAGCAGTGTCCATACGGCAGCGGACATATTAATGACACCTTCCTTCTGTGCTTCGAAACGCCCGCAAACGACCAAAAGCAGTATATTCTCCAGCGCATAAACCATACAATTTTTCATAATCCGCCGCAGCTTATGGAAAATATTGTAAATATCACACGTTTTCTGCGCAATAAAATTACTGCCCAAGGTGGCGAGCCTGACAGAGAAACCTTAAACGTTATTAAGACCAAACATGGTACAAACTGGTATCAAGACAGCGATAACAATTATTGGCGCATATATCAGTTTATTGAAAATTCGCTCTGTTTAGAACAGGTAAAAAGTGAAAAAGATTTTTATGACAGTGCTGTCGCTTTCGGCAATTTTCAAAAAATGCTGGCAGATTTTCCGACAGAACTACTACATGAAACCATTCCCAATTTCCACCATACGCCCTCCCGTTTTCAAGCTTTCCAAAAGGCTCTAAACGAAGGTATTCCCACTCGCATTGCCTTGGCTCAAAATGAGATTGCTTTTGCCCTCGAGCGGGAATGCGAAACGACAATTTTAACCAATTTATTAAAAGAAGGACAGCTGCCGCTTCGGGTAACACACAATGATACCAAGTTAAACAATATATTATTTGACGCTGATACCAAAAAAGCTTTGTGTATTATCGATCTTGACACTGTTATGCCGGGACTTTCATTGTATGATTTTGGGGATTCCATTCGTTTCGGTGCAAACACCGCCGCAGAGGATGAAACCGATTTAAGCAAGGTGTCGCTTGATTTATCGCTGTTTGAAGCTTTTACAAAAGGGTATTTGGAGGGCTGCGGCGGAAGCCTGACAGATAAAGAAATAGCAATGCTGCCTATGGGCGCAAAACTAATGACCTATGAATGTGGCATACGGTTTCTAAGCGATTTCCTATTAGGTGATACGTACTTTAAAATCCACAGAGAAAACCAAAATTTAGACCGTGCAAAAACGCAGTTTCGGCTTGTTGCGGATATGGAAGCAAAATGGGATACAATGGCAGAGATTGTGCGGAAATATCAATAGTACATCGCAGACTATTTAGAACCTGAATTGTGCAAAAATAAGCGTATAAAAGGGAAGGAATGCTTGAAAATTAAACCCTTGCGGCTTTGTATACGCTAAAATCCTGCATTATTTATACTGGCGAACGCCAAAATTTGCCAATAACACCGACTCACGAGCGCAATAATCTTGAGCAATATGGTAAAGTTTATCGCTCGTGAGTATAGGTTCTAAAAACAAATAGGAAATTTTAATTTATTGAATATTTCGGCTGGAAACAAATATTCGGGCTAAACAGTTCCTAAAGTACCTTTCTCATAAACATTTCCATTGGCTGATCCAATGGCGTGCCGCCAAGCAAAAGCGCTCCGCAGTCTATATAGCCTAATTTTCTGTAAAAGTGCTGGGCATCTTCGTCTACTTGCGTCGATATCAGAACCATTTTATAGTTTTGCTTTTTCATATCCGCCTCCCATAACTGCATTGCTTCTGTGCCAATTCCCTGCTTCCGATATTTGTCTTCTATAAAAATAAGATTTAAAAAAGGCAGATTGTCCCATAACACAGAATAATACATTAAGCCTGCGCGGTTATTTTCCTTCCATATAATATATCCTGTTTTTGTATATAAACGGTATGCATACTGTTGTTCGTTTATATGCGGCTCTATTTTCATTACATAAGGTTTATCTTCTGGTTGGAAATAGTTTAGATGCATATTTTTATTTCTTCCTTTCCTTAAAATCCTTGTACTATCTGTATTCTATTACTTCGGCAACTAAATATCGCAAGGGTTTTGCGCTGAATAATCTATTTGAAACCTTTTAATAATATTGATGAGCCAGTGCGCAGCCGATGCGCCGCTTTAGTGGCATATTTTCTCTGCATCGGCGTGTGCACAAAAAGACAGCACGCCACAAGGAGCGTCCCTAACAGCGACAAGAAGAATATTGAATAGGTGGGAAAAGGGGTACGGTAGCCAGATTGCTTCATTTAATCAGTTCTTTTCTTTAGCTTATAGCCTAAGCCTTTTATTGTTATCAGTTGTTTCGGGCTTGGTGGGGTATCTTCGATTTTTTCCCGAATATGACGGATATGTATCATAATTGTGTTATCACAAGTGCTGCTGCATTACCCATACACCTGTTCATATAGCCGTTCTTAGCTGATAATCTTATCTGCATTTTCCATGAGATAAGACAATAGCAGAAATTCGCTCCTGGTCAAATCAATTTCCTTTCCATTTTTATAAATCCGACTGCTTTCTTTATCAAGCGTAAACTCTCCGATAGTCAACATCCCTTTACATTGTCCGCAGGACATCCCAAGTATCTTGTCAATATCATCATTCTTTGAGGAAAGAAACAGGATAGAACAAAACGAAAACTCTGCTTCCGAAGCAGAAATATACTCTAACATCTTTATTCACCCTCTAATCTCTATCAGTATAATTATATAGGTTCATCCGGATAACTTCAAGCTACTCTTTAAAAGCAAAGCAAATTGTTTTGGCGACTTTAAGGCTTTTGAGGAATCAATCAAGGGAGCCGGGAAATGGCGCAAGGAGAGCCGGAAAAAGGTATGCGACGAAATGTATATATCCCCGCACTACCTTGCGAATATTGAGAACAAGAAACAGCCCCCATCTTACAGATATTCAATCATAATACATAAAATATATACGAAAAGCATACACTTTTTAAATTTTATATTTTATATCAATTTTTTGTA
>VSNQ01000030.1 GCA_009774395.1 Lachnospiraceae bacterium
TAACTTATGCGGCTTTTCTTGTTTTGCATAAATATAAAAAGTATTGGATAGCGCAAAAGCTAAATGCGTTTACTATATGTATTTTCTGATGATATCGCTTGGTGCAGGACAAACAGTGAGGCACTTGGGTTAAACCTTTTCCGCAGGACAGTTTTTGTGGAGGGAAATACACAAGGTAATAATTTTAGGGATATACAGTTAATGAGTCAGTGTAAAGGTATGATTATATCCAATAGTTCTTTTTGCTACTTGGCAGCCCTGCTTAATACCAATAAAAAGTGTGTTCTAAACAGAACAGATAGAGATATATAAGACTGGGAACAATGATTATATAAATGAAAATATGGTGCAAAAAACAAAAATTTCAAAACAGATATAAACTAAATCACAAAATCTCCGATAAATATTACATAGAGGATGAGAAGTCCTTAGATTGGGAATCGCGATACAATAGAAGTTTATATATAGAAGCAGCTCCCAATTACTATGTATACGTTTCAGAGGAAGGAGGAGTCTTTTATGCGTATAGATGCTTATAACCAGATACAGAAACTTTATGGAACCGGCAAAGCGAAGAAGGCCGATGATATGAAGCAGGCAGCCACCAGCTTTCATGATCAGTTATTGCTTTCCGCAGCCGGAAGGGATGTTCAGATTGCAAAACAGGCAATTGCCAATGCTCCTGACATCAGAGAGAGTCTTGTAGCCCCCCTTAAAGAACGGATTGACAACGGCACCTACGAGGTGGATACCGAAGATTTCGCCGCAAAATTATTGGATAAATATAATGGATTATTTTAAAAGCGGGGGAAATCGGTGGCTAGTTTATTAGAAAATTTGATAGACGTATTAGGCAGGGAAACGCAAGAGTACGAAACTCTTGTAACCTTTGCCGAACAAAAAACCCCTGCAATTGTCAAGGGGGATATAGAAAGCCTGAAGAAAATCACGGAGGACGAACAGGAAGTCGTAGGCAGAATCCAGAAAATGGAGAAGCAAAGAAATAAATTTCTGGCTGATATTGCCAACGTAGTTAACAAGGATGTTGAAACATTGAAACTGACAAACTTGGTTCAGATGCTTGAATCAATACCCGATCAGCAGCAGAAGCTGATTGCGGTACATGAACGGTTAAAGAAAACAACACAGTCGCTCAGCGAATTAAATGACAGAAATCAAATGCTGATAGCGGATAAATTGGAAATGGTAAACTTTAACCTCAATATGATTCGAAATCTGAAATCTGCGCCGCAAACAGCCAATTATTCGAAGGACGCTCACGAGAATGGCAGCGTACTTGGTATTTTTCACGGTGGTTTCGACGCAAAGCAATAGAGTAGAAAACACGAGGTGAGATACCATGTCTTTGTTTGGAGCATTATATATCGGTGACAGCGGACTTCGCGCATCACAAAATGCGTTAAATACAGTAGCGCATAATCTTTCTAACATTAATACGCCCGGATATGTGCGCCAGCAGGTGTCACAGTCCGACACTACATATAGTAATAGTTCTACAAACCGTGCCGGTAAGACACTACAAATCGGAGACGGTGTCAAATATTCCGATTGTAGGCACATCAGGGATGCATTCCTTGATGCCGCCTATCGTGAGGAGTCAGGAAGATATTCCTATTATGAAGTATCTTATTCCGCAATATTAGAGATAGAGGATATTATGGGTGAGTTCGCGGATTCCGCATTTAGCGATTCCGTATCAGCGCTTTGGTCATCAATTCAAGAATTGTCAAAGCATCCCAATGATCCTACGAATATTTCATTGTTTGTACAGAAATCGGCTATTTTTGCTGAAAATTCGACGGCTGTATATCAGTCTTTTGTGGAATATCAAAATAATTTAAACAGACAAGTAAAAAATGCGGTAGCCGATATCAATAGTATCGGTGAAAGAATTGTGGAATTAAATAAACAGATTATGAGAATTGAGTCCGGCGGTGTGGAAGGAGCAAACGATTTGCGCGATGAGCGTGATTTGCTGTTGGATACGCTTGCAGGCTATGGAAATATAAAGTATGAAGAAAACGTCAACACTTCTGTAACGGTTTGGTTTAACGGCGTTAATTTTGTAAATGAAACCACCATGAATAAGATGGAGATGCTGACAGATGATGAGTCCGGCTTTGTAACGCCATACTGGCCGCACAATACACTCTGGATAACCGATAAAAATGGTCAAAAGGTACAAGATTTTGAATCTGCAAAAGTTTTTAATTTAACAGAAAAGATTTCAATGGCAAACGGAACCGATATGGGTTCGCTTCGGGCACTGCTTTTGGCAAGGGGTGATCACAGTGCAGATTATACGGATTTAGCGGTAGATGTCTGCACACAGAGAAAACTTGATGCACTTGGCATTACAAAAGAACAGTATAATGCAGAATATGGGAAAAAATATTATAATGATTACATTGCAAACTCCGTTATGATGAATGTAATGGGAGAATTTGACAATTTAGTAAATAATATTACTACAAGAATTAACCGCGTCCTTGCTGAGAACTGCGATCCTGTAAGCGGATATCTTTGTAATAAAGATGGTTCACCAATTCAGATGTTTGAAAAGCTTTCTGGCAGCGGTTATGAGAAAGTAATGCTTTCTGATAAAGAGTATGAGGCATTAAAAGCAGAAGGCGCGCTTTTAATTCCGATTTGTGACGAAAAAGGTAATGTGATTCCAAACAATTACTGGAAATATATTGAAGAGGATCCGTCTAACGCATTTTCGCTTTATACGTGTTCTAACCTTAAGATTAATCAAGATTTATTACAGACACCGATGCTGCTTGGATTTTTATTAGAGGATGATTCAGCGGACTTTAATATCGGGAAAGCGCTTGTGGAGGAGTTTGCAAACGAGGATATTTACTTAAATCCTAACGCAACGAAAAAAAGCTCTTTTGAAAGTTGTTATACAGATTTAATGAGTCAAGTAAGCTCTGGCGGAAATACATTTAAGCTGCTCTATGAATATGAACAGCTTGCAGTAGAACAGGCAGAAAATGAAAGACAGACAGTTATTGGCGTTTCTCATGACGAGGAACTAGAACATATGATTATGTTCCAAAATGCTTACAATGCTGCGAGCCGCTATATTAATGTCGTAAATTCCATGCTTGATACGCTGTTAAGTATGGCTCGGTAAAGGGGGATTATACAATGCCATCTACATTTTTAGGCTTAAATACATCATATACGGGTTTGATTGCTGCCAATGCATCATTAAACACTACCGCAAATAATATTGCAAATATTGAAACACCGGGTTATACAAGACAGCAAGTTAATCAGACCGCAGCAGAAGCAATGCGTGCTTATGCAGGATACGGCTGTGTGGGAGCCGGCGTAGACACATTGGGAGCAGAGCGGATTCGAGATATCTATTACGATCAGAAATATTGGAATAATAATTCTAAATTGGGCGAGCAGGAGAAGAAGTTATATTATGCGTTGTTAGTTGATAACTATTTAAGAGATCAGAGAGGAACAAATGCTGTAGAAGGTTTTCAAACAATTTTTGATGCATATGACAATGCAATGTCTTCATTGGCAACCAACACGGCAAGTCCAGATCATGCCCGTGAGTTTATTGGAAGTGCGAATAAATTATGTGAATATTTTAATTTGTTATATAATAATTTCCAAAAGATGCAGATTGATGTAAATGATGAAATCGGCATCAAGGTAAATGAAATTAATGGTATTGCGCAGGAAATTGCTTCCCTAAATAAACAGATTAATACAGTGGAAGTTAATGGCAATACAATGGCGAATGAACTTCGTGATAAAAGAGATTTATTGGTAGATCAGCTTTCCGCGGTAATTGATGTGGAATGTGAAGAACGCCCGATTTATACAACCAGCGGCAGAGAGTCCGGAGTTTCTGATTATATTGTGAAAATTGCAGGCGGTCAGGTTCTAGTGGACGGCAAAGATTACAGACAATTAGAATGTGTCCCAAGAACCTCATGGCAGAAAGTAGATCAGAATGAAGCGGATGGACTTTATGATATCTGTTGGACGGATTCCGGTCAGGAAATGAATGTACAGGCAACTGTTGTGCGCGGGGAGTTAAAGGGTTTAATAGAAATGCGTGACGGTAATAATGATGAGGCATTTCATGGTAAGATTACTTCCGTAGATACAATCAATAATTCTGTAACGGTGAGAGTGACAGACGATTATCTGAAAAATATTGCGAAATCCACACTGCCTTTAACGGATGGACGGATTGTGCTTGGCGGTGAAAAGTTTTATTATAAAGATTTTGAAGTAACGCTTGACGATAACGGCGAATGCTATTATACTTTTAACCTTTCAGATGACAGAAGCAGGAATCCGGTTCCAATATCCAAGGATAAAATCGGATATAATGCTAAAGTCGGAGAGCAGATGGACTATCAAGGAATTTCTTACTATCTTGCGCAGATGAATGAATGGGTGCGCGATTATGCTGCTGCTTTCAATAGCATTTATGGTGGTGAGGATACAAGAGATTTTGATGAAAAGGACAGAACAGGAGCAATCTTTTTTACTGGTGATAATAAAGTAACCGGCGACCAGTATGCGTTAGAAACAAAAGGAGACTATAGTTCATTATATGCCTGGTATGCATCGCAGGGACAGAAGGAGAAAGACGGAGGACTGATTCGTGCTACTTATAAGTCTTCAGAGGATGGTTACTATGCGTTAACGGGAGGAAATTTTGCAGTAGAGAATTCAGTAGAGAATGATCCACGTACCTTTGCAACACATACTGTTGAATGGGATGGTGAATCAAAATATGATTCTGTGTCAGAACTTCTTGATCTTTCGACCAATTTGGATAAAATGAGATTTCGAGGCTGTGACGCCAGAAGTTTCTTAACCTGTTTGATGGGAGATGCGGCATTGAATGCAAATAGTGCTTCCAGCTTTAGTGCAGTATATGGGAGTATTGAGGAATCTATACAAAATAGCCGTTATTCGATTAGTGGAGTGGATACCGATGAAGAAGCGGCGAATATGATAAAGTTTAAGAGTGCATATAATTTGGCTAGTAAAATGATATCTGTTTTAAACGAATGCTATGAACGTTTGATATTGGAAACAGGAGTTTAAAAACAGGAGTTTAATAAGTATTCAATAGACATATAATTGAAAACAGGAAAGGGGCGGCGTAAGGTATGGCAATGAGAGTTACAACCAAGATGATGCAGAATACATCTCTTCGGAATTTGAATACAAGTAAGGCGCGTGAGGAAAAATTATTGGTGCAGCTTGCCACGGGTAAAAAAATATCAAGACCATCAGATGACCCAGTGATTGCAATTCGAGCATTGAAGTTGAATTCTTCATTAGATAAAATTAATCAATATTATGAGAAAAATGCGAAAGATGCTGAAAGCTGGCTGGGTTTGACAGATTCTGCAATTGCAACGGTAAATAAAATATTAACAGGTGAGCAGGGGATTCGTCAATATTTTGAACAGGCAGCAACAGGGCATTTGGATGGTGATGACCGGAAGAAGATCTTGGATAATATTTCAAAGCTTGTGGAGGAGATTTACTCGACAGGGAATGCAAGCAGTGCAGGGAGAAGTTTGTTTACAGGATACCGAACCAATTTACCATTGACATTTAATAAAGCAAAAGAAGAGAATTATGCTATTACAGAACAGCTTACCAATGAATCGATTGATCAGATTACCTATATTAAACAAGGGGATCTTCCAGCAATTAATGAAGGGAATTTTAATACAGTTAATACCAATGAGTATTATGTGTCAGCGAATGATATATATAGAATAAGACTTGCATATAAAGATACGGCAGCTATTAAACAGAAAGTGGATGCGAATGGTAATCCTAAAACGGACGCAAATGGTAATCCGGTTTATGACAGGAATATTACACTGAGTTTTGGCGATTTTAGTAATGGCGGAGTAACGAAAACGTATAGTGCAGAGAACGGAGATATTAGATGTTTTGAAAATGCTACGGAAGACGCATATGCTTTTGCAATAGAGAATCCGGATAAGATGGTTTACATTGCTGAAACAGGTGAAGTATTATTAGGCAATGACATACAGAAGGAACTTTCTGAATTGAGCAGCAATACAGAAATCCGTGTAAGTTATGAAAAAGAAAATTGGAAAGTGGGGGATCTTGACCCGATTCATTATTTCTATACAGAGCGAAAAGAGCCAGTTACAGATAGAACATTAAAATATAATCCAGGATTCTTGGAAGGTGGCAGCAAACAGATAATTGAATATGATATTGGCAATAATCAGACGATTCGTGTAAATACCACAGCGGACGAAGTATTTGATCATGGTATAGGCAGGGACGCAGATGAACTTGTAAATATGCTTCAACAGTATGGCACGTTGGATAACAATTATAAGACTGTTCAGGAAATGATTGCTTCTAATAAATATGAGGGAGAGGATCTTACAAAACTGGAACAACATCTTGAAGCGATTGGCAAAGCACGTACTATGATGCGCGATAAAATTGAAAAACAATGTGGTGCAATGCTTACGAGAGTAGATGGATATATTGCAAACTGCACATTGGCTGAAACAAGCTGTGGATCAAGAGAAAGTCAGTTAACCTTAGTGCAGAATAGATTAGGTGTCCAAAAAGAAAATTATGAGGAACTTGTAAGTTCTAATGAAGATGCAGACTACCCAGATCTTGCCATTCAGTTAAACAGTATCCGGATGACATATCAGGCGGCGCTTTCGTCGATTAGTTATGTAATGCAGACATCACTTTTAGACTTTATTTAATGCTTATTGAAATGGAGTGAACAAATTATGAGAGAGCTAAATACGCGGGCATTTGGGCCGATTGCAATTGAGGAGGACAAAATTATACGGTTTGAGCATGGCATTTTAGGTTTTCCGGATTTAAAGGATTTTACACTGATATTTAATCTGGAGAAAGGGCAGGAGTCAAGCATTAAGTGGCTCCAGTCCCTTCAAGAACCGAATTTTGCAATGCCCGTAATGAACCCTGAACTGGTAATGCCGGGATACAGTCCAAAATTTGATAGAGATTTCTTAACGCCGTTGGGGGATAATCTTGATGGTGACAATATAATAATGTTTGTTACCGTTACGGTGCCAAAAGACATCACGAAAACGACCGTCAATCTGCGTGCGCCGATTATTATTAGTGTGGACAACCGCAAAGCGGTGCAGCTTATCAGTGATGATGAAGCGTATGATATTAAACACGCGATTTATGACGATTTGATGGCAGATAAGGCAGCACAGGTATAGACAACAGCATTAAGACTATAGGAAGAAGGCAGGTGAAAGGTATGCTGGCATTATCAAGAAGGAAAGGCGAGGCACTGATTATCAATAATGATGTGGAGATAACAGTGTTGGAAATCAAGGGAGAACAGGTGAAAATTGGAATAGCAGCGCCCAAAGAGGTTCCTGTGTATCGCAAAGAGGTATATATCCAGATACAGGAAGCAAATAAGGAAGCATCTGCTAATACGGCAGGTATGGAGCAGCTCGCAAATCTGTTTAAAAAATAGCCCCAAAAAGATTGGAAAAAAATATAAAAACTTTTCAATAAGCTATTAAGAATTTACACATAAGAACCGATATATGTAATAACGAGGTTGAGATAACAAAGTTAAGTAAAGCCAAGAAGTTCAGGGCGATGTACATGTATCGAGCATGGAGGTGAATATCATGTATGTAGAAAGCATGGGAATGTCAGTAGGGAACATGGCAAATACAGCCACGGCAAATATTAACACAGTACGCCAGGCAGGCACAGCGAATGCTGCTCCGGTGAAGCAGCCGGCAGCGGATGCAGGTACAGTGAAACAGACAGGAGAACCAATAAGTTCAATTCCAGCAAAGCAGACCGTGACGTCCGCAGCAGAGAATACTGTTCGTACAGAATCAGCAGATACAGAACAGGCGAAGAAAGATATCGCAGCGATCTACAGCAAGGATAATGACAAACGTGCTACGCTGGACGAAAAGCGAGCAGCAGAGAACGAGAAGATTCGGAAAGCAATTGACACAATGCGTGCACAGCTTCCTAATTCAGAAGTGAAATTTGGAATTCATGAGAGAACTGGCAGAGTGACAATTAAGGTTTTAGATAAAGGGACAAAGGAAGTTGTAAGGGAAATCCCCGCTGAGAAAACATTGGATATGATAGCGAAATGCATGGAATTTGCAGGGATTTTAATTGACGAGAAAATGTAAGAGTCTAAGTAATAAAAGACTTGAAATAGATGTATGTAAACGATTCGATAGATACAGAAAGGTAGTGGGATTCAGATATGTCAGATTTATTAAGAATGACAGGCATGTACTCCGGAATGGATACGGAGAGTATCATCGCATCACTTGTAAGTGCAAAACAGACGAAAGTTACAAAGCTCAAGGGTGAGCAGACGAAGCTGGAATGGAAACAGACCGCGTGGCAAGATTTAAATAAGAAGATTTACAGCTTATACAGTAGTACGCTTTCAAAGCTGCGTTTAACAGGAGCATACAAGAAGAAGAAAACAACATGTTCCGATCCGACAAAAGCAACGATTGTGGCAGGAGATACTGCTGTTGAAGGAACACAGACTTTGATGATTAATAAAACTGCAAAATCAGGTTATTTGACAGGTGCAGAGATTAAACATACAAAAGTCAGAGAGGAACCGCTGACAGATGATGACGGAAATATTGTAAAAGATGAGAATGGGAAAACGATATATAAGGAAGTAGTATATGATTCACCGTTAACATTAAGCAGCGCAATGTCAGAAATTAACAGTGGCATTATTGGGAATACGCTTACGGTAACAGTTGGCACAGGTGAGAACGCTAAGACAACTGAGATTGAGATAAAAGATGAAAAGAATGAGAAGGGCGAAACCGTCCCGATGACAATAAACAAGTTCCTTTCTAAGCTGCGCGAAGCTGGTATTAATGCGTCGTTTGATGAAGAAAACCAAAGATTTTTCTTTGCTTCAAAAGGAACAGGAATGGAGAATGAATTTACAATTAAGGATAGCAGCGCTACAAATTCTACTTTGAAGGCGTTAGGTGTTGATGATAATAATTATATGTATGGTTCTGTGCTGTCATATAACCAGAGTGATCGAATAAAAGGTACTGATTCCATAGAAAATGTGTTGGGTTCATTGAATGGACAGAGCCAAAAGATCAATGTACGTGTTGGTACCAGATCACATACGATTAATCAGAACGGTACGAATAAGACATATATTACTGATGGAGAAGATTTTGAGATAACTGTTGACGCAAGTACAACAATTGATCAATTTGTTAATAAACTAAAAAATATTGGTGTAGATTGTGAATATAATGAGGCCAGTCAACGCTTTGAAATCAAGGGCGACAAGAAGATGGTACTGTCACAAGGACAGGGAAATGGTGCAAACGGAATTACAGATGATCAGATTGAGAAGCTTGGTCTTAATACACTGAATAAAGAGGGCGGAATACAAGTAGGTGCAACGTTGTTTAAAGATAATCCGCCACCGCGTAGATTAAATGGTTCAGAGAAGATAGCAGATTTAGATGACCGAACAGTTTCGCCCAATTATAGCCTTGTAGGAAAAACGATAGAGGTAACTGTCGGCAGTGGTGATAATGCCAAAACAAGAAAAATAAAAATTACAGACACTATGACATTAACAGATTTTACCAAAGAGATGAATAAGGCTGGTATACAGGGGAGTTTTAATAATGCGTCGCAGCGTTTTGTATTCTCTACAAATCAGGAATTGTCGATTCAGGTAAAAGATGCAAGTGGCAATGTAGAAAGTGACCCATCTAATTCTTTAAAAGTACTTGGATTAGAGGGAGAACTGACAAAATCGGATAATGAATGTACTAGAATCGCAGCCAGCGATGCAGAGATTGTGTTGAATGGCGCAACATTTACTTCATCATCAAATGCTATAGCTGTAAATGGTTTAACTGTTAATGTATTGGCAAAGACAGAAGAAGAAATTCAATTTACAACGACTACGGATTATGACGGGATCTATGATACGATTAAGGATTTTTTCTCAGAATATAACGAATTAATCAATGAGATAGATAAACTTTACAATGCCGATTCTGCAAGAAAATATGATATGCTGACGCAAGAGCAGAAAGAGGCAATGTCGGATGAAGAAATAGAAAAATGGGAAGGTACGATTAAAGCTTCTTTACTGCGCAAGGATAATTCTCTCTCAACAGTTATGAATTCTCTGGTAGAGATGATGATGGGAGGATATTATACAAATCCGTTGACAGATGAAAAGAAAGAAGCCTTGATTGATGAATATGCGGAGGAGATGAAGTTAACTCCAGCGCAGAAGAAGGCTTTGTCAGATGAGCAAAAGGAAAACATATATAATATTTGGTATGCGAAAAATGGTAATAAAAAGTATTTATCAGATTACGGTATTAAGATGTTAAACTATTTTGAAGCGAAAGATAATGAACGCCATGCATACCATATTGATGGCGATGAAGATGATGAAGCTACTGGTACAAAGCAGAATAAGCTGAAGGCAGCAATTGCAGATGATCCAGAAGGAACAGCAGAGTTCTTCGCAGGATTGTGCAAGAATATGTATGATACCCTCGGCAAGCTAATGGAAAGAACCGATTACAGCAGTATGTATAAGGTTTATAATGATAGACAGATGACAAAAGAGTATGAAAACTATACAAAGAAAATTAAGGAGGCAGAGAAAGAACTAAGTGCATATGAGGACAAATGGTATAAGAAGTTCTCAGCAATGGAAGTGGCACTATCAAAGCTTCAGTCCAACAGTAACGCAGTTACAAGTATGCTTGGTTAAATTTTATCGTAACTGTATTGATTGCGCAACAGCGAAAGAGGTAATTGGCGGATGCTTAAACAAAATGGATATGCACAATACCAGAATGCAAAGATTATGACGGCATCTCCTGCTGAGCTGACCCTGATGCTTTATGAAGGAGCGATTAAATTTGGGAATATAGCAATTTTGGCGATGGAGAACAAAGACCCCGCGAAGGCTCATGAAAATGTTGTAAAAGTTGAAAAAATCATACAGAATTTCAGGGAAACACTTGATAAGAAGTATCCAGTATGGAAAGATTTTGAAAATGTATATGTATATTTGCTTCGAAGATGTCATGAGTCTAATATAGCAAAAGATCCAGTGATTATGGAAGAAGTTGTAAAGCATTTACGCTCTATGCGTGATAACTGGAAGGAAGTTATGAAGAAAGTGGCAAGTGATAAGTCGAACCCACAGGCTTTGGCTAAAATTGCCGGAGGGCAGAACAATCGTGTTGGGTATACTGTTTCTAAAACCGCAGCTATGCGGCGTACAGGTACTTAACAATCAAGCCGCGAAGGGGAAAATGCATGACAGAAGACTATTTGCAGATTATGGTAGAAAGCCTTCAAAAGAAAAATGATGTTTTAGATAAGATAACAGAGTTGGAGAAAAGGCAATTGACTCTTGCCTTGAAACAGCCCCCAGACTTAGAGGCGTATGATGCTTTGATGGATGTTAAGGGCAATTTGATAGATGAGCTTGGCAGGCTCGATGATGGGTTTACACATACTTACGAACTAGTAAAGGATGAGGTACAAAAAAATCCCCATCAGTATCAAGAGCAGGTACACGCTATGCAGGAGTTGATCCGCGCAGCAATAGAAAAAGGCGTTTCTATTGAGGCACAGGAACAGCGCAATAAGCAGGCGATGCAGAATATGCTGCGTACTAAACGCGTGGAAATCAAACAAGTAAAGGTTTCAAACAGCGCTGCCAGCCAATATTATAAAGCCATGAGTCGGATTAATAATATTGATCCGCAGCTTATGGATAGAAAAAATTAACATTCGGCAAGGAAGTCGAATGACAATAAACATGGATGGGTATATGGAATAATTTTTAGGGGTTATTCTAATACTTACACATTACTTAATATCAGATAAGTATGATTTCAGATAAGTATGATTTCATATTATTATGATATATAGCGGGAAAAGATTAGAGGAAGTGCACCCCAAGGTGAACTTCCTCTTTTGCGCCCAAAAAGCGAAATGCTGGCGCAGGATCTTTGTACCGATTATATATATTACAACTTCATATTGCTTACCAATGTGTAAAGCAAACGGCCGGGTGGCCAACCGGTCACGCTTTACAATTTTCCCAGGGTTAGTGTGAAAAGGAGGAAGAAATAAATTTTTCACATTGTAAGGGGAGAACTACTTTAATAACGCGGCAAGGATCGCTGCAAGTTTTAATTTCAAGGAGGAAATAATTATGGTAGTACAGCACAATTTACAAGCTATGAACTCAAACAGGATGTTAGGTATCACAACAAAGACGATGGCAGGTTCAACAGAGAAGTTGTCTTCTGGTTATAAAATCAATCGTGCAGCAGATAATGCAGCAGGGCTTTCAATATCTGAAAAAATGAGAAAGCAGATTAGAGGTCTTACTCAGGCTTCTACAAACGCAGAGGACGGTATTTCTTCTGTACAGACAGCCGAAGGTGCTTTGCAGGAAGTTCAGGATATGCTTCAAAGAATGAACGAACTGGCAGTACAGGCAGCAAACGGAACAAACTCTATAACAGACCGTGGATATATTCAGGACGAAATCGATCAACTCGTAACAGAAATTGACAGAGTTGCTGAAACCACGAAATTCAATGAAACATATCTGTTAAAGGGTGATCCAGTAGGAAATGGCAAGAACGTTTACACACAAAGCTATGGTATGACATATGCAAGAAATACCGGCTTTAATGCAGATAAAGATTTTGGCGGAACAGGAAGCATCAGTGTTCATCATAATTACTTGGGTAATGATGCGTTGATTATCGCAACGAGTTCGTTGGGGTCGGCAGTAAAAGCAACATCTGTAGTACTTACTGGCGGAGATGATATCACAGCATATTTGAAGGATGTTCAGAATGGATCAAAGGGTACCATTAACACAAGTTCCTTTGCAGCATTTAAACTCCAGACAGCAGCACAAGCAGCAGCAAGTATCGCTGTCAATGTTTCAACAGGTGATATGTCTGTAAGAAAAGGTCAGACAGTATATGTATTAGATAAGGAAAATAATCAGATAATTAAATTGCAGTCTGGTGATGATGTATCAAAATATGTAAAGAATGTAAGTGTATCTTCAAACCGAAATACATCAGCAACAGGAAATACACCATCTGTATCAGCAACTACAAGTGTTAGTTTTATGGAAGTGGCAGATGGCTATCAATTCCTGCAGGTAATGCCTAAAACTGGCGATGGCAGCTCATCAGATATAAATGTTGAGAAGACAAGAGCGGAAGCGCAGCTTTATGATGGTCAGGGTAATGCGGTATCTGGTGTAGGTCTAAGGGATTTCTTTAATCAGTTTGGAGTCTATAAGGTTGGTAGCCTGTATCTGGATGCAGAGGGCAAGCATGCGATTGAGTCATCAGCTAGTATTTCGCAGTATGTGAATACCAGTATGACAAGAGTTGCAGATGATTTAAGCTTCAAACTCCATGTAGGTGCAGATTCTGCAAAAGAAAACAAGATTACGGCAACCATTAAGTGCTTAACAGCAGCAGGTCTTGGTATTGATGTATTAAAGCGTTCACAGTCAGGTTTGGTAGATGATTCCGGTGCGAAAGCAACAGATGCAATTGATGTAATTGCAGATGCCCTTCAGGTAATCTCTACACAGAGATCCGCACTTGGTGCTATCCAGAATCGTTTGGAGCATACAATTAAGAACTTAGACAACGTCGTTGAGAACACAACAAGCGCTGAGTCAACAATTCGTGATACTGACATGGCAACAGAGATGGTAAAATACTCTAACAATAACATTTTGGCGCAGGCAGGACAGTCAATGCTTGCACAAGCTAATCAGGCTAATCAGGGTGTATTATCATTACTGGGCTAATTGGATGATAATAGCAAAATGTAAATATGGTAAGAACGAGCAGGCGCACTGGATTTCCAGTGCGTTTGTTTATGAAACCCATGCAAAGGAAACAAGCCTCGCGGTTTAGGGCTGATATTTTATTGATTGCTTTATATAGTAATATTTACAGACAATAGATATAGTATACATAATATGACTGATAGTTTTAAATATTATTCAAAAATTTCAAAAATTCATGACTTTTAAAATTTTTGATTTTTTTCAAAAAAGTGCTTGCAATTTTTGAAATAGTCGTATATAATGATAATTACCAAGTAACACAACGAAAACAAAATAAAAACAAGATAATCTATAGCAGTATTGGAAATGGTTAGAAGGGAATCATAGACAGTACGAAACAGATTAGGGACTTTTATGGAAGGGATTACTAGAAAAGAAGGGTTTTAGTAAAAACAGAAATAAAAGGAATAGAAAATAAAAAAGTTTTCAAAAAAGGCTAAAGTAGAAGGAACTTGCAGCCGATAAATAGTGTGAAGGGAAGCCTCCAAGGGATTGGAGAAAAATTATAGAAAATAAGTTTCATAAATAAGTTTCATAGGGGTGTGAAGCTTATTGGATTGGGCGGAATGAATGGAGTACAGGAAGCCTATAATAGACATATCAACAATTGAATAATTTTAGATATGGATATCGGGAAGTATAAGGGATTATAATTAATATGTAAGCGGGCAGTTGTAGAATCGTTGGAGTATGGCGGTTTTATTAAAGTGTCCCATTTGGCGTGGGAAAAATTAATAATAGAGTGATATAGAAACATCCATTTACAAGATGTAAAAGCAGGATTTTGATAATTTTGTTTAAATAAATATTCAATTATAGGATATTTTGACTATATCAAAGCATATATAATATAGGAATTACCATATATAGTATATTTTAATAGTATATCTTAATCATAGAAAAACATATATATCATTAAAGTTGTTATATAACGGGACTGTGAAATGTAATAATGCACAAATTATATTTCACGAAACGGCACAAGGCAGACGGCGACAGACCGATGCCGTTTGTCGATAAAAGCCAAGACAGGAAGTCAGGCACCCGATTATATATAGATAAAAACTGAATATAGCACAAATCAAAACAATCAAAGCATGATGGATGGAAGGGCGGCCGACTGGATATCTGGATTGCGTTCCGGCTCTGTTAAAAAGGATTTTAAGGGGCATGGAAATGACAGGCTGCGGCAGGGAAGCCGCGGAACAACAAAACCACTAATTTATATTTCAAGGAGGAAATAATTATGGTAGTACAGCACAATCTTCAAGCAATGAACTCAAACAGAATGTTAGGTATCAATCAGGGTACTATGGCAGGATCTACAGAGAAATTATCTTCTGGTTATAAGATTAACCGTGCAGCAGATAATGCAGCAGGCCTTTCCATTTCTGAGAAGATGAGAAAACAGATTAGAGGTCTGTCACAGGCATCTACGAACGCAGAGGATGGTATTTCTTCCGTGCAGACAGCAGAAGGTGCGTTGCAGGAAGTTACAGATATGCTTCAAAGAATGAACGAGTTAGCAGTTCAGGCAGCAAACGGCACAAACTCACAGACAGACCGTCAGTATATTCAGGACGAAATTGATCAGCTCGTAACAGAAATCGACCGTGTTGCTGAAACAACAAAGTTCAATGAAACATATCTCTTAAAGGGTGATCAAGCTGGAAACGGCAAATCAGTATATACACAGAGCTATAATGTTACTTATATGAGAAATACTGGTTTTAACACAACCGAGATAAACGGTGGAAACGGAACTATCAGTGTTAAACACAACTATGTAGGAAATGATTGCTTGATTATTGCAACAAGCAGTTTGGATTCATCTGTAAAAGCAACTTCTGTAGTTCTTGGCGGTGGTGATGATATTACAGCATACTTGGATAGTGTAGATGGTGGTACAACAGGTACTATTAATACAAGTTCTTATGCAGCATTTAAGCTTACACAGGCATCTGTAGTAACGGATAGTATTGCTGTTAATGTTTCAACTGGTGCAATGTCTGTTAGAGAAGGTCAAGAAGTATATGTTCTTGACAAAGAGAACAATCAGATTATCAAGCTTCAGTCTGGTGATGATGTATCGAAGTATGTAAAGAATGTAAGCGTATCAATGAATAGAAATGCAACAGGTGCAACAGCAAGTGCTTCCGTAACGACAAGCGTTAATTTTATGGAAGTGGCGGACGGATATCAATTCTTGACAAAATTGAGTAATGTTGAAGCAGCAGATATAGATGTAGAGAAGACAAAAGGGCAGGCACAGCTTTATGATGGTCAGGGTAATGCGGTATCTGGTGTAGGATTAAAGAATCACTTTAATGAATTTGGTGTCTATAAGGAAGGTAGTCTATATCTGGATGCAGAAGGCAACCAAAAGGTTTCGTCAGCAAGTATCTCTACTTATATCAATACAACATCAACAAGAGTAGCAGATGATTTAAGCTTCAGCCTCCATGTAGGTGCAGATTCTGCAAAAGAGAACAAGATTACTGCTCGGATTCAGACTATGACAGCAGCTAGCCTTGGAATCGATGTATTAAAGAGTACACAGTCTGGTATTGTAGACTCTACAGGTGGTAAGGCTACAGACGCTATCGACGTTATTGCAAGCGCATTGCAGCAGGTATCTACACAGCGTTCCGCTCTTGGTGCTATCCAGAACCGTTTGGAGCACACCATCAAGAACTTGGATAACGTTGTTGAGAATACAACAAGTGCTGAATCTTCTATCCGTGATACAGATATGGCAACAGAGATGGTTAAGTACTCTAATGTTAATATCTTAGCACAGGCAGGTCAGTCTATGTTAGCACAGGCTAATCAGTCTAACCAAGGCGTACTTTCACTTCTTTAATTCGTAGTCTGAATTAAGAGGGTAGGCGAAAACGCTTAGAATAGAGAATAATAGAGAATAAGAGAACGGGATTTCAGGTAGTAATGCAATAATATTGAAAATATTACACTTCTGAACGGAAGGAGCCAGTGCGAAAGCACTGGCTCTACTTTTTTATGCACAGACTCGTGCAGAGGAAATATGCCGCTAAGGCTGCGCAGCGAGTAGGAGAGTACGCATTCCCCTGCTTGATTGCGCACGGGTAAAGCTGTATTTGCAACTTTACACTTTTTTTTATAAAAATTGTATTGATTTGTGCGCCAATTTATACTACACTAGACTATACGTACTACGCTTTTTTGAGAACTATGTTTTTGGGAGGAATTGCTATGTATAGGAAGGTAATGAAATTCTTAGAGGCATGGAAAGACAGCAGACACCGCAAGCCCTTAATTCTGCAGGGCGCTCGGCAGGTTGGAAAGACATACTCTATATTGGAGTTTGGGCGAATGCATTATGAAAACGTTGCATATTTTAATTTTGAAACAAATCCCAAACTGTCGGAAACGTTTGAGGAAAGCATTAGTCCAGATTATTTGCTTCCTATATTGTCACATATAGCGGGGCAGACGATTAATGCAGCGTTACCGCCAGTATATTGATTCTTTTAAAATTTACGTAGCTGATTTGGGACTTCTTTGTGCTAAAAAGGATTTAGTAGCAAATGATGTGCTTTATATGGTGGAGGAGTTAAATGATTTCAAAGGTGGTATGGCGGAGAATTATGTAAATACACAGCTAACCATGAATGGATATACAACATATTATTGGGAATCGGAGCGAGGAGCGGAAATAGATTTTATTATTCAGCGTGATGGACAGCTTATTCCTATAGAAGTAAAATCTGCTGATAATACAAGAGCGAAAAGTTTGAAAGTATATATGGATACCTTTCAACCAGCATATGCAATTAAGCTGTCGGCTAAGAATTTTGGATTTGAAGATGGAAAAAAGATTGTTCCACTTTATGCGGCGTTTTGTATTTAGTATTTTTAGAATATCTCAACATTTTGTTAATGAACTATTTAAACCACAAGTTTAATACAAAATAAGGGGAAAACATGGACTTTGCAGCGGATTTGCGCTATAATTATTTTATACTACATAACGTCAGAATTTACCGTACTGCAATGGTTAAACGTATATGGCTGGCGTTATGGAGTCAGGTTACTTGGAAATTTTAAGTTAAGCAGTATAAATTAATAGAAATATATAATAACGAGGAGGAAATGAGAATGGATAAAGAAACGAAGGAATTATTTGATGCCTTAATGAAAGAATTTGATAGAGTAGAACAAAAAATATATGGCAGGCTCAATGAAATGGATAATAAATTAGACACAATACAAAAAGATGTCAATTTATTAAAGGCACGTAATGATTATCTTGATTTGTATGCACTTTACAATCAACTGGAAAAACGTATATTTGATTTAGAACAAAGGGTGTCATAACAATCGTTCAATAGAGTGAATGAAATAGCAAAAAAGGGAGCTGTGTTGGCAGCTTCCTTTTTGTATGCAGAATTATTTTGAGGAAGTAAGAAGTTTTCTTCTGCTTAATGGTAGATTGATATAGGATAAATATTATGTTAACAAAAAATGTAAAAAATTGAAAAAAAGTCTTGCATAATCCAAAATTATGTAGTATTATGTTTACATAAGGAGTTAAGAAGTTATGTAAATCAAAATAGAACTAAAAATCAATTATTTTAGGCGAAATTGACACATAAGAACTTATTCCATAATCAGTTATGTAACCATAAATAAAGATGTTATGTAATTGAGTTATGTAAAGCGTGGATAACATAAAGCAAATTATCCTAAAACTTTACAAAAGTTTCAAGAATCCATGGTGGAGCTTGAACAAAGAAAAACAAAATAGTGATGCGGCAAGGAAGTCGCAGAAAAACGTATTTCAAGGAGGAAATAATTATGGTAGTACAACACAATCTACAAGCATTGAATTCAAACAGAATGTTAGGCATCAATCAGAAAACAGTAGCTGGTTCAACAGAGAAGTTATCTTCTGGATACAAGATTAATCGTGCAGCAGATGATGCAGCAGGTCTTTCTATCTCAGAAAAAATGAGAAAGCAGATTAGAGGATTGACACAGGCTTCTTCGAATGCAGAGGACGGTATCTCATCTGTACAGACAGCAGAAGGTGCGTTACAGGAAGTTACGGATATGCTTCAGAGAATGAACGAGTTGGCAGTACAGGCTGCAAACGGCACAAACTCTATAACAGACCGTGGTTATATTCAGGATGAAATTGACCAGCTTGTAACAGAGATTGATCGTGTTGCTGAAACAACAAAGTTTAATGAAACCTATCTCTTGAAGGGTGATCCAGCAGGAAACGGAAGGACAGTTTACACAGAAAGCTATGGTGTAACTTATGTAACGAACTATGCTTCTAATAAGGCCTCTGTTACACAGAAAATCAATTATATAGGTAGCGGAACGCTTATTATTGCAACAAGCAGCTTAGGATCTTCAACACGTGCAACAGCAGTTACTATTAATTCAGGCAGTGATATTACACAGTATCTTTCTGATAATACTACAATTAAGACCGCATCTTATGCAAAGTTTAAACTTGCAACAGCAGCAAGCAATCAGACAAGTATAACGATTAATAAAGCGAATGGTAAAATGACGGCAAAAGCAGCAATGTACGTATTGGATAAGGAGAATAATCAAGTTCTGAAATTAAATATAGGTGATGATGTATCAAAATATATAAAGAACGTACAGGCAAATGCAGCAGGTACTGGAGTAAACTTTATGGAAGCAGCAGATGGATATCAATTCCTTCAGGAAGATAAGGTTAGTACTGTTCAAACGGAAAAGGCGAAAGCAGAAGCACAGCTTTATGACGGACAGGGAAATGCTGTTTCAAGCGTAGGTCTTAGAGATTACTATAATGAGTTTGGTGTATATAATGGTGCACTTTACTCAGATTCTGAGGGTAATAATCCAGTTACAACAGCCAATATTGGAAAGTATGTCAATAAGACAGAAACAAAGGTAGCAGATGACTTAAGCTTTAGCCTGCATGTTGGTGCAGATTCTTCCTCAAGCAACAAGATTACGGCAAAGATTCAGACAATGACATCCGCAAGTCTTGGAATCGATGCATTAAAGAGTTCTCTGGCTGGTATCGTTGATACAACAGGTGACAAAGCAAAGGATGCTATCGATGTAATCGGTGATGCTTTACAGCAGGTATCTACACAGCGTTCTGCTCTTGGTGCTATCCAGAACCGTTTAGAGCATACCATTAAGAACTTAGATAACGTTGTTGAGAATACGACAAGCGCTGAGTCTTCTATCCGTGATACAGATATGGCAACAGAGATGGTTAAATACTCTAACTCTAATATTCTTGCACAGGCAGGTCAGTCTATGCTTGCACAGGCGAACCAGTCAAATCAGGGAGCATTAGCACTTCTGTAATCATAGGAGAAACGAGTGAACGGAGTTTAAATAAGGTGAGTATTTAAAATAAAGTAGTTCAATAAGTATGCAAAAATTGCAGGAAAGGTTGTGCGAAAATATAAATTAGTTGGATTTATCTGTCATTATACATAAGATTTGTGCTATGAAATATATAAATTATTTGTGCTATTAAAAATAAATTGATTGTGCTGAAAGGAACCGGTATGAAGGCCGGTTCCTTTTTCGGTTAAAAATTTAATATAAATCGTTGATTTACATAAAAAACATTGGTACTTTTCACATATTTTCCAATAGTTTACAGAACATGTTGCAAATAGTCTGAAAATAGCATATAATATAAGAAATTCAATGATTATTTCAAACAAATAATAAAGAAACATAAAAGGTAGCAAAATAATTTGTTTTATTACCTTATTGAAACAAATTATTTAAAAAAAATATGTTAAGCCCTAAATTTTCAGAAAACAACGCCGATATAAATACTGTAAATGGAATTACGAAAACAAAACTGAAAAATTTATGATATGTTCATGGGGGAGTATAACCGAGAGCGTATCCAATTCTATTGAAGGATTATAAGGATTGCTTGGCGGAAGGGAATCTGCGGGCTAAAGTCAAGGAGGAAAAATTATGGTAGTACAACACAATCTTCAAGCAATGAATGCAAACAGAATGCTGGGTATCACATCAAGCGGAACTTCTAAGTCCACAGAAAAGTTATCAAGCGGTTACCGGATTAACCGTGCAGCAGACGATGCAGCAGGTCTTGCAATTTCTGAAAAAATGAGAAAGCAAATCCGTGGTCTTGACCAAGCGTCAGAGAATGCGGAAGATGGTATTTCCTGCGTACAGACAGCAGAGGGCGCGCTCGCGGAAGTACAAGATATGTTACAGAGAATGAATGAGCTTACGGTGCAGGCAGCAAATGGAACCAATTCGATTACTGACCGTCAGTATATTCAGGATGAAATTGATCAGCTTGTAACAGAGATTGACCGTGTGGCTGAAACAACCAAGTTTAATGAGCTTTATCTTTTGAAGGGAGATAAAGAGAACGGTACACACAAAGTTTATAATACAAATTATACAGTTTCTTATGCAAAGAATACGAGTGGTATACCAGGCACACCAAGTATGAAGACAAATTATGTGGGTACACGTAATATCTATATGGTATCTGCAAGCATTAAAACTTCAAAGGCAGGTAATCCGCAGTCTGCAACAACAGTTGCTACAGGGGATGATATTACACAATATTTGAATGAGGATGCTTCAGATATTCGAACAGCCAGCTATACAGCATTTACAAATATTTCGATTAATACGGAGATTGGCGGCGGCGATTTACAGAAAAATACAGTATCGGAAGTTGTTGAGGCAGCGAGAGAATTATATATTTATAATACAGAATCAAAGCAGGTGGTTCATCTAAAACAAGGCGATGCAATGACAGAATACTTGGATGATAATAATAATGTGAAATCGGAATACCGCCTTGTTGAAGAAGTTCCTTCTACATTCTGGGCACCAACAACACCACCAGCTGTTTTGGAAAAAGCAGAAGCACCATATGAGTTATATGATGCGAATGGAGATGTTGTATCTGGTATGGCACTTGATAAATACTTTGATGATAAGGGTAATTACAAGGGCGGATTGTTTAATACCAGCCAAGCAAGAAAGGCAGATGAAGTATTTTCTAACAATACGGCAACCATTCCAGAAAAGAGTATTGGTACCTATATTAAGCAATATACAGCAGACGTTTCAAATGACCTTGCATTTAACCTTCATGTAGGTGCAGATTCTGACCGCTCTAATAAGATTTATGCAAATATTATGAGTTTGTCAGCAGCAGGGCTTAACATCGAGAAACTGCATAGTTCTAAGATTGGTATTGTAGACAAGACAGGCGATAACGCTACGGATGCAATTGATGTAATTGGTGCAGCATTGCAGAAAGTATCAACACAGAGATCTTTACTCGGTGCTGTACAGAACCGCTTAGAGCATACAATTAACAACTTGGATAACGTTGTGGAGAATACACAGGCGGCAGAGTCTTCTATCCGTGATACGGATATGGCAGATCAGATGGTAACATACTCAAATAATAATATTTTGTTACAAGCTGGTCAGTCAATGCTGTCACAGGCTAATCAGGCAAATCAAGGTGTATTATCTTTGCTGGGTTAATCTATAGGATTGCATAAAAAAATTACATAAAGTAGTAAAGGGGCTGTCGGATAATGCAGTTTACCCACAATATATTGTCGCTTATATAAATAAGCTATGCAATAGATTGGGTGTATCGCATTATTTCCCGACAGCCCCTTTTTGCTATTTTATTAGAATTTTATTCAATTCCATAAACAATTCTGTAAATAGTTTTCTTTGACATAAATAATTAACAAAAAATCTGAAAATAACTAAAGTTGTTTGAAAACATTCCGATATAACTATTAAGAGCATAAATAATTTATTTAATCTAAAAGTGTGTAGTTTGTTTGTGCCGCTATAAGCGGTAAGTTTGGATGAGAGCATAAATAAAGTATAAGGCGTGAAAGGAGGAAGCACCGGGAGAGGAGCTCGGTGTGGAGAGAATATGGTAGTACAACATAATATGAAAGCAATGAACGCCAACAGAATGTTGGGAATTACAACAAAAGGTTCTTCAGGCTCTACAGAAAAGTTATCGAGTGGTTATCGTATTAACCGTGCAGCAGATGATGCAGCAGGTCTTGCGATTTCAGAGAAAATGAGAAAGCAGATGAGAGGTTTGACACAGGCATCTGAAAATGCAGAGGATGGAATTTCTTGTGTACAGACTGCTGAGGGAGCGCTGGCTGAAGTGCAGGATATGCTTCAGAGAATGAATGAACTTTGTGTGCAGGCTGCTAATGGTACGAACTCTATCTCAGACCGTCAGTATATTCAAGATGAAATTGATCAAATGGTAACGGAGATTGACCGTATATCAGAAACTACGAAGTTTAATGAACTTTATCTTTTGAAGGGAGATAAAGACAACGGTACAACGAATATGTATGTTGAGGACTATCGGATGCTGGATAAGAAGAATGATGAAGTCAGCATTGCAAATGGAGGCCCATCATACAAGTGGAATTATGTAGGTACACAGAATTTATATGTTGTCAGTGACAGTGTGACATCTGCAAAGGTGAATGCACCTGTTTCCGCAAATGTGATTCGGCAGAATGATGATATCACACCTTATTTGAATGATGTTCCTGATAATCTTAAGACAGGAAATAAGGTTATGATTAATAAAACGTTAGATTCCGATGCGGATACCCCCGGTCAGCATTTACAACGAAATGGCAGTACCGATGTGGTGGAAGCAAGCAAAGATTTATATTTTTATGATACAGAAACCAATACAATTATTCATGCAGCAAAAGGGGATGCTGTTACAGAATTTATAGATGATCAAAACAGAGTGAAAGATAGATATCGTTTTGTTGAAGAATATACAGACTTTAGTACTAATTTTGAAAAGGAAAATCAAATTGCTTCCGCAAAAGGGGAACTTTATGATTCGGACGGTAATCCTGTATCTGGTATGGCATTGTATAAATATTTTGATGAACATGGTAATTATGCAGGCGGCTTATTTAAAACGGCGCAGGCTAGAGTAGCAGATAAAATATATGCTTCAAAAGATGAGGCGACGAAAGCCGGAGTAACACCAGTAGAGGATTATGTATATGATACATATATTAAGACAACTTTTACTGCTGTATCCAATGCATTGGAATTTGACCTTCATGTAGGTTCAGACAGTGATAGAAGTAATAAAATTACGACAGAAATTGATAGCATCTCTGCTGCAAGCGTTGGAATTGATAGGCTGCACAGTAATAGTATAGGGATTGTTGATAAGAGCGGCGCCAATGCTACCGATGCGGTTGATATTGTAGGTGATGCGCTTATCCGTGTATCTACACAGCGTTCCGTTCTCGGTGCTGTACAGAACCGTTTAGAGCATACCATCAATAATCTGGATAACGTTGTTGAAAATACGACAGATGCAGAAAGTTCAATTCGTGATACGGATATGGCAGATGAGATGGTTCAATATTCAAATAATAATATTTTGCTGCAGGCAGGACAGTCTATGTTGGCACAGGCAAATCAGTCAAATCAAGGTGTTCTTACCCTGTTACAAGGTTAAAATTTAACAAATTGCGTTTTGCTTTATGAAAATAAAATCTAAGGCAGTAAATCGAAGAATTTCGGTTATAATACTGCCTTAGATTTATGTTTAATTAGGAAAGGAGTATTGTAACAATATGTCAAAAGTACCAATTTCAGTATGTATTATTGCAAAAAATGAGGAAAAGCATATAGAAGAATGTCTGAGAAGGTTATTGCCATATGGATTTGAGATTATTGTGACCGATACAGGGTCTACAGATCGCACCAAAGAAATTGCTCAAAAATATGCAACGAAGGTGCTTGATTTTGAGTGGATAGATGATTTTGCAGCGGCGCGCAATTTCTGTGCGGAAAATGCTTCTAATAACTGGATCTTGGCATTAGATTGTGATGAATATGTAAATAGCTTTGATTTAAAACTTACGCGTATTTTAATGCAGAAATACGCACGATACACTGGTGTAATACGAATGAAAAGTTTGGTTATTAAGGATAGCGGAGAAGACAGCTTCAGCGTAGATGATGTAACGAGATTTTACAATAAGAACTTTTACGCATATTTTTATCCAATTCATGAACAGATATGTGCATTGAATATGTCGCAGCGTGAGGAGATGTTAAGCTGCTTTTTAATGCCAATGGAAGTAATTCATCATGGGTATGCATTAAGCAAAGAGGATATGGATAAAAAGCAGGGGCGTAATCTTGATTTGCTCTATAAAAATCTTGAGAAGAACCCAGATGATGTTTATACCTTATTTCAAATAGGACAGTCTTTGTTTATTATTGGAAATTATGAGGAGTCGGTAGAATATTACGAGAAGGCGATTGAACAGGAGCCCTCACCAGAATATCTATATGTGCAGATGTTAATTATTGCTTTGGCAAAGGCCTATGTGCGTGTTGGCAGGGCGCCAGATGCACTTACTTTAATGAATCGATATGCGCCGAAATGTAAAACAGCAAAGTTTGTGTTTACACATGCAGCAGTATATATGGATAATAATCAGCCATTGAAAGCATGCCTTCTTTATATCAAGGCAACAACACTTCCAGATGTGAATACATTAGGAGAAAATTTGGGTGATTGCTATGAAAGCATTATTGCAATATATAAGGATATGGGTAATGATGAAATGGCAAATTTATTTATTGACAAATATAATGCCTGCAAAGCAGAGAAAGAGCGGGTTTTAAATAGTTAGAAGGGGTTGCATATATGGCAAAATTACCGATTAGTGTATGTATTATTGCAAAAAATGAGGAAAAATATATTGAAACTTGCCTAAAGCATTTAGGGAAATATAATTGGGAGATCGTTGTAGTAGATACTGGATCAACCGATCGAACAAAAGAGATTGCAATGCGTTATACTGGTAAAGTATATGATTTTGCATGGGTTAATGATTTTAGTGCAGCACGGAATTTTGCCGTAAGCAAAGCTTCCAATAATTGGATATTGGTACTCGATTGTGATGAATATCTTCAAAAGTTAAATGTAAATGAGATACGAAAATGTATGCAACAAAATAACAATTGTGTAGGGATAATTCGTTTGCGCAATGTGTATACATTATCAGATGGTTCATATCAGTACCAATATGATACGGTTCCGCGTTTTTATAATAAGAATTTTTTTGAATACAAATTTCGTATTCATGAACAGATTACTCCCAAAAATGCAACCAATTTAGAAGAGGTGGTTTTATATACTTTTGAAGTTCCAGCAGAAGTGGATCACTATGGCTATGATATTCCCAAAGAAGAAATGTTAAAAAAGCAAGAACGCAATCTTGCATTGTTAGAGGAATCTATTGGGGATGGGCATATGGATGATTATTTGTTGTTTCAAATTGGGCAGTCCAATTTTGTTCTTGAACGTTATGCGCAGGCAGCAGAGGCATACGATAAATGTTTTGCGCTAAATACGAATATGGAGAAGAATTTTATGCCAGTTGCGCTGAATTCCTATGCAGAAACACTATTAAGACTAGGAATGGACGCACAGGCGTGTGCATTGCTTACAGCACATGAAGCATACCTTACAACAGCAAATCATCAATATTTATATGGCAAGGCTGTACAGGGCAGTGGTGATGAATTAAGGGCACTTTTAATTTTTATCAAACTGACACGTATGTCAGATTTTGAGTCGCTTGGGGAAGATGTTTTCGATGTGTATGGAAGGCTTTTATACTTATGTGAAACAACAGGAAATCAAAATAAGAAAGATTACTTTCGACAAGAACTGCTTAAGTATGCAGAAGCACATGGAAGGACGATTGTGTTTCAATAGAAGGGGAGAATGTACTTTTTCATTATAAAAAGGGGTTGTCGGGAAAATATTTTCTCCGATAGCCCCTTTTTATGCGTAGACTTGTTTAGATAAAATAAGCTGTGAAAGCACTGCGCGATTTATATTCATAGGAAAATTAATTTTTCCTATCTGGTACAAACATAAATACTTGACGTTCTGACATTGGTACTTCTTCTATCTGTGCATCAAGTTCCAGAGATTCTCTGTAATTGCTTAGTCGCGCTATAATATCAGGGTTATTGATATCTTCCTTATTAATAACGGTTCGAATACGATAATAGCTTAGCAATTGTAAATCTTCCATATGCTGATACATGGGATGAACAAACACTTCGTGACATAATTCAGACATTGGATCTAGCCGTTCGTGAAGCTGCTCAATTAAGATGGAAAGCTGATCAAGGTTTTGTATCAGTCGTTCCTGTTGGGTGGTGATAGCACATAATTTTCGCGTATCTGGTCTGTGTTTACTGGAAATTTCAGCGAGCAGTTCATCAAAGCATTCCAATTGGTCTAAAAGTTTCAGCATTTTTCGATAGGATTCACATAATGTTTGTAATAGAAGTTCATAGGTTTCTTTATAATTCATTTCAACCCGCCTTTCAATATCAATTAAAGCTGCGCACCAGAGCATATATGACGACGCGCCAGCGAACAGATTCCTTATAGTTACATAAAAACTGTTACATAATGTATATCGTCAAAATTGTTCGGAATATTAATACAATTTATGTAAATTATCAGAAATTAAAAATATTAATTTTCTCAGTTGATTATACTCACGAGTGGTTAAATTTCCCATATATTCACGATGTTTCCCGCTCGTGAGTCGGGTGATTTGGCAAATTTTAGTGACGATAAGTATAATTTGTTGAAATTAGTTGAGAAACAGAAGAAATTCCGCTATACTGTGGTTAATCAGACCAAACGATTCATGCGCACGAGCAATTAGATTCTCCTTTTGTTTGCAAATAAAAGCGTTATCGTTTGGTATGGAGTATTCCGAAAGAAAATTAGAAAAAAGAATGGAGAAATAAACGATGAAATTTACAACTTGTATGATTGTAAAGAATGAGGAAGCAGTGTTGGATAAATGCCTTGCTTCACTTGCGGATATTATGGACGAAATAATTATTGTCGATACAGGGTCGACGGATAGGACAAAAGAGATTGCGGCATCGTATACGCCGTATATTTATGATTATGTATGGCAGGAGGATTTTGCGGCGGCGCGCAATTTTGCCTTTTCTAAGGCAACGGGGGATTATATCTATTCTGCTGATGCGGATGAAGTGATCGATGCGGAAAATCGTTTAAAATTTCAAGCATTAAAGCGGGTTTTGCTGCCGGAGGTAGAAATTGTACAGATGATTTATATTACGGAGCAGGCTGATCATCCGACGGAAAACTTTGCAAGGGACAGACGCCCAAAACTTTTTAAACGCCTGCGGGAATTTACATGGGTGGAGCCAGTACATGAAACGGTAAATTTAAGTCCGATCGTGTTTGATAGTGATATTGAGGTGCGGCACTATCCACAGGGTGATCACAGTGGGCGCGATTTTGGAGTATTTGAAAAAATTATTGCAGAAAAAGGAGTTCTTTCCGACCGACTAATTGGAATGTATGTTCGAGAATTGTATAAGGCAGGTACACCGCAGGCTTTAGGTCGGGCAAAGGGATTTTTGGAATGGTCGCTTGCGGCGGCGAAGCAGAATGGAAAAGAATTGCAGTGCCGCCAGATTATAGCAGTTCTTTTGAAAATCTATAGACTGGAGGAGGATGCGGTTTCGATATTAAAGACGTGCCTGCGCGAGGAGGTGACGATTCCATCAGCCGAAGTCTGTCTGGAACTGGGAAACTTTTTTATGATGAAAGAGGAGTATGCAGAAGCGTCTGAATGGTTCCGGCGTGCGGCGTTTGACTGTGAGAGTGAGATTGATATTGCCAGCAGTGGGAAAACGGCTCTTATGGCGCTTGCAGGCAGTCTGCGGCAACTTGCGGCGGCTGTTGGAGGTGCGGTACAAGGAGGTTTGATGCAAGAAACTTTGATACAAGAAACGGCAGCAGAAAATATAGTGGAAGGAATCTCTGACAGGGGAGGTTCTTATGACGATAAGGATAGTCGATGGATAGCGGGGGAACACAAAAGCGTCGTCGAATGGGATGTCGAACATTGTTCTTATAACGATGATTATAGTCGATTCATAGAGCAGGCAGAACAATACGAACAAATGGCGAGAGAGTGGAAACCGCAGGAATCGGGTGTGTAGAAAATGCAATTGTTTATGCGTATATATACATAACACCAGAATTTATCATACAACACTGGTTAAACGTATATGTCTGGCGCAGCTAAACGGCAAATCTTTTTGCAGTTTAGTATAACTGTTAAGCAGTATAAAATAATAGGAATACAGCTTAGTATTTTGGGGTTTCTAAGCTGTATTCCTTTATTTGTCTGATTTACGTCCAGACGTTATACAAAAGCCCTGTATAAATACTGGTTATATAAGGGTTAATATAGTTTGTAAACGGATTAGGGTATGCGCAAATACGTCGATCTACATACTCCATAGGATCTAGTGAAATTGCATTCAGCTTCCGCAGCACGTGATTTCCAAAACTTCTTAAAGCATCAGGGTCTGTCATTGTGCCTTCCGCAGTTTTTTCATATTCTAGTGTCGCGTCGTCGTTTACCGAAATTCCATAGCCTTCAAGGCTTTTTTTATGCAGTTTTAAAAATTTAGTTAAATCTTTTGAGAGCAGTTTCGTCAGAGAACTTTGCTGACTGGCATCTAAGCTGTTTTGCTGCGCTTCCTTTACTGTGCCATCAGTGGCTGCCGCTGTGTTTTCTCCCTCGGATTCGGAGATATCTGCCATAACACCTTTTAAGAAATGATTATAGCCGTCAACAAATGTTTCTATATTATAAGAAAGCGATTCGGAATCAGGATAAAGCCCAATTTTGGCACTGCGATTTCCTTTATTGTATGCGCTGTCGCTTTTTTTTGTATTTTCCGGATGAAGCGTAATATGGAATGCTCCATAGGCGTTGATTACGTTGGAATAGGAAGTTTGTTCATTTCCGTTAATGGTATAGACAGCGTTTGAAGCATCCTTAATAATACGGTTTAATCCCAGATATTTTACAATCCCTTTGTTGTAGCTGGTATTTTCATCGGTAATGGTAAAATGGCGTTGTCCTTGAAAGGGTTTTCCATAAGCATTTGATGTAATTTCCAGCGCGCTGAGTGTTTGGGCGTTTTTAATATTTTTTTTGCCTTTGCGATGTTTGACAACTTTTGCACTGACACCAATGTCAGAATTATTAATAAGCCGTGCAAGCTTATTTTGGAGTGAACTGTTTGTTTCGTTAGGATTAACTGTAAACTGCAGTTCGTAGTGAATAGTATTTGTTAAAAGGTCAAAGGAGTAGTTTCCAGGCTCTAAGCTGACTGGCTGATTGGATTGCAGGAAACTGCCCGTGTTAATCTGCGGCGTGGCAAAATTCTGAATTTCAAGCGTAAAATCATTTGGTGTATTTGCCTTGGAGTCCTCTGGCACATAATCTACACTAGCAAGGGATTCATTGTCACTGTAAGCTGTTTTCATAGAAAAAAGCTCACCGGTTCCGTCACCGCTCAGCGAATCAATTGTTTGCTTTAAATTCTGTGCGCTTTCCTTTAAATGGACGGCATAAGCTATGGACTGTGGTGTAGGGTCGTTCATATAAAGGGGGGCAAAACGGTTTTTCCATTGGATGGTGTTGTATACATCCTTGAGTTCTGTCTGATTATGGGTGGCATAACGCGTGTTGCGTTTGCTTGATTTGTCAGAACCATCACGGTTTCGATATGTAGTTAAATATTGATCAAAAATTTGTAATGTAGCAAATGAAACTGGCATGTGCGCCCCTCCCCTCTGAATTATTTTTTCCGCATGCAAAATAGGCATAAAATGCCCTATAGGAACAAATTCCTTAGTGGCTTGCCGTAAAATAGGCGACAAAAAACGCAGAATTTGCACTTACAGAGTTTGCATTTGCAGAGTTTGCGTTTTGTCTATGCGGAAAATTATGGGCTATTACTTATGTAATCAAAAAAAGACAATAAATTTGGATAATTCGTCGAAAAATCAGTCTTTTTCTGAAAACAAGCCATGATATCTGCAACTTTTTATGTTAATTACAAGGTAACATGAAAATTGTCAAAAATCAAGCCTTTTTTGGAAAAAAATTCTGAAAATTCTTTTTGCGATTTCCCTTCAAAAATTTTTTCTCAAAATATCATGAAATGTTTTTAGCTTTAATTATTGAAAATTGCAAAAATTCAGTTGACGATCGTGGCTTGGTGTGATATATTTGAAAAGCAAGATGCGAAAAAGGTCTTTTTTTTATGCTTATTTTTAAGTATGCTTATTTTTATAAGTCCATATTAAAGTATGCGGGGACAAGGCTTGAGGTGCATTTTTATGTAGTATGGATATTTATTATTTTAAACACTGGCGGAGGTGGTATTATGCGTACAAAGATTACATTAGCTTGTACAGAGTGCAAACAGCGTAACTACAATACAACAAAGGAGAAGAAGACACATCCTGACAGAATGGAAATCAGGAAATATTGCAGATTTTGTAGAACACATACATTGCATAAGGAAACAAAATAAGCAATCGGAAGCAGCGGTACACGATAATTTAGGAGGCATTCGATGGGAGATTCATCAAAAGCAAATGTGCAGAAGACCAGTTTCTGGAAGTCTGTAAAAACAGAATTTAGTAAGATTGCATGGCCTGACAAAAAAGAAACCTTTCGGGAGTCCGTAGCGGTACTTTGTATTTCGATTGTAGTCGGACTTCTGATTACTTTCTTTGATACTGTAATTCAATTTGGCATTAATTTCTTAGCCGGCATTTAAACGCGTGAGGTAATGGTATGGAAGAAAAGAAGGAAGATAAGACTTTAACCAGTGCGAAACCCCGTGCGGTAGCCAAGAAGCTTTTCACACCGATGATGAAAGAGTGGCAGCCGGTATCGCCCAAAATGCCTGCACGTCCGGTAGCAGAGGAAAATCCTTTGGAGCAATCGGAATCAGATAATAAGCAGGAATCAGGGGGTGAATTAGAGGAAGTTGTAACGAAAAACGCAGAGAAAACTGGCAGCGCAGAGGAAGGGTTCTCGGAGAATGCAGGAAGAATCGGCGATTTTTCGGGGGAAGATGAATTGTCAAAAAACAGCAGTGTGCTGGAAGATGATTTAGATTCTAATTTTATAACGAGTCATTCTGATAATACAGAATCTAAAGAAGTTGAATCGGAAGAGAAGGTTTCTATTAATTTAGAATCCGAAGCATCTGAATTAGAGGCAGACGAATATATCGCGGCTGAATCTAAAGCATCGCAGTTAAAGGAAGATGAATATATAAATTCAGAATCGGAAGCATCTGAATTGGAGGAGAGTGAGTATTCAAATTTTGAATCCAAAGCATCCGAGCCAGAAAAAGATGAATATACAAATTCAGAATCTGGAGCATCTGAATTGGAGGAGAATGAATATTCAAATTTTGAATCCAAAGCATCCGAGCCAGAGGAAGATGAATATACAAATTCAGAATCTGGAGCATCTGAATTAGAGGAAGATGAAAATATAAATTCAGAATCTGGAGCATCTGAATTAGAGGAAGATGAATATAGAAATTCAGAATCGGAAGTATCTGGGTTCGAGGAGGATGAATATACAAATTCTGAATCTGAAGCATCCGAATTCGAGGAGGATGATTATAGAAATTCAGAATCGGAAGTATCCGAGTTCGAGGAGGATGAATATACAAATTCTGAATCTAAAGCATCTGAGTTCGAGGAGGATGAATATACAAATTCAGAATCTAAAGCATCTGAATTCGAGGAGGATGAATATACAAATTCTGAATCGGAAACATTTGAATCAGAGGAGGATGCGTATATAAACTCTGAATTAGAGGAATCTGAAGGAACTTTATATCAAGAAGATAGGGAAACGGAGGACGTATTTTCAGAGGAAACTGAAGAAGATGCTATGCCGGAGGCACCAGAACCGATTGACGAGGAGCCGCACAGCAGAGTCGCGTTAAGCGACAATAAGAGTGGTATGGGTATGGGCTGGTATGTTGTCCATACGTATTCCGGTTACGAGAACAAGGTAAAGGCTAATATTGAGAAAGCGATTGAAAACAGGCATTTGGAGAATGAAATTCTTGAAGTAAGAGTTCCTTTGCAGGAAGTAATGGAAGTAAAGAATGGCGTAGAAAAAAGTACGCAGAAAAAACTGTTTCCGGGCTATGTGCTGCTGCATATGGATGCAGATAACAATGATGCATGGTATGTTGTCAGGAATACAAGAGGTGTTACAGGATTCGTGGGGCCGGGAAGTAAACCCGTACCATTGACAGATGAGGAACTGCGGGCACTTGATTTTGGCAATGAAGTAGCACTGGAATATGCAGAAGGCGATGTAATTCATGTAGTTGCAGGCGTTTGGAAAGATACTGTAGGTACTATTCAGAAAATTGACGCTGGAAGGCAGACGGTCACAATTAATGTGGAGATGTTTGGACGTGAAACACCAGTTGAAATTCATTTTTCTGATATTAAGAAAATGTGGGATTAATTCGGTGAAGAATTCGAAATAGAATTAAGAACAGTTTATTTTTTATGGTTGACATTTTGAACCATCTGTAATAAAATAGCGAATGGACTTGTATAAAATGGATATGGCTGTTGATATACAGCTTGTCACTGTGGGAGGGGGAATCCACCCTATCTACCACAAAACAGTTGCAGAACTGAGAATAAAATAGGAGGTGCCTTATGGCAAAGAAAGTAGAAGGATATATTAAGTTACAAATCCCTGCCGGAAAAGCAACACCAGCTCCACCAGTTGGGCCAGCGCTTGGACAGCACGGGGTAAATATTGTTGAGTTTACCAAACAGTTTAATGCAAAGACCGCAGATCAAGATGGAATGATTATTCCCGTTGTGATTACAGTCTATGCGGATAGAAGCTTTAGCTTTATTACAAAAACTCCGCCTGCAGCAGTATTGCTGAAAAAAGCTTGTAATATTAAGAGCGGATCAGCTGCGCCAAATAAGACAAAAGTTGCTACTATTTCCAAGGCAAAGCTTCAGGAGATAGCAGAGTTAAAGATGCCGGACTTAAATGCGGCAAGTCTTGAGGCGGCTATGAGCATGATCGCGGGTACTGCCAGAAGTATGGGCATCACTGTAGAGAATTAAGCGGAGGTAGAAAAGTATGAAACATGGAAAGAAATATAAGGAAGCCGCGAAGTTAGTTGATCGCACAACCTTTTATGAGATAGAAGATGCAGTTGCGCTTGCAAAAAAGACTGCTTCTGCAAAGTTTGATGAAACCGTAGAAGTACACATTAGAACAGGATGCGATGGACGTCATGCAGAGCAGCAGATCCGTGGCGCAGTCGTGCTTCCGAACGGTACAGGTAAAACCGTGCGTGTATTGGTATTTGCAAAGGGAGATAAAGTTGCAGAGGCAGAGGCTGCTGGAGCAGATTATGTTGGTGGCGACGAACTGATCCCTAAGATCCAGAACGATGGCTGGCTTGATTTTGATGTGGTTGTTGCGACACCAGATATGATGGGTGTTGTAGGTCGTCTTGGTAAGGTACTTGGTCCAAAAGGTTTGATGCCAAACCCGAAGGCTGGTACGGTAACAATGGATGTTACGAAAGCAATCAATGATATTAAAGCTGGTAAGATTGAGTATAGACTTGATAAGACGAATATTATTCACTGTCCTATCGGAAAGGCTTCCTTTACGGAGGAGCAGTTGAAACAGAATCTTGATACATTGCTTGGTGCGATTGTGAAAGCAAGACCCTCAAGTTTAAAGGGGCAGTTCTTAAAGAGCATTACACTTGCATCTACAATGGGCCCAGGCATTAAGATCAATGTTGCAAAGTATTAAGGAAACCGATATTTTGTTGTAAGGAAAGACCTCGTTTTTGGAGAAAAGCGGGGTCTTTTTTGCAATGTGGAGGCTTGATGGTATGGTGAGAAGAAGGAGCAGCAGAAGGCGCAGGGCGAAAAGGCGGGCGCGTATTTTTATGACTACAGTGCTTTTGGTGGTAGTAACAGGGCTGACAGCAATGGTGGTATACAGTTTAATACTGCGAAGAAACAACAGTTCACAACAGGACGATTTTGGGATAATTTCGGGTACGCAGGCGGCACAGCGTCCTCAGAATTCCGTGAATTTTGCAGATTTTGTTGGTGGAGATGTTATAGAAAAGGCAGAATCGCCAAGCTCCTTTATTACTGATGCAGATACCTCTGGAGGCGGACAGGATGCTTCTTTCGTAAATGGAGAGGAACAGCGCGTAGAGCAAGATACTCTTTTAGAACTAGAAAACTCTTTGGAAGAAGAAAATGCGGCATTAAATGAAGCACTTTATCAGCAGGCAGCTTTGGATGGGCAAAAAGTGAAATTGGTAGAATGTGCAGAGAGCGACAGAGTGATAATGGCGTTTGCGGGCGACATTCTGCTAGATGACAGTTATGCAATGATGGCGACGTTTAAGAACCGCGGGAGTAGTATTGAAGATACGTTTTCGGCGGAACTGCTGGATAAAATGCGCAGCGCGGATATCTTTATGCTGAATAATGAGTTTACATTTACAAATAGAGGAGAGCCGACGCCAGAGAAAAAGTTTACCTTCCGTGCCAAGCCAGAGCATGTTGATTTTCTGCACCAGCTTGGAGTAGATGTGGTGTCGCTTGCCAATAATCATTCCTTTGATTTTGGGGAAATATCGCTGTTGGATACATTGGAAACGCTGAACAATGCGGATATTCCGTATGTTGGTGCAGGGGCAAATCTTGAGGAGGCTATAAAACCAGTTTATTTTGTGGCAAACGGCATGAAAATTGCGATTGTTAGCGCTACGCAGATTGAGCGTACCAGTACGCCGGATACTAAGGAGGCGACACAAAACCGTGCGGGTGTACTGCGCTGTATGGATGCAACAAGGCTGCTTTCTGTTATTGCGGAGGCTAAGGAGAACAGTGATTTTGTGATTCTATATATACATTGGGGTACAGAGAGTCAAGAGGAGATAGATTGGCTGCAAGAAAAACAGGCACCGCTTTATGCAGAGGCAGGGGTGGATTTAATTATGGGTGATCATCCGCATTGTTTGCAGAAGCTGGATAAAGTAGCAGGTGTGCCGGTGGTGTATAGTTTAGGAAATTACTGGTTTAATTCTAGGACACAGGATACCTGCCTTATTGAAATTTCTATTAAGGATAAGGCACTGGAATATCTAAAATTTATCCCCTGCCGCCAGGCGGATTGCAGAACAAAGCATTTGGAGGGAACAGAAAAAGAGGAAGTACTTGCGTATATGCGGCGCATTTCTCCGCATGTCACAATTGACAGTGAGGGATTTGTGGATTTTGGCAGTTAGGTGTAATGTAAGATTGTTGGTGTGGGTGAAAAAAGTTACCCAAAATGTAATAGTTCAGAAGTATCTGAACTGGTACACCAAAATAGTTACAATTCACACTCATGCCAGTTTTTATTAGCTTATAAGTTACTGAGGTGTGAATTATAACAGATTTTGCACACAAAATGCTAAAGTGCAAGCATTTTGGCGCATGATTCCCACTACTTTGGCATGGGTGTGAAAAGTAACCCAAAATAACAAAAGTATGTAAAAAAGGTAAGAAAGGTGTTGACATACCAGAAACTGTATAATATAATATCACAGTGTGGCGACATACGATTAGAAACGTCATAGCCCCGATTTTTGTAAGCGTATGTGCCGATGTATGTATTCTAGGTGACCTATGGATTTATCAAATACGGCCGGACATTCCGTATTGGGAGAATCATATAGGAATATCCATCAAAGGAGAGCCGACAGGCTTAAAATATGGAGGTAACATAATGAACACATTTATGGCGAGTCCAGCTACAATTGATAGAAAATGGTATGTAGTAGACGCAGCAGGCATGACGTTGGGACGCTTGGCATCAGAGGTTGCAAGCATTTTGAGAGGGAAAAACAAGCCGATTTTCACACCGCATATGGATACCGGTGATTATGTAATTGTTATTAATGCAGAGAAGATCGCTGTAACAGGCAGAAAGTTAGATCAGAAAATATATTACCGCCATTCCGATTATGTTGGCGGTATGAAACAGGAAACATTGAAAGAGAAGTTAAAGAAGAAGCCGGAGTCAGTGATTGAGCACGCTGTTAAGGGAATGCTTCCGAAGGGACCTTTAGGACGTCAGATGTATCGGAAACTTTATGTTTACGCAGGGCCTGAGCATAAACATGCAGCTCAGAAACCAGAAGTATTGACATTTTAACCAAGGGTACAAATAAAGGAGGATATTAAAATGGCAAAAGCAGCAAATGCTTCAAGATATTATGGTACAGGCAGAAGAAAGAAATCTATTGCTAGGGTATATGTAATGCCCGGTACAGGTAATATTACGATAAACAAAAGAGGGATTGACGAATATTTTGGATTGGAAACATTGAAAGTAATTGTACGCCAGCCCTTAGCATTGACAGATACTGTTGATAAGTTTGATGTATTGGTAAATGTACGTGGCGGCGGTTATACTGGTCAGGCAGGCGCAATTCGTCATGGTATTTCCAGAGCGCTGCTACAGGCAGATGCAGACTATAGACCAGCACTTAAGAAAGCAGGATTCCTTACGAGAGATCCTCGTATGAAGGAGAGAAAGAAGTATGGCTTAAAGGCTGCTCGTCGTGCACCGCAGTTTAGTAAGCGATAGTATCTACTTGCTATATAAATATTGGAGAAACGAAATAATATGACAGGCAAAACCAAATATATATGGTTTGCCTGTCTTTTTGCGTATTCTGGCACGAAATATAGCAATTCCTATTATATATTTCTCTTATACCCCTAT
>VSNQ01000031.1 GCA_009774395.1 Lachnospiraceae bacterium
AATTTAATTTCCATATTTTTTATCATTCCTTACCAAGGCACAAACAAATTGTGAAAGTTTTGTCAAATTCTTTCACTCTTGATTTCCATATTTGATTTCCATTTATTGATAATATTTGCTCTGCGCCTGAAACATTTCGTAATATTTTCCCTGTGCTTCCACTAATTTTGCATGAGTGCCCACCTCACAAATACGTCTATCATCAAGTAAAATAATGCGGTCGCACAACCTTGTAGACGCCAATCTATGCGAGATAAAAAGTACAGTTTTCTTTTGCAGCAGCGTATGATATTTTTCATAGAGTTCTGTTTCTGCCAGTGCATCCAATGCTGCTGTCGGCTCATCCAAAAGAACCAGCGCAGATTCACGATAAAGCGCACGCGCAAGCAAAAGCTTCTGCAATTCGCCGCCGGACAAGGAAATTCCATCCGCTGCGATATCTTTTCCAAGATATGTGTCAAGCTGCTTTTCCAATCCCCGTATTTTCTCCGCAATCCCCGCCTGTGCAAGCGCTTCCCATACACGTTCCGTATTGTATTGCTCTGACAACGCCACATTTTCACCAATACTGTAAGCCGTCTGAAATGGTTCTTGAAAAATCGCCGCTTGTTTTGCAAAATAACTTAAACAAAGCCAATTTTTTCTTCTTTTTCCATAACGGTTCGTAAATAAACCGATAATTGCTCCATCCGCCAGCCCCGCATGGTAAGGTAAATATTATGTACTTCCTCCACTTCGTTCTTCAGCAGTTTATTCTGATTCACAAAAAGCTGATTTAAAATAAACCGAAACAGTTAAACGATTATTTTCGCAGTAAAGCTCCTTTATGCCGCCCTCTATTCTATTTAACAGTTCTTTTACAATATATAACCCTAAGCCCGTATTCCCATTGGATCGGGAGGTATCTACTGTGTAGAATTTTTGCAAAAGCATATTGACATCAATATTTTTTAGTTCCGATGTTTCATTTCTAATGGTAAAGACAGCGTCTGCGCCGATTTCAATATCAATTTCAACTTTATTTTCACTGTTAATCATAGCATTGGAATGGCGTATTGCGTTTGTAATTAAATTTTCAATAATTCTTTTGCAGGCTGTGGTATTTCCCATTATCCAAACTGGTGCGTTTTGTGTTTTTATTATGGGCGCAAATCCTTTTAACTCATTGTATTTTTCAATTAAGCAATCCGTTACGATTCTGTTGATATCCAATTTCTCAATTTCCAGAATATACGTATCACTGTCGATCAATGACAAATCATAAAATATTTGCAGCAGTTCTGTTAAATAGTCCGATTTTGCCTGAATAATCGCAATATAGTTTTCTTGTTCTTCTTTGCTATTGCAGTTTTTTAAGAGTGTTAAATAGCCTTGAATAGAAGTTAAAGGCGTCCTTAAATCGTGGCTGATATTCGCAATCGACTGTTTTAGCTGTTCTTTTTCCTGTATAATCTGTATTTTTTCCCTCTGTTCCAAATTGTTTTTCTCATTGACTGCACCTGCTAATTTTTCCAAATATGGATTGGACAGTGATATTCGTAGTTTTTTATTCTCAGTCAATTGCCGTGTTATTTCTATAACCTGCTGTTTCCATGAAAAAAGGGAAAATGCCAATATAAGATTTAAGAAAATTAATAATAAACAAATCATTGACATTCTCTCCTTTGACAAAACACTAAATACTTCCCGTTCATTACGACATTATGCACAAAAATGCGAAAGCTTTCACTTAAACTCTTGTTTCCTGACAAGCAAAACGGACAAAGGCAGTAAAAACAGCAGACCGAACACAAAATATATCATTATCTCATAAACCAGTCCATATTCCAGCCGGAAAGTTCCCATATTCAGCCAATAGTATAAAGGATTCAGCCAGACCAGATATTTTAGTATCGTATGACTGTGAAAGTTCTGCCAGATTCCGGTATATATAACTGCGCCGCCCAGCGTAAACACGCACAGAACCGTCGCAATAATGCCCGTGTTTTTCAAACAAATACATACTGTCAGACAGAGTAAAATAAATGAAACCATAACCAAAAAATTCAATCCGATATATCCAAAATATTGTATCAGTTCAGCAAAACAAGGAACATATCCGCCCCAGTAACAAGTAAAGCCAAGCGTAATGGCATTGAATAAAACATAGCAGACCATATAATATAAAATAATCACGATAACCTTCGCCAAGTAAACCTTTACTCTGCTGATGCCATATGCAATCGGCAGTTTCACTGTACCCGCAGTGTAGTCATAGCAAAAAAACTGTACAGTTAAAATAAGCGTAATAATCCACAGGAACACATTGCAGGACATACAGGACTGTATAATCTCACGAAACGCAGGCGCCTTTGCATTTTCAAATGTAAACGCAAAAAAGCCGATAACGCCATGTATGGCGGCATTTGTTTCTTCATCTCCCTCCGAAACCAAAATTTGTGTTCCTTCCGCTGACAAACTAAGACTTCCATATAAAATAAATCCCGCAATCAATAGAATAGGAACTGCAATAAATAGTTTAGAGTATTTCAATTTCAAAAATTCTGACTTTAACTGATTAAACATCCTTACTGCCTCCTATTAAATTTTCAAAATATGTTTCCAATTCTTCTCCCTGAACAGATAATTCTAAGATTACAATTCCACAGGCAGAAAGCGTTTTTGAAATCGTATGCGCTTCTTCCAGTTTCTCATATATTCTTATAAAATCATCTGGATATATCGAGAAATTCTTGATTTGTAATTGTTCTTCCAAAATAGTAACGGTTTTTTTTGTATGATCTGTTTTCAGTTTGATATGCCGCCTGCATTCTTCACCAAGCGCTTTTGCCGAAATCTGTTTCAATAATTTTCCATGATGTAAGAAACCATAGCAGGTTGCCAGTTGATTGAGCTCGCTTAAAATATGGCTTGAGATTAAGATCGTTACTTGGTTTTCTCTTACTAACCTTTTCAACAGTTCACGAAGTTCGATAATCCCTGTCGGATCTAAACCGTTCACCGGCTCATCCAAGATAAGAAATTCTGGATCGCCCAAAAGCGCAACCGCCAATGCCAGCCGTTGCTTCATTCCCAAGGAAAAATGATTTACTTTCTTCTTTTGGGTATGTTCCAATCCAACGTATTTTAATGCTTTATAAATACACTTTCTGTCTGGAATCCCCCTCTGCACCCGTTGTATCTCTAAGTTCTGCTGGGCAGTCATATCCTGATACAAAGCAGGCATTTCAATGGTACAGCCAATCTTTGAACGCTCCTGCTGCAGGTTTTGTGTTTTTCCAAACAGGGTCATAACGCCGCCGCTTGGAAATGCGAGTCCTGTTAATATACGGATTAACGTAGATTTTCCTGCGCCGTTTTCACCAATCAATCCATATATTTCGCCACGGTTAATAGAAAGATTTACATTTTGTAATGCATGGAAATTTTTGTAGCTTTTGCATAAGTCTGTTGTTTGACATATTATTTCTGTCATTGTATCATCTCCTCTCCATACCAGCTTACAAAATAAATCTAAAAAATATCTAAAGATGAGAAAATTATTTTAATTTATACCCAATCCCCCAAACCGTTTCAATATATTCTTCACTTGTATATTTCTTTATTTTCTTGCGGATATTACTGATATGCGTGTTAATGGTGTCATTATCATAAGCATACGCTTCCTGCCAAATGGATTCATATAGATTTTGCTTTGAAAAAATCTTTTGAGGATACTGCAGCAGAAGCGCCAAAATTGCTAATTCTGTAGAAGTAAACTGCACAATTTCTCCTTTTATGGATACAGTGCAATTTTCTATTTTAATATCCCTATATGTTAAATGAATTTCTGTTTTTTGTGCATTGGCTTTGGTTCTTTTCAGATTTGCTTCTATTCTCGCAAGCAGTTCATAGAGGTTAAAAGGCTTTGTAATATAATCGTCTGCCCCCATACGCAGCAGCTCTATTTTGGACTGCACCATTGTTTTTGCCGATACAACAATTACAGGCGTATCCGCAAATATCCTTAATTGCCTCAATACATTGTCACCACTTAAAAGCGGCAGCATCAAATCCAAAATAATAAGGTCTGGCAAAACTTTTTGACACAGATCGACTCCTTCTTTTCCATTGGAAGCGGAATATACTTCGTAATGATAATCTATTAAAAATTTTGTTATTATGCCGCAGATATCTGCATCATCTTCAATAATTGCTATCTTTCTCAAGTTACATCGCTACCTTTATTTACTCAAAATGTTATTCTCTTTAACTTGGAACTGTTATACTTACGACCGTTAAAATTTTCCAATTTCTGCACAGCCCATAATGCATAACTTAACGTCGAAAATACTAACACTACGTATAATAATATGCACACATCCGCACATAGGAAAATTGCTGCTTTGCGGCGTGCGATTGGTGCAACGAAACGACAAATTTTTTACCGTTCAGTATAATGTCCATCCGTATATTTTGTAAACTGTCACGAATTATTCCTTTTGATATCGCTCAATGATACAAGTATGTTCTTTTGTTTCTTTCTGATAATCGATCCCTACCAGCAAAATTTCGCCTGCGTAATCTTCTAAGGATTTGGGATACTGCCGTTCTTTTATCTGTGTAATTGCTGTTTTAGCGCTTTTATTCCATTTTAATTCCATAAGAATAGCTGGCTTATTTGTATCTTTGCGCAGGGGCAGATAGACAAGGTCTGCAAATCCCTTTCCGCAAGGAAATTCTCGGACTGCTTTGTGATATGTTTTCAAAGAAGCAAGCATTGCAATCATAATCACACAGCAAAGAGAATTTTCATCATGATAGCGAATACTCGAAACAAATTCATTGTGCATTATCTGCAATATTTCCGCAACACGTTCTGCATCTTCATGCTCAATAGATATCAATACTTCCTGCGCGTATCCTGCGAACTTTGTAAAACGGTCAGGATAACCATATGCAGCATAATCTTCAAACACTTTCTGCACTTCCTTATTCGGAATATAGGCTTCCTGTGTCTGACTATCATACGCAATATACCCTAAATGCACTAATGTTGTGATTACTTGGTCTTTATTGGCAAACGTATGCATATCATTTTTGCATCCATGTGTATTTAATGGGATTTTTTCACCGGAAAGCATCAAAAGAATGCTGTCAAGCACCCCATCCATATTCATATTGATCAGTTCCCGAATATCGCTGTAAGTTCCCGTTTCCGTCCAGTGCTGGTCAAAATCATTGTTTGCCACTGCCTCTACTACCGAAAGCGGATTGTAAATAGCTGTACCATTTAAGCTATAACCGTTGTACCATTCTTTGACCTTTTGAAAATCAACCTGATATTTTTCGCATAGGCTGCGTGTTTCTCCTTCTGTAAAGCCGATATATGGTGCAAAATCTTTGGCTTTTACCATGGTGTATTCGTGAAAATTATTCACGGCTGACTGCCCTTTTGCACGAATGATCGGCAAAATCCCCGTTAAATAGGCTAAACGAATATAATCTTTGGCATCACTGTTCTTAAATAAGCCGCGTAAAAAGTCTATATAAATTGCCCTATCGGGACTGTCTTCTTCCAGTTCTCTAATGGGATAATCCCATTCGTCAAAAATTATTACAAATTGGCTGCCGGTTTCGTAGTAGATTGTGGACAGCGATTCCTCTAAGGTTTCTTCACTTGAAATGAAACTGGGATATTCTATATGCAGTTCCTTTACGATATTTTTTTCCAAATATTGATTGGGAGGGATTTTCTTTTTCTGCGCAGTCGTAAATTGCGCCTGCATATCCACAAATATTGTATTATATTGGTTCATATTCTGTAAAAACGCATGATCTTTTATGCATTTTAAAGGTGCGAATAATTCCTTGGATTCAGCACCTTTACTAAAGTAGGCAACCAGCATATCGGCTGTTACCGACTTTCCAAACCTGCGCGGACGGCTGTTGCAGATAAACTTTTCATTGTCATCCTTTTCCAATAATTTATTGAGAAATACGGTCTTGTCTACAAAGTATTTTGTTTTGGAGAATCTTGCGAATTTTTCATTGTTTTTGTTTAGGAATCTTGGCATTTTTATTCTCCTCGTATTATCTTTTTTTCTGCCACATCAAAATTTTACCATATCAAACTTTCATACGCAATAGACTATGTGCCATACATTATTCCCCCCTCTTATAAACCATTGATTTCATTTTGCAGCTTCCATCAAGTTTTTGAAATTCTCCATATCCTACAAATTTCAGCCCACATTTTTCCATAACATGACCTGAAGCCAAATTGGGTTCGGCATGGCTTGAAGCAAAATGGGCTGCGCCAAAATGATCGCGTACATACGCAGTCATTGCTTTCACAGCTTCTGTTGCATATCCTTTTCCCCAACAATCATAGCGCAGGTTATAGCCAAAGCCCCAATACTCCGTTTTTCTATCTATACCTATATCCCCGCTTCCTATCAATTTTCTGTCCGAAAGCCGTTCAAAGTAAAAGACGCTCTGTTTTTATTTGAATATTATGCAAATTGTCCCCTCCTATCTGAAGCGATCATCATCTTCATATAAACGTTCCATAAATTCCGTAAAACTATTGGCAACCTGTTCGATCGACATTGTTCCATGATCAAAAAAATAACGCTATCTGCTAGGTCTGCCGTCATTATATTTCACAATACAATCTTTAAAATATCACGTTCACAATATTCTTAACTGCAAAAGGAAAAAAAGTTGACGTTAGCTCATCACTCAGCAATTTGCTATTTCCATTGTTTTCCATATCTACTAAAATCCATTGCTGCAATGCCTCATTCCAGCGATGATAAGCTATTTTTTTCTGATAGGGATTACTGATAATCTTTATCTTTGACATTTTTTATTCTCCGTTCTTTAGAATATTAAATTTAGAATACTAAAAATTGACAAAATATAACTACTTTTTATGCTACACCCAAATTTTACCATAACAAACCATCACGTGCAATATATCCTAAAATATTGTAACCCAAAAACAGCATAGCCCTCTACAAGCTATGCCGTTTCCCAAAACTACTTAAATAATAATACAAACCATTCCCCCATTGGAGTCGTTGACAATCTTTTGCATGGTATCTTGCAGTTTCATTTGACTTTCTTCGCCTATCATGGAAACTTTGCTGTTAATGCCATCATTGACAAGCTGTTCCACGGTTTTTCCAAAAATATTTGTTTCCCATATGCCCTCTTTGGAAGTTTCGGCATTGGAAATATAGCTGATTAAGTCTTGTGCCTGCTGCTGTGTGCCGACAATCGGTGCAATTTCCGTTTCAATATTTGCCTTTATCATATGAATCGACGGGCTTTGCGCCTTGATTTTAACGCCGTATTTACTGCCGTGTTTTATCATCGTTGGATTTTCTAGCGTAATTTCTTCACGTTCTGGTGTCACTACGCCATAGCCTTTCTGTCTTGCACTTTCCAATGCATTTAGTATTTTCTTGTACTCTTTCTTCATCTCCGCAAGCGTAGACAGAAGCTGCATTAACTGATACTCGCCTGTTATCGTTTCCCCTGTCATAGAGCTTAACAGTTCATAATAATATTTTGTATCCCCCTCTAACAAATAGGAAGCAGAACCATCCGCGATATTCACATGATCATATTTGCAGCGCTTGACATATTCGCTCCCTCCTTCTAATTCCTGCTGCAAATCTTTCTCTAAAATATCCCGTACTGTACGTACTTTATCCATAATTTCGCGCAGTTTCCCAACAATTTCCTGTTTCATTGGATTGGAAAGCGACATAATATCCATCCATTTGGGCGTATAAAACTCAATTACAGATACAGGAAACTCATACATTACCTGCTCCAAAATCATTGTAATATCTTCCCGCCGCAGTTGTTCAATATTAACTGGAATTGCTTTTACTTGATATGTTTTTTCCAGCTCTGCACACATTCCTTTTGCTTCCTCGCCATAGGGTTTTGTCGTGTTGACCAGCACAACAAAAGGTTTGCCAAGCTGCTTTAATTCCTGAATCGTCTGCTCCTCTGCACTTCGGTATGCTGCACGCGGCAGTTCCCCAAAACTTCCGTCCGTTGTCACCACAATACCTATTGTAGAATGTTCTTGTATGACTCTCCTTGTGCCGATTTCAGCTGCCTGCGTAAAAGGAATTTCTTCTTGAAACCACGGCGTTTTCACCATGCGCTCCATATCTTCTTCCATATGTCCTGTAGCGCCCTCTACCATATATCCTACACAGTCAATTAAGCGCACTTTTACGTTAATTCCATCACTGATTTCAACTTCCGCTGCCTCTTTGGGAATAAACTTTGGTTCTGTCGTTGTAATCGTTTTCCCGCCGCTGCTCTGTGGCAGTTCATCCCTTGTACGGGTTCGTTCATGTTCATTTTCAATATGCGGCAGTACCATTAAATCCATAAAACGTTTAATAAACGTAGATTTTCCAGTTCTTACAGGCCCCACCACCCCTATGTAAATCTCCCCGCCGGTGCGCTGGCTGATATCTCTGTATAAATTAAATTCCTGATTTGTATCAAGATGGCTCATAAATTACCTCCTCCTTTAGCCACAGTCTAACTTCATGATTTCTGCCCGGTTTCGCCGATTGACACGAATATACTTCCCGTGCCAAACCACCTGTATTATACTAAGGAACTGTTCAAAAATAACTTTTAATTCCACTTGTCTTTTTCTCCGATAGCACCACTCAAAAATCAATTACATAGCCCGCTATGCGCCTGATTTTTGAGTGGCACTCTCGAAGAAAAATCCTACGCGTTATTTAAAAGTTATTTATTAACAGTTCCTAAACATCAAAAAAACTGACGCTTAGTATAACAATATGCACACAGCCGCACGGCAAATCTTTTTGCTGTGCAATATCATTCTATGGAACACACTACCAGTACAAACAATCATACATTTAATTAAGCTTATGTAAAAGGAGCAGAAAAAAGAACTTAGCAACAAGAAAGAAATAACTTTTCAATCGTTCTTATTTTGCAAAACAATGCGCCAAAATTCCCTCACGTATTTCTTTTTCGTCCTCTGGTTTTATTATTTCCAGTGAACGCAAACTGTTCAAACCGTTAACTACCAACTGTTCCAATTCGTTCTGTTCTTTACTTGTTATAGCAAGTATTGGCAACAGCAATATTTTTTGCCTACTGTCCAGCAGCCTCGTATATTCTGCAAAATCCTTCCATGCGATTTTATGAATATTCGTGTGCGGCCCAATACAGCCCACTTCCTCCTCTCCAAGATAAAATACAGATTCTCCCGGATGAAATTCCATCACAAACAAAACACCATTTGACAATTCCAATTGTAATGATGTTGGGTTATCGCTGTATCCGTCATTTTTCTCAAATATCCCTTCATAGTAGCCTGTAAATTGATTGCACCATTCTTCATTGATTTCATAGTTATCCCATAAAAGTTCAAATAGCGTTTGGTCTGTCTGCGTCTGCGCATTCCATGAATCCAGAAAATGCATAGCCAAAAACCACAGCCAGAAATTTGGTTCATTTTGGATAGATTCGTAATTGATGTAATTCCGCATTATCTTCCTCCTAATACTGGTAAATGCCTGATTTTGCATAGTCTATACAGTCCTTATATGCAACATAAACTATACAAAAAAAGTAAATATTACTCCGTCAATTATTAATCGACTTACCTACTGTATTTATTATTTGTTTACGTTATACTTCGTCCATAAAGTAGTTCGATATTCAATAACCAGAGTAATATTTATATAACCGCTTCTACAATTGTTTTATCATCAAAAGTTATGGTTTTTACACCAATGTTCTTCTTTTTATTAAAATTAAAGCTAATCAGATATCCTTTCTTTCGATGAAAATAGTCCAAATAGCCTGCAAGCTGCGCCTCACCTCTTTCATTGTATTCATTTCCGTGCCATATTTTTAGTTCTATTATAAACTGTTCTCCGCGATAATCCACAATAACGTCCGTTCTCCGCGCATCTCTTGTCTGTGCTTCCAAATAATAGTTTCCTGTACCATTAATAATAGGCTTTAAATATAATAGAAATAATTTTCGCCCATAGTCCTCAATAAACTTTTCATTATTATTACCATAAATATCTGTATAATGTTCCACAAACTTTTCTAGTACCAAATCCATATTTAATTTTTCATTTTGGATAAAATAAGTTCTATCACGCTCCCCGCAACGGAATGCTTCGCTGTGAATGGCATCTTCCGTAATAAACATATTGAGCAATCTCATTTCAAAAATACGATTCGATATTGCGACACGTCCGTTTTCCTCTTTTAAAAAAGCAAACATCATCCCTATATTGACCGATTTCACATCTGCGCTAAAAGGGATTATTTTTCCTTGATATAAAATCTCCTCTATTATATTGCGCAAATCGGGAAAAGTATGTAGTTGTTTTATCATACTGTCAAACAATGGTATGTTTTCTTTTAAGAGAATATTGACAGCAGCCGCAATTCCCTCCCTTGTCCATGCATCGCTTTTATTGGAAAAACTTCCAATATCGGATAATTCTTCATCTATTATCTTACAAATGGCAGAAACCAAATAGGGGTAACCTGATGTATATTCATAAATCTCTTTTGCAATTGTATTGATATCCATGTTTGTTTGATTATCCTTTTCATACTCCTGTAGCATTTGTGCAATCTGGTCTGCCGAAAAATTCATCTCAATCTTAAATTTTGCCGCAATATTCCACGGACTGTTGTACTGTTCATCTTCCTCTTGCCTCATTTTCAGCTTTAAATTTTTAATGTCATAGACTCCTGCAAGAATCACAGAATAAAATGTCGCCTTCTGTCTTCGATTCAAATAATATTTGCGAAGAAGCGAAAGAAAATCAATAAACACTTGATTATTTGCTGCACTGTCTGCTTCATCGATCAACAATACCAACGGTTTTGGCGATTTTGCGCACACTGCTGACAAACAGATAAATAGTTTTCTTAAAGTCCCGTTTTCCGGATTTTCTGCAAAAGCAGTAACTTCCTGCAGCAATTCTTCTTTTTTTTCAACCTTTATCTGTGCAAATGTTTCAATAAAGATCTGGGCAAAAGCATTCGTAAAAGCAGCTTCATCTTTATATTCTGCCGTTCCAATCTCTTGGAAATCCATAAGCAATACAACATAATCGTTCTTTAGATATTCCACTAATGCCATTAATGTTGTCGTTTTACCGTACTGTCTTCCTTTATTCATCACAATATACTTGCGCTTATCTATATATTGTTCCTTTATATTTTTTATCCTTTCATCCAGTTTCACCATATAATGGAAATCGGATTCACACTGCCCCTCGGTATTAAACTCTCGACGCATTTATCTTCTCCCTTCTTTGGAACATATTTTCTTCTATACTCCCGAGCGTTTCGATTTTTCTTTCTACACAGCACATATTGCCTCTTTTTCATTCCCTAATAAATAAAAGTAGCCATTTGCAAGTTTTTGTAAACAGTAAATTTCCATAGTTTTAGATTGAATAAATATTCCATTTTCTTACGTTTTGTAGGCACTAAATGTACAAATATTAATAAATCAAGAAATTATCAAACACTTGTCAGCATAACAATACTGCTTCCAATTCCGCAAATGTGTTGACGATTGTTCCCGCATAGGTTACATTATCTCTGTTAAATAAAATGGGCTTTATTCCCAGTTTTTCTGCTGCATCAAGGTTTTTTACGCTGTTGTCAATAAAAATGCACTCCGAGGGCTGCTTCTTTATCCGTTCTAATGTTAATTGAAATATTTTATCATCAGGCATACGGCACTTTACATCTCCGCTGACAATTTTATCCATAAAATATTGATTTCGTTGATAATATTCTGTAATAAATGCGCTCCATTCTGAAACATCATTCGACAAAAGTACAAAATCATATTTTCTAAAATATTTTTCAGCAAAGCCAATAAATTCTTTATCCAATGTCAAATAATGCATTAGATAATCCTCCATACAGTACTGCGGATTTTCATATCCAAGCAATGTTAAAAAAGCGTCGGAGGACAGTGATCCATTCCCTGCCTTCGTAAACAACTGCTCCTCTCGAAATCATTTTGTAAGTCTTTCATGCTCTGTTTCCTTAAAATAATTGTATGTATAAGGTAAAAATTTACCCTTGCTTTCCTCAATAATCACTCCATACATATCAATTAGAATAGTTGATATTTTTTGCATATATACCCCCGTGTAACCAAATAAAACTATTTTCATTTTTGGATTTACGCCAATAAAATAAGATGGTATAATTATAGCATCTTAAACCGACACTGTCAATTTTGTCTTGTCAGCACCTTAAAGAATGGAATGTTACCAGTTACTTTTCACACCCACGCCAAAGTAGTGGAAATTATGCGCCAAAATGCTAAAAGCTTTTGCTTTTTTACTTTAGCGTTTTGTGTGCATCAATTGTTGCAATTCACACCGAATGTTCGTAAATTGTTGCAAAATCTGGCGTTGGTGTGAATTGTAACTGTTACCAGAACGGAATGCACAGTAACAAGAAATGTGCACCCTAATAAACAATAACAAAGGAATTTTACATTTATGAAAATCGCAGCAGTTATCGCAGAATACAACCCTTTTCATAACGGTCACCTTTACCAGCTTCGTTCGCTGCGCAGTGAATTGTGCGTGGATTATATTATTGTTGTAATAAGCGGCGATTTTACGCAACGGGGAATTCCTGCAATTGTTGATAAGTACAGCCGAACCCGCATGGCATTAGAAAACGGTGCAGACCTTGTTTTTGAACTTCCAGCATATTTTGCACTTGGAAGCGCAGCATATTTTGCAGAAGGCGCAGTATCCTTGCTAGATAAACTTGGTGTTGTAGATGTCCTTCACTTCGGCAGCGAATGCGGCGACATTGCACAGCTTACAAAATATGCACAAATCCTTGCCTATGAAACACCCGATTACAAGCGGCTGCTCAACCAGTATTTAAAACAAGGATTATCCTACCCAACTGCAAAAAGCAAAGCGTTTCAGCAAGTATTAATTCATGAAAAAATACTTGCGGCAGAGTCTGACTGCAATTTACCCTCAATCGAAGCAATAAATACTGCCACCCCCGACTACCATTTACTTCTAAATAATACAATAAATACTGCCGCTCCTGACTGCCAATGCAGCGCACAAATCCTCGCGCAGCCAAATAATAATTTAGCACTGGAATATATCAAGGCTTTATTACTGCGCAAAAGTACGATATTGCCTGCAACAATTACACGCAAAGGCAGCGGATATAATAATAATACGCTTACCAGCGGTATATTCGCGTCCGCTGACGCTCTTAGACGTGCGCTTTTAGATTTGCAGTCCAATCCTGCCAATATAAACACCATAAAAGAATATCTGCCGGAAACAGTTTATAACGATTTGAAAAAGCAGCTTGCTACAACGGCTGGCAGCCTGCTTTTTACAGATGATTTTTCTGAAATACTGCACTATAAGCTTATTTACGAACAACAACATAACCGTGCAAAAGGGAAACGCTGCTTTGCATCATTTTATGATATCAATTCGCAACTTTCTAATACCTTGTACAATCATCTGCCGGACTTTTGTAAAATATCCGACTTTGCACGCTCCTGCAAATCTAAAAATTTAACATATACGCATATTAGCAGATGTTTGATGCATATTCTTCTTGATATGAAACAGGATATGAATGATGAATTAAAAGAGCATGATTACAGCCAGTATGCACGGCTGCTAGGTTTCCGCGATGCTGGAAAGCCGGTATTAAAGGCAATTAAAGCAAATGCTTCTATTCCGCTGATTACAAAGCCAGCGAAGGCATTGAAAGAATTAAATAACATTGCACGAGTGTCTTTTTGTGCTGATATATATGCATCAACTGTATATCAAAATGTAAAGTTCCATAAAATGACACATATGTCATCTTATAATAAATTAAATACTGTTTCTAATGAATTAAAAAGGCAGATAATGAAATTGCCTTAGAAATATATAATTGCTACGTTTTCAACAGCTACTAATGAAATTACCTTAGAAATATATAATTGCTACGTTTTCAACAGCTACTAATGAAATTACCTTAGAAATATATAATTGCTACGTTTTCAACAGCTACAATTTGACAAACTTGATCTGTAACTGTTGAAAACCTTATTATTTAAAGCGTTCCTTCGTGGAATCTTTCTAAATACTTTTCTGCTTGGCTTACATTAATTCCGAGCTTTTTTTGCAAGATAACAAGAATTTCCTCATTCGTATATCCAAGATCCAGGGCAAACTCTATAATTCCAACTGCTTTACCTTCTATTTTGCTTTCCTTATATTTTTCTTGTTCTCGCATCAGTAATGTCATATATTCCACCTTCCATTCTTTCTCATAACTTTGGCAAACATAAAATCATTCGAAATTTTTAGGTTTTCCCAAAGCAATTCCTCTGGTATTGCAATTGAGATAGTATTTTCTGGCTGTTTCATTCCTATGCTTCTTCCTATTAATTTTTAAAACTATGAATCGGTGCTGGTATTCTGCCGCCGCGGTTTACAAATGCATCACAGGAAAACGGATTTACTGGCATAATTGGCGCATGACCCAGCAGTCCGCCAAACTCTGCGTTCTCCCCTACAGTTTTGCCGATAGCGGGAATTACACGGACGGCGGTGGTCTTTTGATTTATCATGCCGATCGCAAGTTCATCCGCTATCATTCCAGCAATTGTTGTTGCCTTGGTGTCGCCTGGAATCGCTATCATATCCAAACCTACGGAGCAGACACAGGTCATTGCTTCTAGTTTTTCTAGTGTCAATGCACCTGCGTTTACGGCGTCAATCATGCCTTGATCTTCACTTACAGGGATAAACGCACCACTCAATCCGCCGACATACGACGACGCCATTACGCCGCCTTTTTTCACCTGGTCATTTAACAGGGCAAGCGCCGCCGTTGTTCCAGGTGCGCCAGCGTATTCCAAACCGATTTCACAAAGAATATCCGCCACGCTGTCACCAATTGCAGGTGTCGGTGCAAGGGATAAATCCACAATGCCAAAAGGAATTCCCATTCGTTTGGAGGCTTCCTGCGCAACGAGCTGCCCAACTCTTGTTACTTTAAACGCCGTCTTTTTAATGGTTTCACACAGAACTTCAAAATTCTTCCCACGCACGTGCTCCAATGCTGTTTTTACCACGCCCGGACCGCTGACGCCTACATTAATAATTGCGTCCTGTTCGGTTACGCCGTGAAATGCGCCTGCCATAAAGGGATTGTCGTCTGGCGCATTACAAAAAACAACAAGCTTGGAACAGCCGATACTGTCATTTTCTTTTGTCAATTCTGCGGTCTGTTTAATGATATCTCCCATTAAACGCACTGCGTCCATATTGATGCCTGTTTTGGTAGAGCCAAGATTTACAGAACTGCATACAAACTCCGTTTCCGCCAGTGCCTGTGGGATTGATCGAAGCAAAAGTTCATCTGCCTTTGTCATGCCTTTAGAAACCAATGCCGAATACCCGCCAAGGAAGTTTACACCTACATCTTTTCTCGCACGGTCGAGAGTCTTTGCAATTGTAACAAAATCCTCCGCAGTTTTGCACGCTGCACCGCCGACCAGCGCAATTGGTGTTACAGAAATCCGCTTATTGACAATCGGAATGCCGAACTCCTTTTCGATTGCAGCGCCAGTTGCCACTAAATCTTTGGCAACCGTAGTAATTTTCTTATATATATTTTTATTTAATTGATTAAGATCGGCATCTATACAATCCAAAAGGCTGATGCCAAGCGTGATTGTACGTACATCAAGGTTTTCCTTCTCAATCATCTTATTTGTTTCCAACACTTCATAAATATTTATCATACTAAGGATTCCCCCTTCCTGCGGCACGTATTAAAGCCGATGCATACTATTAAAAATTTCCTCTCGTTGACATTTCACAATTACGCCAATCTCCTCGCCCAGCTTTTCCAAATCGTCTGAAACCTCGCTAACAGACTTAACCGCCTTACTCATATCCGCTATCATCATCATATTAAAATAGTCGTCAACAATCGTCTGCGATATATCCAAAATATTTACATGATTTTCCGCAAGATACGTACACACCTTTGCAATAATTCCAACCGTATCTTTCCCCACAACCGTTATAATCGTTTTCTTCATAATTATACCTCCTGCATGCTCTGCACGCGTATTAATCAATCAAATCCTAAGCTGAATTGTAACAAATTAGTTACTAGTATAATCCGCGCTAAATAACCTTATGTTTCGCTTGCCTATTTTCCTGATAGCACTACTCCACAAGCCTCAGCGTAGCCACCGCTACGCCTGTGTTTGTGAAGCAGCACTCTCAGAAAAATATTCTGCGCCAAACATTAAGGTATTTAGCGTGGATTATACTAGTATAACCCACACCAAACAACCCTATGTTTGGTACACAATATTTGAACCATAACGCAAATTATACAACTACTTTCCTAAATCTCAACCAACTGTGATAATTCACTGCGGTTTGCTACCAGAATTGGAAAATCTTCTGGTTTATATGGATTATCCGCCATTGCTATTTCCAGCCGCACTGTTTCATAAGCAAGTTCTGCCAGATTATTCTCTTTGCTTAAATGCCCTAAAAATACCGTCTTAAAATGGTCATGCAGCAGGCTGCCCAACAGCTTTCCCGAAAGTTCATTCGATAAATGTCCCTTTTTGCCCAGTATCCGCTGTTTTAAATAATAAGGATACGGTCCTACCTGGAGCATATTGATATCGTGGTTTGCCTCCAGCATCAGCACATCCATTCCTTTCAGGCTCTCAACGGTATATGCATCATATGTACCCAAGTCCGTAACTACCGCCATACGGCGGCTGCCGTATTGGAAACGGTACGCAACCGGCTGCGCCGCATCATGGGATATCCGCATAGGATTCACGGTAATATCTTTTAAAATCTTTTTTTCATCTGCTGCAATCTCACAGAACAAGGAACTATCAATCTGCCCAAGACTGCGGTTTTTCTTAATCGCCTCAATGGTTCCTGCCGTAGCGTATATCGGAATACCGAATTGCCGGCTAAGAATCCCAAGACCCCCAACGTGGTCGGAATGCTCATGTGTTATTAAAATACCGTCAATATCTTTTCCAGTTAATCCTAACTGATTTAAACCCTCCAATGTCTTTTTACAGCTTATTCCCACATCTACCAGTAAATGCGTCGCTTCCGTACCTACATAAATACAATTTCCGCTGCTGCCGCTGGCAATACTGCACATTCTCATTCTCAATTCACACTTCCTTTTCTTTCCAATAAACTTCTATTTTATCACCGTTGTAGAGCGGTTGTGTATACTGCGCATTTGTCCCGTTTACCAACGTTACAATACCGGCTCCCTGCATCTTGCTTAAATCAAAATCTATATAGTCAAAAATATCCGTAAACACATATCCTTTTTTCCCATTCATAACAATCGGATTCTCGTTGACAATCACTATAATTTTCTTTGTACCGTCTGGTTCTGCTACTTCCTCTTTTACGCCATTTTCCAAAATGGTTTGAATGACATTTTCGGAATTATTTTGCTTCTTTTCCTCCTCGGGCTGCAATTCAGACGCATTACTGTTTGGTGTCGTTTCCCCATTCACATTTGAATTTTCCTGATATGCGCCTTCCTGACTGCCATTTAATTCGCCATTTTCTAACGTTTCCTTATTGACTTTTGTACTTTCCGAATACAGGTTTTCTGAATTTTCATTTAATTCGCCATTTTCTGATGTTTCCCCACTCTCCTTGACATCTTTCTGATTTTCACTTAACCCTCCGTTTTCTGGAGCTTCCCCATACACATTAGAGGCACCGCTTTCCATAGACGACTCTGAATTTTTATCATCTATATTGCTTCCATAAGCCGCCGAAACTTCTTGTGCTTCCTGTGTGTTTCCACCTACAAAACTTTGCGCATTTTTGCTTTCCTCCGTTTCCTTTTTATTAAAACTGCCTGTAGATTCCACAGCTTTAGAATATTCATATGTTCCATATTCTGCCTGTTCATAAGCAGCTCCCCCGTATTCCTCCATTTCCTCATAATCCGTATCCATTTCTGTATGAACTTCAACGCGGTCATTTGCATAAATGAATGCATCTCTTGGTATCTTCTCCCCGTTCACAATTAAAATGGTATCCTCTGTCGCGTATCCCAAATATTCTATTAGTCCATCATACGTATAATACGTATCTATAATAACTTCATCGCCCTCCTGAATCATATAGTCCGCAAATTCTTCTTTCCCGTTTACTCTAACCGGTTTGGGCAGTTGCTGTACTTCGCCGTCTACAATCAACGCAATGCTTCCACTGTAATCCACCAGATTGCCAATCCGCTCCTCTGCTGCCTTGCCAACCGTAGCCTCCTCGATAACAACCACATCATTCGGTTTAATGCGGAAGCTTAAATTCACTGCTTCACCATTGACATAAACATGAGCGCTTTCGCCGTATTCGCCTCTTTTCATGCGTTTTCTGCCATTAACGGTAAAGCGCAGTTCCTTTCCTCGTCTGGGGAACAGCCCGTCTTTTACAAAATTCGCCTGCATTGCAGCATCCACTACCGCCAGCTTATTATTGTCATAAAGCTTTAACCTGCTGCCATTAAATGTAATATGGATAAAGTTATTGTTTTGATCATAATAGGACAAACAAATACCAATTGGCGTAATAATTGTAGAGTCCATTAAACTGCCCTCTGGGAACTCAACATTTCTAAGAATTTCTTCACCACGCAGCGCTACTCTGCTTGGGTCTAACCCTAATTCCGAAGCAATTTTATCTGAAAAACCCTTAATTTTGCCGCCGCCGCCTACGATAAACACTGCACTGGGAGAAGTACCGCCGTTTAATTCTACAATAGTATCCGCTGTAAGCTTCGCCATTTTATCAATCTCAGGCTGGCAAATTGCAATCACTTCATCAGCAGTAATCGTCTGCTCAATTCCCATAATATCCTCATAAACGATCTTCGTCTGCGTTGTCGCTGCTGTCTTTAATTTCTCCGCTGTAACAAAGTCAATTAAGCAGCTTTTCGCCAAAGCTTCTGTCAGCAAATCGCCAGCGTGCGGCAGCATCCCAAACGCAATCACGCTCCCGTCATTTGTAATTGAAATATCGGACGTTCCTGCACCTACATCAACCATAGCAATATTTAATAACCGAAAACGCTCTGGTATCGCTACGCGGATTGCCGCAATCGGCTCCAATGTTAAATTGGCAACCCTTAAATCGGCAAGCTCGACCGCCTGATACAAGCCATCTACAACATCCTCCGGCAAAAACGTTGCAATTAAATCTGCCCCAATGCTTTTTGCCTTATGGTGTTCTGGCTGCCCCATCCATAGCCCATTCAAATAATATTTTACCACGGAATAACCCACGCAGTAGAAATGAATATCCGTGTCATTTTCCTTTTGAAACTCACCAAATGCCTTTTCCACACCAAGTGAAACCAGCGTATCCATATCCTCCTTTGTCACATTATGCTCTTTCTCAAAATCCATATCTGCATGAATTGTCTTGGTTTTCAGTACACGGCCAGCTGCTGCAATACAAACCTCCTCCAGCACATACCCTGTTTTTTCCTGTAAAGAAACCTTTATATCGCGGATTGTCGCTGCAACCCTATTAATATCATGAATTTGCCCGTCCAGCATTGCGCGTGTCTGGTGCTCGCGTATCTCCTGCGCAATTACAATAAAACGTTCCCCTTCATTGTAACCGATTGTTCCTACAACACTCCTTGTTCCAATATCTAACCCGAATACCAGTTCCTCTCCATTTATCTCCATCTGGTTCATACTTTAATTACTCTCCTCTGCCTATTAAAAGAAATCTATATAAGTTCCCTGATTTGACGATAGGTTTCTTCTAAATCTCCATTGTTTGATATCACAACATTACAGTGCCTACGAAATTCCATCTCACTTAACTGCCCCTGCATAATCGCCTCTATCTTTTCTGCACTGTACTGCCTACCCTTTGCAAGCCGCTGTCTGCGCACTTCAATATCCGAATGCACATACCACAATTCATCCACAATTAAATCATACCGATCCTCTATTAACAGCGCTGCTTCTATAAAAAAGTAATCCACTGCGCCTCGTTCCCGTTCATAAGCAATCTGCTCCAAAATATAATGTTTCACCGCTGGATGAATCACCGCATTTATCTTCGCCAAAATTTCCTTATCCTGAAAAATAACCGCCGCCATTTTCTGCTTATCAATCTGCTCTCCCTGCAAAATATCCTTGCCAAGCAGTTTAACAAGCTGTTCATAACACGCCTGCCCCGGTTGTTCCAAAAGATGTGCTGCTTCATCTGCCCGCAGCACTCTGCAAGAATAATGTTCCTCAATATAGGACAGCACCTGCGTTTTTCCAGCGCCAACGCCTCCGGTAATCCCTATTACTTTCATTGCGTACTCCCTCTCCGTGCGTTTTCTCCAAATTATTTTGCCTCATACCAATCCGTTCCTGTATGCAGGTCGATTTCAAGTTTTACTGCCAATGAACATACATTCTGCATCTCATTGGATAATATTTCCTGCACGGCTTCCACTTCTTCCTTTCTTGTTTCAATTAAAAGTTCATCATGAATCTGCAAAATCAGCTTCGATTTCATCCCCTTTGCTTTTAACGCATCATATACGTGCACCATTGCATATTTAATAATATCCGCCGCTGTCCCCTGTATTGGTGCATTCATTGCCACACGCTCCCCGAAAGAACGCTGCGTAAAATTCGAAGACTTTAATTCTGGTATTGGTCTGCGTCTGCCAAACATCGACTTGCTATAGCCCAATTTGCGTGCGTCGGATACCATTTTATCCAGAAATCCCTTAATATTGGGATACGTCTGAAAATATGCATCAATGTATTCCTTTGCTTCCTGTTTGGAAATGCTTAAATCCTGACTTAACCCAAACGAACTAATCCCATATACAATACCGAAATTAACCGCCTTAGCATTTCTGCGCTGCAAGTCTGTTACCTCCTCGAACGGCGTATGAAATACTTTGGAAGCCGTAATTCGATGAATATCCTCGTCCATTTTATAAGCTTCAATAAGCTGCTCGTCCGCCGACATATGCGCCAGCACACGCAGTTCAATCTGCGAATAGTCTGCATCCATAAAGATGCATCCCTCCTGCGGCACAAACACCTTACGGATGCGCCTGCCAAGCTCCATACGCATAGGAATATTTTGCAGATTCGGCTCCGTTGAACTCAACCGTCCAGTTGCCGTAATTGTCTGGTTAAAACTCGTGTGAATTTTATTTTCTGCATCAATAAACGCAGCCAACCCATCTGCATAGGTTGATTTTAATTTCGTAAGCTGCCGATATTCCAATATATCCCTGACAATCTCATGTTCGCCTGCCAGCTTATCCAATACCTCTGCCGCTGTAGAATAGCCTGTTTTTGTCCTTTTCCCACCCGGAAACTTGAGTTTGTCAAATAAAATCTCGCCAAGCTGTTTGGGAGAATTGATATTAAATGTTTCACCTGCTGCCGTATGAATTGCCGTTTCCAGTTCAGAAATCCGCCCCAACAATGCATCGCCATACGCCTTTAACGCCTCCGGTTTCACCGTAATCCCCTCGCGTTCCATATCATAAAGTACATAAGATAACGGCATTTCTAATCCGCGGAACAAATCATACATTTCCGTGTCTTTTAATTGTTGTTCCAGCAAAGACTTTGCCATCTGCAATACATATGCTTCTTTTGCAAAATAGAGAATACACTCCTTCTTTCTATCCCTGTACGCCGTTCCGATATCTGCCTTGCCAAATACTTCACTCCATGTCTGCAAGGTTATCCCTAAATATTCACCTGCAATATCTGCCATTTCATAATCGCTTTTTAAAGGATTTAACAAATACGCCGCTATTTTGCAGTCAAAAAAATGCTTTGTGATTTCATAGGATGAACCTTGTTTCTCCATTTCAGCAGAAAGCAGAACTGGATAATCCGCTTTCACATCAAAGCAGGAAACCTCCACAGAACTGTCACTTAGTAATTCCCAAATTTGCTGCAAAACTGCTTCCTTTGTAAAACCGTCTGTATCCGCCTCGATTACATACACTTTATGGCTGTTTCCTGCCGTTTCATTGCATAGAATGCATACAAAAACTTCCTTCTGCTCCTCCAACTGCAAAAACATCTGCCCATTTTTATCAGCCCCGATACTGCCGGCACTTTGATTTGCAATGGAAAATACACGCAGCGCAGCCTGTCCACACGCTTTGGTATCTGCAAAAATCTGCTGTACGTCCTCCCATTTTCTGACTGTAACAACCTGCAAAGCTTTATCCAAATCAACCGCTGTATTTTGATTCTGCTGCTCAAATTTTCCAAGGAAATTTTTAAACGATAACTGTTTGAACATCGCATACGCTTCCGGCGTAAACAAATTTCCCAGCTTTGCCCTGTCATACGAAAAATCAATTTCTGCATGAATATTAATTGTCGCCAATGCTTTACTTAAATCCGCTAAATCCCTGTTTGCGGCTAAGCTTTCACGAATACTCTTTTTGGAAATTTCCTCAATATGCTGATAAACCGCATCTATCGAACCATAAGTAACCATTAATTCGGTTGCCGTTTTCTCCCCGACTTTTGGCACGCCTGGAATATTGTCGGAAGCATCGCCCATTAAAGCCTTTAATTCAATAAACTGTTCCGGCGTTACCTGATAGGTGTCCTTTACATCTTTTGCATAGTAATCCTCAATCTCTGTTTTGCCACCTTTTGTTTTGGGTATTCTTATCTTAATCCGCTCCGTTGCAATTTGCAGCAAATCCCTATCGCCGGAAACTAACGTAACCTCCATGCCCTCCTGTTCGGAGCGCTTCGCAATCGTTCCCAAAATATCGTCCGCTTCAAAGCCAGCCTGCTCGACAATCTCAACGCCCATTGCCTGCAAAACTTCTTTCATCATCGGCACCTGCTCATAAAGTTCATCCGGCATTGGCTTGCGAGTTCCTTTATATTCCTTATACATCTCATGGCGAAACGTCGGCGCACTGACATCAAACGCCACGGTTAAATATTCTGGTTTTTCCTCGTCCAATATCTTAAATAAAATATTTAAAAATCCAAACACCGCATTGGTATGCTGCCCCTTGGCATTTGTCAGCGCAGGCACCCCATAAAACGCCCGATTTAATATACTATGACCATCTATTAACACAATTTTACTCATACAGCTTATATTCCTCCCAAAAGGCAACCCGTCCAATTTGCAAACCGGTTCCCGCATCAACTACATACGAATCGAAACAGTTATCCCAAAAACGCAATACAGATCAACATCAGAGCAACCAAAAAAAGACCGGCTTTTATCCGACCATATATCCGTCTACGCGTAATAATACGGTTCAACTTTTCTTCCAGTTCACTCTTTACATCAATATCATCGGCATTTTCCAACCGATTCATTCCCTCTACAAGCAGGTATTCTATCGTTAGTTCCTCCATACACTCCTTACACGCATACACGTGCTCAGCAAAGCTAAACGCTGTGTCATTGTCCAACTCGTCTTTCAGAAATAAAGCAATACACCGCTGCGTTTCCTTACAATCCATAGAATCCCTCTCTTAATTTCTATATTCTACAAAACCGTTATCCCACCTTGCAAAATAACATATACTATACAAAACGGCAAAAGATTTGCCGTTTCGTTGCGCCAGCCGCACGCCGCAAAGCGGCAATTTTTCTTTGTGCGGCTGTGTGCATATCGTTAAGATTTTGTAACAAGCCATGCAAAATCGCTTCGCGATGTCAAAGCCATATGTAATGGCTTGATGCATCTCATCCACTATGTGTTCTTACGGACTTTGCAGCGTAGTGCAAAATCCAAGCTGAACTGTTACAAGATTTTCCAATTTCTGCACAGCGCATATTGCTATAACAGACAATCCGTGCTGTGCAGAAAGGAAAATCTAACCGTTCGTGTGTACAGAAAATATTTACAGTCCTATATTACACTATATTTTGTGATTTTGAAAGAGTTTCTTTGAAATTTATCATAGATTTTCTGCGGCATAACAGCAAAGCCGCAAAAAACTAATTTTCTGCGGCTTTACTCTTTTTCATTTTTGTTATTACATTTCTTTATTTAGGGATGATAGGTTCTGTTTTATCCTTCCTAATATTATCCCATTCTGTTATTTTCATTTGTCAATTAAACAAAGCTGTCCCCATCGCTGATTTTTTGTATTAAGTTTTGCATTTCTGCTTTACTCTTTACACTTTTACTCTCTGCAATTAGCTTCTCTTTTTCATATTCTGTAAGTTTTCCGTAATTGTCCAATGCCTGCTCGTCCATCGCCATTCCTAACGCTAATCCCAGCGGCAGCGGCGATGTCTGCAATCCGTCTGAAAAATCCATATACCATACCTCACAAGTTCCCTTTGGTACTGTCACAAGCTTCTGTGACTAATCTTTATTCTCTCCTAAGTAAGCAAGAATATGTATGGATAAAAATGGTTTCCGTTTTTATACTTGGCTTTTTCTTAAAGCCTGCATACGTAACTGAATATTTTGTGCAAATTCTTCATCGGAATACTTTGGATCTCTCGTCCGCTGCCAAATTTCACAAGGCGCTTGGCTGCACTCTCCGCAATTTTTCTTTTTTTTGTGATTTACTGTGCAGTCATAAATCGCACAGACGCTCCCCTCTGGCAGATAAAACACTTTACCCTCGCTTGCAAATTCTACTTACATTTTGAGAAAGTGCTTGAATACGCATTTTTTTGATAGTCTGAAGTCTATTCGCTTATATGTAAGTAGAATTTATTAGACTTACAATCAGCCATGCAAACGCTGTATTTATTATAATTTTCCTGCAAGTCAAAATTTTAAGCAGAATTATAGTTTATTTCTTTTATTCTTTATTATACAATTAAAACGTATCATAGTAAATGTTTTGTGTATTGTTTGTCAATATCGTAAATTTTTCATTTTCAGTCCATAACCGTTCTATCTGCTCCATATTTTCATCTGGATTTGCAAGCAATTCTGCTAAACTATCCAATTCCTGCAATTCGCTTTCACACAATGCCTGCAATCCGCCTCGCAGATATAGCGGCTGATAAGAATAAAAGATTTCATTGTTCATCAATGCATGAAAATCCATAAACAAATATTCGCATACCCCTTCCAATGGAATCGGCGAAAATACATCTAATTTTTTCTGTAACGTATTTCTTCTTAACCCAAGCCACGCCTCCGAAGCTGTAACAAACTTTCGACGGGGTAAGTCAAACTGGCTGTAGCCAAAACGCTGTTCATATTCATAATAGCCGTCAACATCTGCCAATACCCACCGATTTTCCTTAAAATCCCAATATTCATTCACCCAATGCTCCATATAGCTATCACCCGAATCACCAAAATCCATAAATCCAGCCCTTGAACGGCAGGGGATTGCCTTCGCCTTTAAAACTGCACTAAATAACACGGAAGCCTGCCGGCAGGATACTGTAATTCTTTTGGTTACATCCCTGTTTTTTGTAAACCCCGTTTTGTCCAAACGCAAAATACCCGCAATCATTGCAACCGCAGTAATATATAATTCATCCTCATTTTTAAAACGATTCTTGGGATAGGATGCAAATTTTCCGTAATACGCTTCTTCCAAATAAGAGGACGGCTCTGTAAAATACATAGACGGATGTGTAATTTGATCGCAGATCAGCATACCGATTGCGGGAATATCCTCCGGCAGCGACAGTACAAAATCTTTATAGTTCCCTACATCGGTATAAACACTGTTTTCTAAGTAACGCTGGTATATATTTTGATTGTTTTCTTTCATTTGACTTAAATTCCTCCTACTATTTATAAGTAGGCGCCTGCTCTGACTCTATGCTATCAAATAAAAAAAATTACGTCAATACACGATTCTCCATTTTTATTGATACTCTTTTTTCTTAAAATAAACGACTGCTGCCGTAAACATCACTGTAAAAATTAACAATGCACACGGTAAAAACGGCAATACTTGAAATCCAATGCTTTTGCCCCCGGCAGTAAATTTATGCAAAGAACACGAAACCAAATATCCGCTATAACAATACGGATAGACAACCCAAAGCGGCGTATTTGCAATTAATACACTAGGAATCACGAAAAGCAGATTCAATCCGACAGAAAACAGCGGCTTTTCAAAGAATACTATAACTGCCCACATCATTGCAGCACAGGGAAGCATTGTAAAAAATAATCCAACACTCCACTTTAGCAGATACAGAATCGGCAATGTTTCCGTAATACCTGTACTACTTGTCGCAATCAACCCTGTTATCACAAAAACAATAAGAAATACGGCTATTTCCATAAACAGATAAGACAACAACACACAAAATTTCGCTGCCAATAGCGCAGAACGATTTAATGGCAAGACCATCATTTTTAAAATCCCATTGTTTCCTTTTTCCCGCCCTGCAATCATAACACATACAACAATCATGCTAAACGGAAGCAAATAGTATGCATAAACCAATGCACTTTGAATAAACATTGCTGCCCAAGCATTTGTATATTCCGGTGTAAAATATCGCTGTAAATTTGCTACGCCGGAAATTACAACAAACAGTGGAGCAATAAAAAGCAATGGGACTATTTTACTCCGCTTAACTTTGATAAACTCAATTTTCAGCAATCCTAAAAAATTCATATCCATATCCTTTCTCGCTTATTCATAACGCAGATTTTCAGCAAAACATAAGCCTATTACTAGAAACATGGCAGTTTCTGCCAATGCAAAAATCACAACAATCCAGTCTGTCTGTGCACACATTGCAACAGCAGGCTTTAGCATAATCACAAATGGATGAATGCAAAGCCATATTATATTCGCCGGTGCCAATGCCATGCCGCTTAGAAATCCTGCCACACCAATACCAAGCGCCACCCAGATATTAGGAAAACGGGAAGCCATAAGAAGCATAAAGGAAAGTACAGGCATTGACGTAATAAACGAATAACCTACAAAAGAAAACAGCATCTTTGGCACAAATGTTCCATGCGGCAAGTCGGACAAACCAATTTTTGCAAGCGCCAAATTTTGCAAACCTACAGCAGCAAAAAGCATAATTGTTAGAATCAGAAACTTGCAGAAATACACAGACGAAACACTTACGGGAAGCAGATACATCTTTTTAACAGCATTTCCGCTAAATTCTATATGATAAATAATACAAGCGGCGGCGATAATCCCGAACATATTTAATATCATAATCATGCCATACAACTGCGTAAGCAGCACATCCATAGACGCCAACGGAAGATGCAAAAGCGTTTCTTTGCGCACCATAAAATTAAGAAAAGCATATGCAGCGCCCAAAATTCCGACAGCAGGCATTAATAAAATAACTCCTGTTCTTTTTTCCTTTTTTAATTCAACAGCAAGTGTTTTTCCAATTTCTCTCATAATACTGCCCTCTGCTTCCTATTTTCGTTGTCTTGTTCTATCATAGACAGAAAGATGTCTTCCAGATTCACAGTGTCAACTTCATACGGTACTGCACCCACTGTTTGTGCAGCATTGTACGCCGTGTTTTGCATTGTTTTCTGCGCTACAGTCTGTACTGCTTTCTGCCGTAATTCGTCCAAGCTGCCCTCAAAAAGCAGATTTCCATAATTAAGTATCCCAATATCGTCTGCCATTAACTCAATTTCCGACAGCATATGAGAAGAAATCAGAATCGTACAGTCGTAATAGCTGGGAAGTGACTGAATTAAATTTCGTATTTCATGAATACCAGATGGGTCAAGCCCATTTGTCGGCTCATCTAAAATCAAAATTGGCGGTCTGCCCAACAAGGCTCCGGCAAGCCCTAACCGCTGTTTCATCCCCAGCGAATATTTCTTTGCCAGCCGCTTGCCAAAAGCAGAAAGCCCGACAAGCTCCAATGCATCTGAAACCGCACTCTTTGGAAGCCCCAAGATACGGCGTATAATATCAAGATTTTCTTCCCCTGTCAAATTTGCATAAAAAGAAGGCGCTTCAATAAAAGAACCTACTTCTCTTAATATAGAAAGGCGGTCTTTGGGAAACTGCTTTCCGTCGATTGTAAAACTGCCCTTTGTAGGAGCTGTCAGCCCTAAAAGCATTTTCATTGTGGACGATTTTCCTGCGCCGTTTGGCCCAAGAAAGCCGTAAATACTGCCTCTCCGAATATGCAGCGAAACATTATTTACAGCAGTAAATGTTTTGTACTTTTTCGTCAACTGTTTTGTTGTAATCATATAATCCATAGCTATCCTCCATTTTTGCCAATGTTTTTCTTTCACTCACGATTATACCAGCACATCCTTGTGATAACCTTCTCGCTACCTTACATCTACCTTACATTTTCAAAAATATGCTAAAATCATACAATAATATGGTAAAATATTAGAAAAAACTGTATTATACGAACGAGGGTGCACAAAACACGTGACATATTTTAACAAGAATCTATGTAAGGCATTCCTCATTTACATTACTAAGGAACTGTCAATAGAAAGCAAAGAAAGGATTGAGCAAAATGAACAACGACTATCTATTAACGAAGCAGATACTGCTTGTTGATGACGAGCAAGAACTTTTAGATATGGTCTTTAGTATTCTAACAGAATATGGCTTCCAAAATATTATTACTGCAAGAACCGTAGCAGAAGCCCTATCCGCCGCAGCAAAATCGCAGCCCCAATTAGCCATACTTGATATTATGCTTCCTGACGGAAACGGATTTGATTTAATGGAACAACTAAAAAGGCAAAGCGATTACCCAATTCTTTTCCTCACTGCCCGCGGTGAAGAGGAAGATAAATTCAAGGGTTTTGGGCTTGGTGCGGACGATTATATTGTAAAACCCTTTTTGCCGAAAGAACTTTTATTCCGCATTATGGCAATTTTGCGAAGAAGCTACAAAGGGGAAAATCCTCTTGTGCAATTGTATCACAGTCAAATTGATTTTTCGCGTGCTGAAGTTATAAAAAATAATAACCATATTCCTTTAACAGCAAAAGAACACAATCTACTGTCTACTTTATACCAAAATGCCGGACGTATTGTAACGATTGATGCTTTATGTGAAGCCGCGTGGGGCGATAATCCCTTCGGCTATGAAAACTCCCTAATGGCACATATCCGCCGTATCCGAGAAAAAATAGAACAAAATCCCTCACAGCCTGTTTCTTTGGTTACAGTAAAAGGCTTAGGTTATAAGTTAATTATAAAAGAGAACAATGAAAACATTTGACAAAACTTTTATAACTTTTTATGCATTGGAAAGGAAAGGTGAAAATAACATGAAAAGTATACCAAAACTAATCCGTCGTTTTGTCGGTTATCTGCTGCTTAGTATCCTGCTCCTTGTTTTTTTTAATATTATTTTTTTTGCGTTTATCTTTGTCAAAAATATTTCTGCTTTTTCTCCGTGGGATATGGCAGAGCAAACAGCAGCCGCGTTGCATTTTGCAAATGAGAACTTTTCCTTATCCCAAAATATGGACGATACCCTAAAAACACAAAATGTTTGGGCAATTCTAATTGATAATACTACGCAAGAAGTTATATGGCAAACTGCAAATCTGCCTGACAGCATTCCTATGAGATATACATTATCCGATATCGCTAACCTAACGCGCGGCTACATCGACGGCTACCCCACTTTTACAGGAACTGCGCCAAACGGCTTATTGGTACTAGGTTACCCCAAAGACAAATTTTGGAAACATACAAGGGCAAGCTGGGACTATGACTTTATTGCAAATTTACCCAAAAACGCGCTGATTATTTTCTCGGTTAATACTGCCCTTATTTTTCTAATCTATATTGCTGCGAATACCAAACTACTGCGCTCCATAAAACCAATAACAAACGGCATTCAAAATTTATCAAGTGGAAAACCTGTCAGCCTAAAAGAAAACGGCGTGCTTTCTGAATTGGCAGAAAAGATCAATCAAACATCTAAGATTCTGCAAAAACAGGCGCAGCAGCTTCAAAAAAAGGAAACTGCCAGAGCAAACTGGATAGCCGGCGTTTCCCACGATATCAGAACACCACTGTCAATGATTATGGGCTGTGCCGGACAGTTGGAAGATTCCCCAAGTCTTTCAGATGCCGAACAAAAAAAAGCATGCGTAATTATTAAACAAAGCAAGCGTATAAAAGACTTAATTAATGATCTAAATCTTGCTTCCAAACTAGAATACAATATGCAGCCATTAACAATAAAAAAGGAAAACGCAATCTCAATTGCTCGTCAAGCTGCCGTCGATTTTGTAAATTTGGATATTGACAATCGTTACCCAATTAAATGGCAAACTGCTGATACACTGTCTGTCTGCTGGATTTATGCCGATAAAAATTTACTAAAACGCGCAATTGCAAACCTTATTCAAAACAGCATTAACCATAACGAGAACGGGTGTATAATTTATCTGTCCGTATCAGATGAAGAAAATACTTGCAGAATTTGTATTGAAGATAATGGTATCGGTGCTTCCAATAAGCAAATAGAAGAACTAAACCATACGCCGCATTATATGATTTGCGATAGCAATACCACAGAGCAGCGCCACGGTTTAGGACTGCTTATTGTAAAACAGATTATAAACGGACATAACGGAACTGTTTTAATAGACCACAGTATCTATGGAGGATTAAAAACAGAATTGATACTACCTAAATAGCCAATAATGCGGCAGTTCCTGCTTGCGCGCCAAACATCTGTCAGTTTGCCAATATAGATTAAAAATGGCAGCAGTAATCCCAAAAAGCAAACATAAACGGCATAAGATATGGACTTAAAAATACTACAATACTGTTAATTACATGATTGCCTTCAAAATAAATATAATTTGGTTCTCCCCATACATCGCTTTAGCAGCATCATTCCTCTCTATAGAGCCGCGCATCAAAAAACCGCTGTATATACCATGCTCTGATATATACAGCGGTCTATCGTGCCGGTGGCCGGACTTGAACCGGCACGGGGTTGCCCCCGTCAGATTTTGAGTCTGATGCGTCTGCCATTCCGCCACACCGGCATCTATGTGATGCTTACTCATCACGACAATAAATATATTACCACATATTTCTGCTAATTGCAAGTATAAATTTTATTTTTTTAATCGTTTTTTATTTTGCCGCTGCTTTTCACAAATAAAGGAATATCAGGTATAAGAGCCTAAAGTGGGCTCAAATGGTTCTGCTTTTAACATTTTTGTCAGATACGTTGTCAGCATATCTAATCCTGGCGCATTTTCGCCCCCTCTTGGAATAATAATATCCGCATATTTCTTGGAGGGTTCGACAAATTCCTCATGCATAGGCTTTACAGTTTCACTGTACTGTGCCAGAATCGACTCTATACTTCTGCCGCGTTCAAACATATCGCGCTTAATACGGCGCATTAACCGTTCATCTGCGTCTGTATCAACATAAATTTTAATGTCCATTAAATCCCTTAACTCGCGGTTTTCCAGTATCAGTATCCCTTCCATAATGATTACTTGTCTTGGCGCAATACACACTGTTTCTTTGGAACGGTTATGATTGCAGTAATCATAGGTTGGCATCTCTATGGAATGCCCTTTTAACAGCTTACGCACATCCTCTGCCATACGCTCCGACTCAAACGAATCTGGATGGTCATAATTTAACTTGCAGCGCTCCTCAAACGGCATTTCATCATGCGCTTTATAATAATTGTCATGGCTGATAACGGCAATATCATTTCCAAAATATTCCTGCACTTTCTTAATAATTGTTGTCTTTCCCGATGCAGAACCACCTGCTACACCCAACACACAAATTTTCCTATGTAATAAATTGTTACTCATATTTCCACCTTTAACTCTGCTTCTTCTTCCGCCTGTTTCTTAAAGTCCTCTATCTGCTCTGGATCGAGCATGGGCAGATCTCCCAATGACTTTACGCCGAAGGTACGCAGAAATTCTTCCGTCGTTCCAAACAGTAATGGACGTCCTGGCGCTTCCAACCTGCCAAGTTCTTGAATTAAATTAAATTCCAACAGCTTATTCACTGCATGATCGCAGCTTACGCCTCTTATTTTCTCCACTTCCAACCTTGTTACGGGCTGTTTGTAGGCAATAATCGAAAGTGTTTCTAATAGCGTATCTGACATTACGTATTTGCGCGGCGCCTTGGCAATTTTAATTAAATATTCATATAACTCTGGTTTTGTACATAGTTGATATGAATTTTCCAACTCCATTATGTAAATTCCCCTGTCGTCCTTTGCATAACTGGCATTCATCTTATCAACCAGCACACGAATTTCCTGCTCGTTCCATTCCAACACATGAGCAAGTTTCGATATCTCTACAGATTCTCCCATAGCAAACAGAACCGCTTCAATTACTGCCTTTGCTCTATTCTCTTCCAAAATAAAACACAACCTTTTATTTGTTATTCTAAAATTCCTCTATGCTGCCAAGTTTGAAGTAATCACAATATCCGCAAATGTCCCTTCTTGCTGTATTACAATCAATCCCTGTTTCATCATTTCTAAAATTGCCAGAAAGGTAACAACAATCTCCATCTTACTTCCCTGCCGCTCCAAAAGTTTGCGGAAACTAAAACATTTGTGATTTCTTACATACTCCTCAATATAGCTTTGCTTCTCCTCAAGGTTAATTTCATCCTTCTCTATCGTGCCGAATTGGCTACGGATCGGGTCAATCTTGTACTCCTGCCGTTTGATAACCGACTTAAATATCTCATGAAGCTTCGCCAAATTCATATCGCCAATTAATTCTGCATAGTTAATCGGATAACGATAATCCTGCACCTCTCTGGGCAGCATCGGCTTTTTACACCAGCTTTTCCCTGCATCCACCTGCTTGTCCCGCAGTTCAAACGCCATATATTTATACATCTTGTACTCCAGCAGCTTCTGTACCAGCTCAGCTCTTGGGTCTTCTTCTTCGCCCTCCTCATTGACTTCTTTGGGAAGAAGCATTCTGCATTTGATATCCAGCAGCGTTGCCGCCATCACGAGAAACTCACTCATAATATTCATATCTTCTGTTTCCATATTTTTAATGTAATCAAGATATTGTTCTGTAATTACCACAATCGGAATATCGTAAATATCAATCTTATTTTTCTCAATCAGGTGCAGCAGCAAGTCCAGCGGCCCTTCAAATACTTCCAGCTTTACCGACAAAGCCATGATGTCACTCCCCCAATTTTATAATTGTGCCTGCTATAAATACACTTATCTATTTTACATAAAATCATTGGAAAGCGCAACAAAAACTAATGTTTGTTTATTAAAATTTTATAATTTATCCTAATATTACTGTTTTGGCAGCAGTTGTACTTCATATAATTCTGCCGGATTAAAAAAACGAAATGGAAGCGTATGCGATCCCAGTCCTCTGCCCAGCAGCATCGTTGCATTTCCTTCATAGAAAACCCCTCCATCATACTTAGGAAACAAGGTATAGGAGGGCGCAATCACACCGCCAAGCAGCGGAAGCCGCATAATCCCCCCATGTACATGACCAGAAAGCACCAAATCCGCACCCCAGCGGGCATAATCTTCAAAATAATCGGGATTATGGGCAATTAGCAGATGACAATAATTTTTCTGCGGTGCACCTATTGTCTGTTTTAAGTATCCGTTTTCCATATCCTTCTTTTTAAAATGCGCAAAATACTGCAAATCTAGTTCCAATCCTGTCAGCGCTATGCCGTACTCTGGCAAAAGACAGGTATCATTTTCCAAAATCTTTAGATTTTTATGCGTTATCGCCTGTCGGTACTGTTGAAATTTATCACCAAACCGCTCGGGATGCGTTTTTATTTTCGACTCATGGTTGCCAAGCCCATAGTAGATATGATATTCACGGCTTAACGCGTTCAGCAGCGCAACGCCTGCTGTAATATCCTCTCCTGGCGTGGAGGTTATCACGTCACCAGCAACAACAATAAAATCAGGATGTATTTTCCTGATTGCAGCAATCACCTTATTATTTTCCTTTCCATAGACCTTATTGTGCAAATCGGAAATCAGCACAAATTTACAAGGCTTCGTTAAGTGCGGCAGCGTAAACTTCTCCTGCACCACAACAAAACGATTTCCGTCAATTATGCCAACTGCCAGCAGCACAGAACACAGCAAAACAGCGCAAATCAGCACAATATGCGGCACTCCCAAAACCGACATCGCAAACATCCAATCCAACTGCATAAATTTTCATTCCCCCTTCCTTCTAACAGTATTCGTAAATGCTATACGCAAAAACGCTGCAATCTCCTTGTGCAAAGCTGCCGGAAAACAATCTTTTTTTCGCAAATATCATGGAAAAATTTATTTTCCGACAGACATCGCATTGAAAAATATTTTGTATAATAACTTCGTAAGTATATTGCATAAATTATATTAAAAACCGCAGTACCACCCGCTTTAAATAATCTATAAAATATGCTTTCTGTACTTCCTGTGTGGTTTTAATGGCAACACTGCCAATTTCTTTTCCACCCAACTTGTATAAAATACGTCCTGCCTGTGTGCCAAGCTGTACTGGTGCTGCCAATCCTTCACTAAATTCATAAGTTTTTTCTATTTGACTAAAATCGGCGCCTGTTACGTCAAGGTAGCGAAAAGCCCCTTCCGGCGCAATCTCCACCTGATCCATTGTACCGCCTAAAACTCTTACCGGCACTAGTTTTTCATTATTTTCATCCACATAAAGTTTCGTTATAGCAAAACCATATTCCAGCAGACTCCTCGCTTCCGAAAAACGTATCTTAAAATCCGGCGCCCCCATAACCACAGCAATTAAATCAATCCCGTCTTTATTTGCCGTTGCGCTGAAACAATACTTTGCTTGATTGGTCGAGCCTGTTTTCAAGCCTGTTGTCCATTGGTATTGTTTCAAAAGTTTATTGGTGCTTGAGAGTGTAAAGTTCTTTGTACCCTGTCTTGTTACATGCGTAATATCCTCCATCCATATCTTTGTATAATTATAAATATCTGGATACTTTGTAATTAGTTCCCTGGACATTATCGCCACATCCCGCGCCGTTGTATGGTGCTGTGCATCTGAGGATAGACCGCAGCAGTCAATAAAATGTGTATTGTTCATACCAAGCGCCGCTGCTTTCTCATTCATTAAGTTGACAAACTCCGACTCGCTTCCTGCAATAAATTCCGCCATTGCCACAGATGCATCATTTCCACTCGCCACTGTAATACATTTAATCAACGTGTCAACAGTTTGTATCTCTCCCTCCTCCAAAAACACCTGTGAGCCGCCCATTGACTTTGCATATGCGCTGGTACTCACTTCATCCTCTAGTTTAATCCTCCCCTTTTCAATCGCCTCAAAGGTCAGTATCAGTGTCATAATTTTTGTAATACTGGCAGGGCTTCGGATTTCATCGGGATTTTTTTCAAATAATACAGTGCCTGTCGAAGCTTCCATTAAAATTGCAGACGGCGACGCAAGCGCTACCGCAGTTGTACTCGGTGCAGTCTGTACCTCCTCTGCTATTACCACTTCCGACCAAAAAATCGTAAAAACAGCAGTTATCATCAGCCAAGCAATACATACGTTGATCGTTTTTTTTTGAAACCACATAGAACTGCTCCCGTTCCCTTCCCTCACTTACTATGAAATTTATGCGGTTTTCTTCCTTTATAGAACAAAATGCAGGCCGTTTTGACCTGCATTTTTCATTTATTATCGTCTTACTAATCTGCGATACAATTCTTTAATTTCATCCTTCTTTTCTTTTAGATCTTCTTTTGTATCCTCATCCAGCTTTACTGATACCGCAAAATGATATCCAAAATCAACTGCGGCAAGTGCCGTAACCAACACAATCGTCTTTATTCCCCATGCTACAGGATACTGATCTACCAGCCCCATAACCTTGTCAAACAAAAATGTGATAATGATAACAGCATACAGCCCCCACGCGAGCGTACTCTCAAGACACAAAACACCTTTGTAATTGCAGAACTTATCATTATAGTCCCACCACACCTCGCCAAAAAGCTTCATCATCAGCTTTGCCACCAGAAATTCAAAAATTGTGGCAAGCGCCGCTCCTACAACGTACAACGCCACAATATTGTTTGCAAGCGGGTGCAGAATTATGTATCCTGCCGTCGCGCCAAACCCGTATATTGGACAAAACGGCCCTGTCATAAAACCCCTGTTTGTAGGTTTTTTATTACAAAAGGACATATATATTGACTCCACAATCCATCCAATAACACTAAAAAGAAGAAAACATGCTACAAGGTGATAAATGTCATAACCCGCAAGCCGAAAATCTTTCAACCACATCTGAATCACACTCCTCCCATATGACGTATATGATGCTCTTGTTTCCTGTTGCCCTTGTGAAAATTTTCACTTTTGTTTCCCAATAAATAATTAATCAAGCAGCAAACACAATGTTCCTCTGCTTCCCCCACAAGCAATACTTATGCCCAGCGTGTATTTATGTACATACATCCATATACACGCAAAAATCCTTGGCAAAGAGAGCCAAGGATCGCGAGTCATTAATTATATTTACGTTTTCTTGCTGCTTCAGACTTCTTCTTGCGTTTTACGCTCGGCTTCTCATAATGCTCTCTTTTGCGAATCTCTTGCTGAATTCCAGCTTTCGCGCAGCTTCTTTTAAATCTACGTAAAGCGCTATCCAAAGTCTCGTTTTCTTTAACGATTACATTTGACATGCTATCACACCTAACCTCCCTCCAGCCCTATTATCGTGTGCCAGACTGTTCGGGTATACTTAATTGCACATTTACGATTATACCCATTATTTATACATACGTCAACTATTTTTTTAATTTTTATACTTTTTTTATAATTTATTATTTACTTTGTATTAACAACGCCAAAATTTGACCCTTATCCTTATTATAGTGATTTATCCATAGAAGAATCTTTTAAGATTATAAAGAGCGAATTTCAAGCCAGACCTGTCTTTGTTTCTACTGGGGAGCATATACAGGCACATTTTTTAACCTGCTTTGTAACACTGCTGGTTATGCACGTTTTAGAACAGCTAATAGGAAAGTGTCATACCGTCAGACAAATCCGAAACTAAAAAAATCATGCCGTTATCAGACATTAAAAGAATATCTATGTATCAGGAAATATTAATATAAAATTTTTACAAACACAACATAGGGCAAAATACAACATTTTTATGCATTTTTAAAATGCTCTGAACGCCATTATATATGCGGTGTTTAGAGCATTTTTTTACTTAATTGCCTGCAAAACTCAGGTATAAAATAATACCAATTATTAAGGAACTGTTCAGAAATTACTCATGACAATTACTTGTCTAAATGTCCATCTGCGTCATCAGAAAATCTTGACATA
>VSNQ01000032.1 GCA_009774395.1 Lachnospiraceae bacterium
CGCCTACGTTTTTTCTCCTACAATCTTGAAGAAATATCCTGCGCAATCTGAGCACTTATTTTCCTACAATTCCTAAACCTTTTTAAAGGAAAGCGTCACGCCATCCCCCACCGGAAGAATCACCGTTTCCAACAAATCACTTCTAGTCAGCGCATCAAGATACTGCCGCATCCTTTTATAAATCGTACGATTTCTGCGTGGAATTGCATACTTCGATTCCATAATCTCACCCTCCTGAAAAATATTGTCAGAAACCAACAATCCCTTCGGTTTTAGAAGCCGCAGTATATCAGGCAGGAAATGAATATACTGCCCCTTTGCCGCATCCATAAATATAAAATCATAACTCTCGTTCTCTGTGAGATGTTTCAGCACTTCAGCAGCATCCCCTTCCAGCAGAGTAATCTCTTCCATTTTGCCAGCAAGTTCAAAATGCTCCTTCGCCTTTGCAATATATTTATCATACCGCTCAATTGTAGTAATATGACAGTTTTTTGGCGTGAACGTGCTCATAAACAATGCGGAAAACCCAACCGCTGTCCCAACTTCCAAAATACGTTTTGGCTGTATCGAAGTCATCAAAAACCGCAAAAGCGACTGCATCTGCGGACGGATAATTGGAACGTTGTCCTCTTTTGCTTCCTGTTCCAATTGATTTAACAGTGGCGGCAGCGTATGATCAAAAGAATGCAGAAATGCTGCTAATCGTTCGTTGTCCACTATTCTTCCTCCGCTTCCTCATCCACGCCGCACATAACCCTTATCATTTCCTGTGCAGTCATAGCAGTGCTTAGCTCATATGTCCCTGCTTTAATCTCTCCTCTGTAATCGGAAAACAATTCTTGAAAGAAGAAAATATTCGCATCTGCAACTAGCCCTTTCTGCTCCAAGACCTTTGCAAGCGCCATTGGCTTTACATCTTCCGATACAACAACGCTTACTGTTCTGCCCTCCCCCTGCGATATCGGAATATCAGCAAACACTTGATAACCAATTTCATAGGCGCCCACTGCTAGACGGAATACGCCGAAAATTATTACCGCTGCCAGCGCTATCCGCACAATCATAGAAACAATCGCCCCCAAAAACTGTTTTGCACTCATTCCCTCTAAACCTCCATAATAATTGGCAGAATCATTGGACGGCGTTTTGTCTTTTTCCACACAAATTCTCCAAGCGTATCCTTTATGGTAGCCTTTATCTTGCCCCAATCTGTAATATTTTTCTTTAGGCAGGCAAGAACTGCTTTCTCAATAATCTTGCGTGCTTCGTCCATTAACTCATCCGATTCTTTTACATAGACAAAACCCCTTGATACAATATCTGGTCCGGAAAGCAGCTCACCGGACGCCCCATCCAAGGACATAACAGCAATAATAATGCCGTCCTCCGCCAAATGCTGCCTGTCACGCAGAACGACATTTCCTACATCACCAACGCCAAGTCCATCTACCAATACGGTGCCAACTGGTACTCTTCCTGTAATTTCCGCACTCTCCATATCTAGGGAAAGCACATCACCAGACTGTAAAATAAATACGTCTTCTTTCTCGATACCTAGTTCCATTGCAAGCTTAGCCTGTGCTTTTAGATGTTTATATTCACCGTGGATAGGAACTGCATACTTAGGCTTTGTCAGCGTATAAATCAGCTTAATTTCCTCCTGACAAGCGTGTCCTGATACATGTGTATCCTGAAATATAACATCTGCTCCCTTTTTAAACAGCTCATTAATTACTTTTGTAATCGCTTTCTCATTGCCGGGAATTGGACTAGAAGAAAAGATAATGGTATCGCCTTTTGCAATTGTAATTTTCTTATGCATCCCGCTTGCCATACGGCTTAATGCAGCCATGCTCTCCCCTTGGCTTCCGGTTGTAATAATAACCGTTTTATCCTTTGGATAATTTTTCAACCGTTCTATATCAATCAATGTATTGTCCGGAATACTAATACGATTTAAGTTGGAGGCTGTTTCAATAATATTGACCATACTCCGCCCCTCAACAACAACTTTCCTGCCAAATTTATCGGCAGTATTAATAATTTGCTGCACTCTATCCACATTGGAAGCAAAAGTTGCTATAATAATCCTTGTCTTTTTGTGTTCTTCAAACAGCGCATCAAAAACTGGCCCAAGCTTCTTCTCTGACGGCGTAAATCCCTGCCGTTCTGCATTGGTACTGTCACACATCAGCGCAAGCACACCCTTTTTCCCCAGTTCCGCAAAACGCTGCAAATCAATCGCATCACCATATACAGGCGTATAATCGACTTTAAAATCACCTGTATGCACTACTGTTCCTGCCGGAGAGTAAATTGCCAGCGCCGCTGCATCTACAATACTATGGTTTGTTTTAATAAATTCAATACGAAAACAGCCCAGATTAATATTCTGCCCAAACTTTACTACCTTTCTGCGTACATTGTGCATTAAGTTATGCTCTGTCAGCTTGTTCTCAATAATTCCCATTGTAAGCTTTGTCGCATATATTGGTACATTTAAGTCTTTCAGCACATAGGGCAGCGCACCAATATGATCCTCATGCCCATGCGTAATTACAAATCCCTTTACTCTATCCTGATTGTTCTTTAGGTACGTTACATCAGGAATAACCAAATCGACACCGAGCATGTCATCCGCTGGAAAACTCAAACCGCAGTCCACCACAATAATACTGTCTTCATATTCAAAGGCAGTAATATTCATCCCAATCTGCTCAAGCCCTCCCAAGGGTATAATCTTAAGCTTCGCCGTATTATGTTGCTTGTTCTGTTTCAAAATAAACCTCCTAAATTACTATTCACCGTTCTTTTTAAATTAGGTCAATGTCCTCCAGCATATTTTCAAAAACGCCTGAAACAGCCTCCAATTCCGCTTCCTCCTCGACCATACTGTAAACCTGCTCATGTTCCTCTGCTCCGGATTCCGCTCTTAAAATATATGCGTTGCCATCTTCCTCCTCGTCCGCATCCGTTACCAGAATATAATTCACCCCGCCTATGGTCGTCTGCTCCAAAACAAAAAATTCCACAGTTTCTCCGCCCTCTGGCATAAAGGTAATTTTCTCCATTCTAAGCAACCTCCATTCATTCACTTTGCTTATTTCTGCAAAAATCCAAATATCCCTGCAAAATAAAAACTGCCGCTATTTTATCGACGTGTTCTTTCCTATTTTCACGTCTGATACCGGCCTCAATCATTGCTTTATCTGCTGCTACTGTAGTTAACCGCTCATCCCACAACTGTACTGTTAAGCCCGTTCTACGCTCTAACATTTCTTGAAAGGCAAGTGTTTTCTCTGCCCGTTCTCCAAGTGAATCGTTCATGTTCTTAGGATACCCAAGAATTATCTCGTCTACTTCATATGCAACAATTAATTCTTCAATTCTTGCCAGCGTCTGCCGCAGCTTGTCCTCATACTTTCTCCGTACAATCTCAATTCCCTGTGCCGTAATCAACAGTGGGTCGCTAATGGCTACGCCAACCGTCTTCGACCCAAAATCAAGTCCCATCTTCCTCATGTATATACCTCCAGCGTACATTATACGCCTACAAATTATACTCATGGTTACTATAATCTGCCAAATCACCCGACTCACGAGCGGGAAGCATCGTGAATATGTGTAAATATGACTGCTCATAAGTATAAACGCTTAACGCACCGCCTGCAACGGCACCCCCTCCATGAGAAGAACGCATGGATATCACCGGAAACCAATTACCGGAATGGCTGCCATCCTGCATTCCGAATATAGGATTTCAGCATTTCTTCCACAAGCTCGTCCCGCTCCACTCGCATAATCATAGCTCTAGCACCTTTATGACTCGTAATATATGTGGGATCGCCTGACATAATATATCCTACTATCTGATTTACCGGATTGTACCCTTTCTCTGTCAGAGCAGCATATACAGAAGCCATTACATCATGTACGGAATTACCCCCGCTCAAATCGTCGGGCGCAATCTGTATGTATTGTGTACGAGTTAAATCTTCCATTTGTCTATGCTCCTTCCATCAAATCGGGTTTCCGACTTTTTGCATTGTTAAATCTATCATAACTTAATCTCTGCGAAAATTCAACTCTTCTTTGCATACAATTTTATAAATTGTGATAAACGAATAAACTTTCACCGTTCTATTGTATTGATAACAGCATAATGTCCTCTTGCAAAACACCCGTTATTTTACCGTGTACAATTTGATTTGACAGTATTTGTCCATACTGCGCTTTCACTGCTGCTTTTACATATTCCCTTGTATGCCCAATCCAATATTTTTCGCCGGATAGTTCTTTTTCCTCCTCCATCAGCACGTCTACTTCTTTCCCTAGATAAAAACTACGAAACTGTTTTGACGCTTCCTGCTCAATTTTCTGCAATTCTTGGCTTCTTTGTGCCTTTATCTGCTCTGGCACCTGTTGCTGCATTTCGGCAGCTTTTGTTTCTTTGCGCCTAGAATACTTAAAAATATGCATTTCAAAAAATGCCGCTGCTTCGACAAACTGTTTTGTCTGCCCAAATTCCTCCTCCGTTTCTGCCGGAAATCCTGTAATAATATCCGTAGTAATTGCCGGATGCACAAACGCCTTACGCAGAAGCGCAACGCCCTCCATATACTGTTCTGGGGTATAATGGCGGTTCATGCGCTTTAATGTTTCCGCACATCCGCTTTGCAATGATAAATGAAAATGTGGACAGAGATGTTGCATATCCGCAAGTTTTCTTACAAATTCCTGCGTTATAATCCGCGGCTCCAGCGAACCAAGACGAATCCGTTCCACGCCGGCAATTTTATCAATCGCCTGCAATAACGCAAGCAAATGTCTGCTGTTTTTACTGAAATTCTTATGATTTACAACATCTTCATGTAACACAGATTCTTCTGCGAAATCAGCGCCATATGAACTAATATGAATTCCCGTAAGAACAAACTCCTTATAGCCTGCTGCCACAAGCCCTTGTATCTCCAACAATATATCTGCTTGCTTACGGCTTCGCACGCGCCCTCTCGCATAAGGAATAATACAATATGTGCAAAATTGGTTGCAGCCGTCTTGAATTTTAATATAAGCGCGTGTATGTTCCTGCGTACCAGTCAGCTTCATTTCCTCATATTCCTTGGTGTGGCTAATATCAATTATGCTTTCTTCTCGAACATCCATTCCATTAAGATAACGTTCCAAAATATCTGCTATATTCTTTTTCTTATTGTTGCCAATGATTAAGTCGACTGCTTCCTCGGCTTTGGCGGCTGAGGGATCGGACTGCACATAGCACCCTACAGCCACCACAACTGCCTGTGGGTTTGTTTTTTTTGCCTTGTGCAGCATCTGGCGGCTCTTGCGGTCGGCTATATTCGTCACCGTACAAGTATTTACAATATAAATATCCGCTTTTTCCTCAAATGGTACAATCTGATAGCCCTTCTGGATAAGTGACTGCAGCATTGCGTCCATTTCATAGGCGTTTACCTTGCAGCCAAGGTTGTGAAATGCAACCGTCTTCATGGAATTCCCCCTTATCTATACGCACGACCGATAGATTTTAAAATATGATTCAAGATACTAAGGAACTGTAGAAAAATAAGTGACACATCTTGCTTGTCTATTTCTCCAATCTTGCAGGAGAAAAAGCCTCGCCGTAGCCCGCTACGCCTACGTTTTTTCTCCTACAATCTTGAAGAAATATCCTGCGCAATCTGAGCACTTATTTTCCTACAATTCCTTACGCTCGTGAGTCTACGTTATTGACAAACTTTCATGTTCGCCAGTACAAATTCCGTGCATTTGTCAATTTGCACATTTTTTTTGAATATTTTCGTCATTTTTCAGGACAACTGTTTTCTATCTTCGGTTGACTTTTCCCTTATTTACCTTTATTATTAAAAAGGAAGTATAAAAAAGGAGGTAGTCAGAATGAAGACTGTTCAGATTTCTTTAAACTCAATTGACAAAGTAAAGTCCTTTGTTAATGATATCACAAAATTCGATTACGATTTCGACCTTGTATCCGGTAGATACGTTATCGACGCAAAATCAATTATGGGTATTTTCAGCTTGGATTTGTCAAAGCCAATCGACTTGAACATCCATACAGAGGGCAGCACAGACGATATTATGGCAGTTTTAAAAGATTATTTAGTTTAATCTTTGCTTTGCAGCGTATATATTTTAATGCAATTTATATACATACTCTGCCACAGTGATTCCGCTTCGTTATCGTATTACAACTTTATAACAAAGCAGACAAATGGCATGGAAAAGTGTTCTTATCGGATTCTTTTTCCATGCTTTTTTGCTGCTCAAACTTATCAGACTTTGCAGCATAGTGCAAAGCCCTAAGCTGAATTCTTACTACACCACTTCGATCACTTCATCCGTTTCCAGTGCGGTCTTTACCAGCGCGTCAATCCCTTCATCCAAATTCGTTTCATGCCGCCGAATAATATTTAAGTTCGGTTTCGTGACCGGATGTTTCGCTACAAAAATCGTACAGCAGTCCTCAAACGGCAGAATTGATGTTTCATAAGTATGGATCTGCTCTGAAACCGTTACTATCTCCTGCTTGTCAAACCCAATGAGCGGTCGGTAAACGGGAAGCGTACAGACATCATTGGTTGCCATTAACGACTGCATTGTCTGTGACGCCACCTGCCCAATGCTCTCCCCTGTTATCAGTCCCAGACAGCCCGATTCCAGCGCAAGATGCTCTGCAATCCGCATCATATAACGACGCATAATAATGGTTAGTTCATCATGTGGGCATTTATCATAAATATAAAGCTGAATATCCGTAAAATTTATGACATGAAGTCGAATCGGCCCACTAAACCGCGCCACATATTTTGCTAAATCTACAACTTTCTGCTTTGCACGGTCACTGGTATAAGGCGGCGCGTGAAAATACACTGCATCAATTTTTACCCCACGCTTTGCAATCATATATCCAGCAACAGGAGAGTCAATACCGCCTGATAACAGCAGCATTCCCTTACCGTTCGTTCCTATAGGAAGCCCGCCCGGTCCTGCAATTACCAGTGAATAAATATAAATCATCTCGCGAATTTCAATATGCAGCATAATATCTGGTTTATGCACATCAACGCGAATTTCAGGAAACGCATTTAAAACAGCCTCCCCAATATCACAGTTCATCTCCATTGAATTTTTTGGATAATTTTTCCGTGCTCTGCGTGCCTCCACTTTAAATGTCATATGCTTGTCGGGATAAACCCGATCCATATAGCTGACAACCTCCTCACAAAGCTTCTCAAAGCCGCAGTCTTCCACCTTTACCACCGGACAAATACCAGATATACCAAATACCGTTTTTAAATTTTCTACAGTTTCATCAAAATCAAACGCACTTAGCGCATTGACATAAATCCGCCCCTGCGATTTCGTCACTTCAAATTCCCCGTCGCAGCGCCGCAGCGCATAACGAATTTGGTCGCAAAGGCGGTCTTCAAAAATATATCTGTTTTTTCCCTTGACTCCAATCTCTGCGTATTTTATTAAAAATGATTTGTACATTCTTCTCTCCTTACTTTTCCCGAAATTATTTTCTGGTATAGCGGCGCAGCATTGGAATCAGCTCTTGCAAACAGCGGATTGTATAAGTAATTTCCTCCTCCGTAGTCAATATGCTAAAGCTAAAACGCAGCGTAGAATCAAGATACTGCTTTTCAACGCCAATCGCCTTTAATGTGGCTGACGGCATCGGTTTATTGGAAGAACAGGCGCTTCCTGCCGATACGTAAATTCCTTTATCTTCAAGCGCATGAAGCATCACTTCACTTCTCACGCCTTGAATGGATACACTAACAACATGCGGCGCACTTGCAGTTCCTGTTAAACCATTGATTTTCACACCCTCGATCTGCGTTACCCCTTGAATAAAATGTTCCTTTAAGCCATATAAATAGCTGACTTTTTCATCAAGATCCTTATAAACCTCCTCGACTGCCAATGCCATTCCAGCAATAGCGGGTACATTCTCTGTACCAGACCGCATTCCTTTCTGCTGCCCGCCGCCAAATATAATTGGCCGCACTTTCGCCTTTTCACTGATATAGAGGAATCCCATTCCCTTTGGCCCGTGGATTTTGTGTGCACTTACCGATAACAAGTCAATATTCATTCGCTTCGGATAAATGTGGAACTTTCCGAATCCCTGCACGGCATCACAGTGAAACAGTGTCTGCGGATTCATGCGGTGAATGAGTTCTCCGGCTTCTGCAATCGGCTGTAAAGAACCAATTTCATTATTGGTATGCATAATTGACACTAAAATCGTACCGCGCGTCATTGCCTTTTCCAAGTCGCGCAGACTAATTACACCTTTGCTGTCGACTGGCAAATAAGTTACTTGAAATCCCTGTTCCTCTAAATAAGCACACGTTTGCAAAACTGCTGGATGTTCGATCCGTGTCGTAATAATATGCCGCCCTGCTCTGCCATTTGCATAAGCGCCACCAATTAAAGCAATATTATCTGATTCCGTACCACCAGAGGTAAATATAATTTCTTTTTCCTGAACCTTTAGATTTTTAGCAATTACTTCTTTTGCGTAACGGATATATCTTTCGCCCTCCATCCCTTTCCGATGCATACTGGAAGGATTCCCATAGTCTTCACACAAAATCTGTGTCATCAGCGCCGCCACATTAGGCAGGCATTTTGTCGTAGCTGAATTGTCCAAATAAACTTCCATTCTATTCACACCTTCAATGTATCTAATTCCATAAGGAGCCCCTTATCTTATTCTATAAATATGCACATTCCCACAATTTGGTGCTTTGATTGTGTAAGCTTATTCCTACGCTTTGCCGCTTTTGGAATGCTGTTTTACATAATCTAGCACTGCCTGATTATCTTCTGGCATACAACAACCGACAATACATTCCCCATCATTATCTGTACAACGCATAATACTACCTTCCAATGGGCTTGCCCCTTGTATTACAAAATTCGGGATATCAACTTTCACCGATTTTCCAATAAAACGCGTAAACTGCATATTCGTGGTTGAAAAAGCAAATCCATTCGCACTGATATTCACCATTTTCCCATTTACAGATTCTTTTACGCCATCTACCGTAATCGCACAGGCATCTGAAACCAGAATCCGCTCATACTTTCTTCGATTTACAACAGAAGGGCTGGAAGTCAGCACCACCTTAAACCAACCATCGCCCTTATCTTTTAAAGGCGTTATCTTGGCATCATTCCAGTGATAAAGCACATTTTCAACCGCAACGTGCAAATGGAACAATTGATTTTTTGTACGAATTGCCGCAGCTGCCTTCTCATCATACAGCCGGATTATTAAATCCTTACCCGATTGCTCGCAGACTTCCCCCCTGTATTCTTGGCTGCTGTTTGCTGCGGATACTCCTGTTTGTGCATATACAACAGAAACTTTCATTCCTGCCTTTACATCCTGTACACCCATAAAGCCGCCATCGCCGAGTTCCTCCATCAGCCTTCCCACAACGTTTTCAATCTTGTTGACATTGGCGGCAGTTTCTCCATATTTATTCAGCATTGCCTTTGTTGTAGCATCTGCATCGCTAATGCTTTCTGTCATCACCTGCATGACATCGCAAATCTGCTGCATATTGTTGACCATATTTTGGTTGGAACTTTCGACTTCTTTCATAGCAGAATCAATTACGCCGATATGGCTTCCCATCTGTGTTGAATCATTGGTAATGGTTACAACACTTTCATTTACTTTATTGACATTCTGTGTTGCTACCTGTATTAATTCCAGCGTTTTAGTAATGGACTGCGTCATTTTATCCGCCGTTTCCTCCAAATGCTGCAACGCCGTTAAAATACGGCTAGAAGAGCTCTGTGTTCCCATACTAAGATTTCTAATTTCATCTGCCACAACAGCAAAGCCTTTTCCGGCTTCCCCTGCGCGCGCCGCTTCAATCGAAGCATTAAGCGCCAGCAAGTTGGTCTGCGAAGTAATGCCGGAAATGGTTCCCGTTTCCTCCTTAACCATCACAAACTCGCTGCGAAACTCATTTAAAACCTTTTCCACCTCAGCAGACAGTTCCGCCATCATATTTGTAGAATCCACAACACCGGCGAGCGCCTGCGAACTTTCCTGCGCATGCGAAACAGATTCCTGTACCAACTGCATCATCTGTTCCACCAGTCCAGCCACATTCTGCACCTGTGTATTAATTTCCGTGGTCATATCCATTGAGGACATTGTTTTCTGATAGAGCACACCATTATTATTGGCAAGCTCTGTCATACCTGAAACCACATTTCCGGCGCCCTGTTTGTTTTCATCAGCAAGTTCGCGCACTACAATCACACCATCTACAATTGCATTGCTTGCGGTTTTTACCTTCGCAATGGTTTCCACAACTCTTTTTAAATTACTTTTAATAGACTCTGTCAGTGCATTATCCGATTGGCACATATGATCAATAGAGAGAATGTAACAACCATAACAAAGCATAATACAGCCTAACTGAAGCAGATAATCCTTAATATCTTTCGCTGCATTCATCCCTTGCATATAACGGTAAACAATACTTCCGACTACTACAATCGTATTCGTAATTGCACAACGAATAATATATTTCTTATCCTTATATAAAATCACCATACTTGTAATTGGAAAAATATAAGCAAATGTTATCGCTGATTCCGAGGTACAGATTACAAATGTATAAAAAATACCATACCCAACTGCAAGGATATCCTTGTAAAACGCAATCTCCATCCCTTTTATTTTTAAGACTGCAAGTCCAATAAAATATGGTATCCAACACACTAGAAAATATACGGTTATGTATCCAGACGTATGCTGCCCTCGCATTGATTCTCCCGCGCATAATGCGGAAAGAAGTACATTTACGACAAGCCAAACCAACATTGCTTTGCGGTTTGCACTCTTTTTAAACACTTCTTCATTGTATTCCATATACGTTTCCCTTCCCTCGGCCGTTTTTATATACTCACAAACGATTAGATTTTCCTTTCTGCACAGCACGTATTGTCCGCTTTTACAATATAGGCTGTGCAGAAATTGGGAAATCTTAACGGTCGTTAGTATAATACAGGTATCCCTATATGAAATCTTATCACATTATAAAATATTTTTCCAGTTATCTTACGAAATTCAACAAACTATCATTTATTTTAAGGTTCCAAAAAATACATTATCCATGCCATTACCGTGAATCCGGCTGTTTCCGTTCTTAAAATCCGCTTACCTAATGTAATGGGGGTCACGCCCTGTGCAGCGGCTTCCTGAATTTCTGCTTCCTCAAATCCGCCCTCCGGTCCGATAAACACAGCGACCGCCTGCCCTACAGCAATACTTTCAATCGCCCGTCTTGTTCCCTCCATGCCAGAAGCTCCGACAAGACGTTCCTCCATCTCGTAAGGAACCAGCTTAACGTCCATCTGCTCTGCATATGCAAGCGCCTCTGCCAAGGACATGACTTCCCGTATCTGCGGCACTATGGCACGCTTACTCTGTTTTGCCGCCGCCTCTGCAATCCCCTGCCAGCGGGCAATTTTTGCCTTTGCTTTTTTATCCTCCAACTTAACGATGCACCGCTTCATAGCAACCGGAATAATCTCATAAACGCCAAGCTCTGTCATTTTCTGAATAATCAGCTCCATTTTATCCCCTTTAGGAATTCCCTGAAACAAATAGATCTTGGCTGGAAGTTCTACGCCGTCCTCCTTAATGAAACGCAGACGGCAAACTATCTCGGACTCCATAAAAGCTTCAATACCGCAGCGGTAATCCCTACCATCTATACCGTTACTTATGCTTATTTCCTCGCCAATTTTCAAACGTAGGACATTTTTAATATGATTTACGTCTGTCCCACGAATCAGAATGGTCTTTTCTCCTATCTGCGAGGGTTCTACAAAAAAATGATACATATTTCGTATATTCTCCTATATTCTAAAGCCATTTCCAGGTTTTAAAACGATTTCCGTGCAGTTATACTGACCCATTCACCTTGATAACAAACATCCAAAATCTCCATATTGGCAGCTTCCACGGCTTCCCTAACAGTCTGCTCCTTATTGTCAATAATACCTGAAGTAATATAAATCCCGCCCTTTTTCAAATGCGGATAAATCACTGGTGTCAGTGGTACTAGTACATCCGCAAGGATATTGGCTACCACTATATCATATTTTTCATAACCTGCCCAATCCTGCACTTCCTTATCAGTTATAATATTCCCAATCTTTAAGGCAAACGAATCCATTGGAATATGATTTACTTCCATATTCTCCCGCACTGCCTCCATCGCGCATGGATCCAGATCTGTGCCTGCGGCTTTGTTAATCCCATACATCAGCGAAACAATCGAAAGAATCCCGCTTCCAGTGCCAACATCCAACAAAACAGTATCTGGTGTAATGTACTTCTTCAATTGCCGGATACACAACTGTGTGGTTTCATGCATTCCTGTACCGAACGCCGTTCCCGGATCGATATGAAGGATTTTCTTATCTTTGTCCTCCTCCTTTACTTCCTCCCATGAAGGAATTACCAATAAATCATCAATATAAAACTGGTGAAAATACTGCTTCCAATTATTAATCCAATCAATATCCTCCGTTTCCGATACCAAAACAGAACCTTCTCCAATCTCCATAAAATCACGCAGTGCTTCCAGTTCATTATGAATATCTCTAACGACCTGATCGGTATCAATCGGCGTATGCTCGTCCTCCTCCAAGAAAAAACTTAGATAAGCTATGCCATCGTCTTCTGGTGCATCCGGAAGGATATCTACAAACATCTGTTCCTTTTCTAACGGTGTCAACGGCACTTTATCCTCTATCTGTGCACCCTCTAACCCAATATCATACAATGTACTTATAATAATATCCTCTGCTTCTGTAATTGTTTTTACTGTAAATTTTTTCCACTTCACAACCGCACCCCCATTCAAATCAACCCCATATGCAATCGAACAGGAAAGAGCCATCTTCCCCTTCTTGCGCGCCGGGCACTCGTCAGCTTTGCTGACATTTTTCCTTTGAGTGCCCGTGTGCATAAAAATGCTTGCAAAAGCAGTTCCACCATACGCTTTCGCAAGCATTCCATTTCTCATCTTAATGAAGAACTGTTAAAGAATTAATCCAGTTCCTTAGATCTATTTCGTAAAAAAATTCTTTTTCTTTTTCTTCTTATCGTCTATAGATTCGTTGGCTTCCATATTTTTCACAGATTCCAATGTGTTTCCGGTTTCATTGTCAAATTTACGCAAAAGTTCTCTTGCCTCACTCGATAGTTTATCGGGTACTTGTACCACCAGCGTTACATAGTGATCGCCGCGAATATCTTTATTTCTAAGGGACGGAACACCTTTTCCGCGCAGACGTACACGGGTATCTGTCTGTGTGCCTGCTTTCACGTCATACACCACTTTTCCGTCCACCGTGTCAATTAATATCTCACCGCCGAGTGCTGCAACTGCAAACGACATCGGAACCGTAGAAAAGATATTCATATCCTGACGCTGGAAAATTGGATGCCTGTCGACTACAACTTCGACAAGTAAATCACCTCTCGGCCCGCCATTGACACCAGGTTCTCCTTTGTCACGAATACGCACACTCTGTCCATTGTCAATGCCAGCCGGAATAGAAACTTGTATCTTCTTCCTACCCGAAATATAACCACTGCCATGACAGTCTGGGCATTTATCTTTAATGGTCTTACCCGTACCGTTACAGTCTGGGCAGACCTGTGAATTACGGATTGTGCCAAACGGTGTCTGATGCTGTGTCACAACCTGACCGCGCCCGCCACAGCGATGACACGTTTCTGGTGAGGTTCCCTGCTTTGCACCTGTTCCATTACAGGTCTTGCAGGTATCCTTTAGATTCAGATCCAGTTCTTTCTCCACACCAAATACAGCTTCCTCAAACGTAATGCGGACGCTTGTGCGCAGATTTGCCCCCTTCATCGGCCCGTTGCTTCTCGAACTCCGACTGCCGCCTCCAAAGAAATCGCCAAAGATATCGCCGAAGATATCAGAGAAATCAGCCCCGCCGAAGTCAAATCCACCAAAGCCTCCTGCTCCGCCGCCTTCGAAGGCAGAATGTCCAAATTGATCATACTGACGCCTTTTGTCAGGATCACTAAGCACTGCATATGCTTCAGAAGCCTCTTTGAATTTCTTCTCCGCCTCCTCATCACCAGGGTTCATATCCGGATGATACTTTTTAGCAAGCTGCCTGTATGCTTTTTTAATGGTCGCATCGTCAGCGCCTCTCTCGACGCCTAGCACTTCATAATAATCTCTTTTCTGCTCTGCCATGTTAATCCATGCCTTTCTATGTTTAAACTGTAACCTTTTTCATATAAAACTTAGAAGTTTTTAGGAACTGCGCAGAACTAACCTGCAAACACATCTATTAATTCTAAACAATTCCTTAGCGCCGCGCCATTTGGCGCGGCGTCTTACCACTTCCTATACTCACGAACGATTCGTTTTCCCTTCAACACAGCACGTATTGTCCGTTTATGCATTATAAGCAGTGTTGAAATTAGGAAAGCTTAACGCTCACTGGTACGTCTTTCATCTTATACTTCTCTGTAATCTCCGTCTACAACATCATCTGCTGTTGTTGTATTGTCCGTTTGTGCTGCGCCGCCCATATCACCCATATCCGGGCCTGCGCCACCAGCTCCCTGCATATTTTCATACATCTTCGTAAAGAGATTCTGCGCCTTAGACATTAATGCCTCCTGCTTGCTCTTTAACTCGGCAACCTGATCTTCGGTCATCTCCGCATCTTTTGTGCTCTCAAGGAAGGACTTTAACTCATTTAAGTCTGCTTCCAAAGATGCTTTTTCATTGGCGTCAATCTTATCACCAACCTCGCCCAATGCTTTCTCTGTCTGGAATACAAAGGAATCTGCATCATTGCGCGCGTCAATTGCCTCCTTACGCTTTCTATCCTGTGCTTCGTACTCTGCTGCTTCCTTTACTGCCTTCTCGATATCTTCATCAGACATATTTGAACCTGCTGTAATTGTAATATGCTGTTCTTTGCCTGTTCCTAAATCCTTAGCAGATACATTTACAATACCATTTGCATCGATATCGAATGTAACCTCAATCTGTGGAACACCACGTCTTGCAGGAGGAATCCCATCAAGACGGAACTGTCCAAGAGATTTATTATCTCTTGCAAATTGACGTTCACCTTGAACAACATTGATATCTACTGCGGTCTGATTGTCTGCCGCTGTTGAGAAAATTTGGCTCTTCTTGGTCGGGATGGTTGTATTACGTTCAATTAACTTTGTTGCTACGCCGCCCATTGTTTCAATAGAAAGTGAAAGCGGTGTTACATCGAGCAGAAGGATTTCGCCTGCACCTGCATCGCCGGCAAGCTTACCACCTTGAATAGATGCACCGATTGCAACACATTCATCGGGATTTAAGGACTTACTTGGCTCTTTACCTGTAAGCTGTCTTACCTTATCCTGTACTGCCGGAATACGTGTAGAACCGCCAACTAACAATACCTGACCAATTTCAGAAGAAGTCAGTCCCGCGTCTTTTAATGCATTCTGCACGGGAATTGCTGTCCGCTCTACTAAATCATGTGTTAATTCATCAAATTTTGCCCTTGTCAAATCCATGTCAAAATGCTTCGGGCCTTCTGCTGTTGCTGTAATAAACGGCAGATTAATATTGGTCGTTGTTGCAGAAGAAAGTTCCTTCTTTGCCTTCTCCGCTGCTTCCTTTAAACGCTGCATTGCCATTTTATCGCCGGAAAGGTCAATGCCCTCCTGCTTTTTAAACTCCTCGGTCATCCACTGAATCAATTTATTATCAAAATCGTCACCGCCAAGATGTGTGTCACCGTTTGTCGCCAACACTTCGATAACGCCGTCGCCTATTTCAATAATCGATACATCAAATGTACCACCGCCAAGGTCATATACTAAAATTTTCTGCTCTTTTTCATTGTCCAAACCATAGGCAAGCGCTGCAGCAGTCGGCTCATTAATAATACGCTTTACATCTAAGCCTGCAATTTTACCTGCATCCTTCGTTGCCTGACGCTGTGCATCGTTAAAATATGCCGGAACTGTAATAACTGCTTCTGAAACTTTCTCACCCAGATAGCTTTCTGCATCCGCCTTTAACTTCTGAAGAATCATTGCAGAAATCTGCTGTGGCGAATATTTCTTGTCATCAATCGTTCTGCCGTGGTCAGTACCCATATCTCTTTTAATGGAAGCAATTGTCTTCTCTGCATTGGTAACAGCCTGACGCTTTGCCGGTTCTCCGACAAGACGCTCACCGGTCTTTGTAAACGCCACTACGGACGGCGTTGTCCTTGCACCCTCTGTATTTGCAATAACGGTAGGCTTACCACCCTCCATAACAGCTACGCAGCTATTTGTTGTACCTAAGTCAATACCAATAATCTTACTCATGATTTTATTCCTCCTATTGAAAAATCATATATAATAAAATAATAAATACCTATCAAATCTAAATAAAACATAAAACCGCTACGACACAACAGCAACCATGCTGTGCCTTACCACACTATCGCGGTAGGTATAACCTTTTTGTAATTCCTGCGCAATAATACCAGATTCATACTCCTCGCTCTCCACCTGCATCACTGCATTGTGCAAATCGGGATTAAATTCACAGCCAACAGCTTCAATCGGCTTTACTTCCAGCTTTTCTAATTCGGTCATCAACTGTTTATATACCATATTCATGCCTTCTGCAAAGGGCTGTTTCCTTTCTTCCTCTGTAAGCCCTGCAAGCCCACGTTCAAAGTTATCCACTACAGGAAGGATTTTTTCCACGACACTCTTTGCACCAGTTTCAAACATTGCGGATTTCTCTTTCTCTGTGCGCTTGCGGAAATTATCAAACTCTGCCATTTGCCGTTTTACACGATCTTCTAACTCATCCACTTTTTCCTGAAGCTTGTTTGGTTTCTTTTCCTTGCCTAAAAATGATTTCTTTTTTGCTTTCTTGTCACCATTTTCCATCTGTTCTCCTGCGCTTTCGTCCTCCGTCTTGTCGTCATTATTTGTGTCATTTTCTATAGAAGCTTCGTTTTCTAAAGAATCTGGTTCTGAAGTATCTGCATCGGATTCTTTAGGCTCTGTCTGATTTTCTGCTGCTTCCTTGGACTCATTTCCTTCGGGAGTGGTATTGTCATCTGGCTTATTTTCGTCTAAATCTTGTTCGTTGCGCTCCTTTTCTTCCACGTTTCATCGTCTTCCTTTCTTTATATTTATAATTGGGAATGCTCATCTGCCGTCTTTTTATAGATGGTGTCGAGCTGGCTTTTTAACGTCTTTAATGTATTGATTACCTTGTCATAATCCATACGCCTAGGGCCGATAATTCCAATCGTACCCTTCATTCCTTCTTCCAATTCATAAGTCGCTGTCACGACGCTGCAATCCTTCATAGTCTTTACAGGCGTTTCATTGCCGATATAAACCTGAATCCCTGTTTGATTCTCTTCGGTCAGCGTTTCCTGTACGAATTCTGTCAAAAGCTGTTTTTCCTCAAACGTGTTAATTAACTCGCTTGCCCTCTGATTATCCGATAATTCTGGATATTTAAAAATATTGTTGGCACCGCTGGTATAGATTTCGATATTTTCATTATCTCTAACCATTGCCGCAACCGCATCCATTACTTCTGCAATAACGCCCTCGTAAATGCCCGCCTGCTGCTTTAACTGCGAAATCATGGCAAGATTAATCTCCTCTATCGAAAGACCATTTAAGTTGGTATTCAGCAGGATATTGAGTTTGAGCAGCATTTCATCATCTAGCGGCTCTTCCAATGTAATCATGGTATTCTTAATCATATTCCCTTCGACTACTATGGTCGTTAATATCCGCCGTTCCTCTACCCTTGACAACTGAATACATTTAAGTTTACTGCCTCTGCCCCGTGGCGCGGAAATCATTGTCGCGTAATTGGTATTCGCAGCCAGCATTTTCGCCATCTGCTTTAAAATGGATTCCATTTTATCCTCACGTTCCAAAAGCATCTGCTTCATCTCGCGGACTTCCTGCGTCGCTTGGTTTAGCTGCTCCTCTTTTTCCAGCATCATTTGGTCTACATACAGACGGTAGCCCTTATCAGAAGGAATGCGCCCCGCTGATGTATGTGGCTGGAGAATATACCCCAGTTCCTCCAAATCGGACATCTCATTGCGTATGGTAGCAGAACTTAGATTTAAGTCTGTATACTTGGAAATTGTTCTGCTTCCCACCGGCTCCCCTGTTTCCAGATAATTACGGATAATCGCCTGTAGAATTTTAAGCTTCCGCTCGTCTAAGTCCAAGCTGCCACCTTCCTTTCTATCTGTCCATCCGTTTGCCGCTGTTTTTATTTTATTAGCACTCATATTTATGGAGTGCTAACATCTACATATAATAAATTACTACTTTCATATTTTATTGTCAACATTCTTTTTCATTTTATTTATTAATTAATTATAAAACCGGAGAAAAATAGGGCAAAAGATGCATAAAATTGAGTAGGGAATCTGTTTCCCTACCCATTACTTCAAGAATATATGAAATGTTTAAACGATTTTATCGAACATTAGTTTTCTTTTAGACAACTGCTTCAATAATTGTTTTATTATCTATCCGCAGTTCCTTGATACCTTGCTGCTTTTTCTGATTAAAATTAAGTATCAAAGCTGCATCATTTTTGTTAAATTACGATAATAATTTGCAAACGTCAACCCATTCCTGATATCCAGAATAGTTTTCCAACTCTGATATGTTCAGTTCAATTGCGCTGTTACTGCTGCCGCAGGCTGGAAATACTGTTTCAAAACGTTTCAGTGATTCATCAAGATAAATCGTAACTCCCTCACAAACCGCAAACGGGCAGACGCCGCCGACCGCATGCCCCACTAAGGTTTCTGCCTCCTCTGGCGTAAGCATCTTTGCTTTTGTTCCAAACTTTGCTTTATATTTTGGATTATCAATCTTTGCATCGCCTGCGGTTACGATTAAGACGGGATTTCCCTCCACCATAAAAGAAAGCGTTTTCGCAATTCTGCACGGCTCACAATGTAGCGCCTGCGCCGCCAATTCTACGGTTGCGCTCGATACCGTAAACTCTTGTATCCTGTCAGCCATATTGTACGTTTTAAAATATTCTTTCACTTTTTCTATTGCCATACCATCTATCCTCCATACCACCTTAGGAACTATTAAAGAATCCATCTTTTCATCTGGCTTATCGCGCACAGCCGCACAAAGGAAAATTGGGACTTCAGCGGCATACTTCCTCTGTGGGGGCTGCATACAATAGAGTGCCACAAGGCAGCCGCCTTCTGACACTCTTACAGTCATGTTTTATCTATCAAAACAATTTTTCTTTCTTATACTGCTTTCAGCTCGATCAACACCGACCTAAAATCTCCCCACGGATTTGGCACCAGCAGTCCGGCTTTCATTAGGGTATCGCCGCTGTACACTTTTGGTTCTACTTTTTCATCATTTACAAATTGTACCTGATAGCGTGTATCAACTTCCAGTCCCTTTAGCAGAATGCGCTTTGACTTAAAGTTCGCACGATTCAAAACTTGAACATAAGTTACAAGCGACTGCTGCTTATCCTCGCTAACGACCTGCCAGCAATCAAACTTATGATTCTGTGCACAAGAAGCAATGCGATAATAGTCGCCCTCACGTACCAAATCATTATACTTATGATACATTGCAACCTGCGCTGGAATCATATCGCGATCTTCCTGCGGTATCTTTGTTACATCCAATTCATACCCAAAAGTTCCTGCTAAGGCAACAATTCCTCTTGTTTCAAACGGCGTCACTCTTCCCACAGTATGATTCGGACAGTCTGACACATGAGCGCCCATTGTTGACAGCGGATAAATCAGCGCCGTTCCCTCTTGTATCTCCAAACGCTCAATGGGATCGGTATCATCCGAACACCATATCTGCGGACTAAAATAAAGCATACCTGGGTCGAAACGCGCACCGCCGCCGGAACAGTTTTCTAACAGCAAATGCGGGAATTCTTTTACCAATCTGCCCTGCATTTCATAGACTGCAAGTACATACCTGTGATAAAGTTCACCTTGTCTGTCCGCTGGCAAAGATAAACTGCCAAGATCGGAAAGCTGGCGGTTCATATCCCATTTTACATACTCAATATTGGCACTGCGGAGCACATTTGCCACCATTTCATAGATATAGTCCACTACCTCTTTCCTTGATAAATCAAGGACATACTGCTGACGGGATTCTGTTGCTGGTCTGTTGGGAATCGCAATTGCCCAGTCTGGATGCGCACGGTAAAGATCAGAATCTGGTGAAATCATTTCTGGTTCAAACCAGATGCCAAATTTCATTCCAAGCTTATTTACCTCATCCACCAGGTACTTTAGACCACCATTAATCTTTTCCTCATTTACTTTCCAATCGCCGAGTGCACAGTTGTCGCTGCTACGCTTTCCAAACCAGCCGTCATCCATAACAAGCATCTCAATGCCAAGTTTTGAAGCTTCCTTTGCAATCGACAGTAGTTTTTCCGTATTAAAATCAAAATATGTTGCCTCCCAGTTATTAATTAATATCGGGCGCTTTTTGTCTTTGTACTCCCCACGGATTAAATGCTTCTTATATAATTTATGAAACGTGCCAGTCATCGCATCCAGCCCTTGATCAGTATAAACCATTACCACTTCCGGCGCTTGAAAGCTTTCACCAGCTTCCAACTTCCAGCAAAAATGTTCTGGATGAATCCCCATAGACATCCGCACCAGATCAAACTGTGAAACCTCTGCCTGTGCACGGAAATTGCCAGAATACACGAAATTCATTGCATACACCTCACCGTGTTCCTGTGTTGTGTTCTTATCCACTAACGCCAAAAACGGATGATCTTGGTGGCTGGATTCTCCACGATACGAACTTACGCTTTGAATGCCATATCCAAGCGCTTTCCGCTGGATATGGCGCTCTCTTGCCCAGCTTCCATGCAGAGAAATCATTTCATAATCACGGTAATCCATATCCAGACACGCGGAAAGCACTTTCGTTAAATAAAATGCTTCTTTTCCGGTATTTATCACCTTTACGCTTCTTGTAATGGCATCGTTATCTGCAAAAACCGTATACAAAAGTTCCACCTGCATTCCAATATACTTGTCCTCGCATACAATCCGCAATGTTGTACACTCCTGTTCACTTCCAAACGTTGCCGGAAGTCCTGCAAGTAATGGCTTACCTGCAATAATCTCATGTGATACATAAGCAAGCATAGAGCCAACATGACCGCCCGGCGTCCGGATACTAAAGCAGCTTTCCCGATAATCGCCAAGCCCGCCTGTGGGATACTCAAACGGGAAGCAATCATGAAACGAACACCGTTCACGGTTATTCTGGCTTGGCACAAAAGGCGGTTCACCTGTGCGCATTAAATAGGAAGCTTCTGATTCCTTTAACCGTTTTCCATAATAAATATGACCAATAAAATTCTCCTCATCCACAATCCCAATCAAATAGCTTGTATGCGGCGTATCCAGCTTAAAAACGCGATCTTTTTCATAAAATGTTATCATCTTTTCCTCCTGCACTGCGTATAATTTTCCTTGTTTTGCGTTTTGATATCTTAATATATTTTGTTGCACTTTTTATTCAATTAATACATTACCATATTTTCCCAATAAAATCAATTTTAAAAGCAGGTGCATATTACTCAATTATTAATGCGATGCTGTACTAGCGTGCTAACCGGAAGAACTGTATATCCTCCTCAAGCTGTGCGGAAATCGACAGCAATTTCTGTGATTCTTGCAATAATTCTGAAATCGTACTGTTAAGCTGCTGCATTGCATTGGCAGTTTCTGTTGTAGAAGCTGCATTTTCTTCTGAAATAGCCGAAAGGTTCATCATTATCTGCGATACGGTCACACGCACACGGTTGCAATCTCCAATTGCATTTTTAATAACTGCTGTTTTATCACGTGACTGTACGATACCTCCCTTAACAATATCAAACTGTTTCTGTGTCTGCGCAAGCTTCTGATTCTGCTCTGTTGTTGCTTTTTCCACTTCCTCCATAAGCTGCAAGGTATCCTTAAAGTCATGAATTAAGTTAGAAATCACTTGGAATATTGTATTTGCAGAATTATTAGACTGATCTGCAAGCTGCTGGATTTCTGACGCCACAACAGCAAAGCCACGTCCTGCATCGCCTGCTCTTGCCGCCTCAATGCTGGCATTCAGCGATAAAAGGTTTGTCTGATCCGCTATAGAAGAAATCAGTGAAACCGTCTCCTCTATTTCCTTAACAGAATCATTTGTCTTTGTAATCTGATTGGCAATTTTCTGCACACTGTCGGTCATATGCTCATTGGATGTACTTAACTCATTGAGTATTTCTACTGCCTCATCGCTTGCCTGCTTCATATGCATTGACGTTTCATCCAACTCTGTAATATCTGCGTCCATGCTTTCCATTAAATCTCCAAGATGTGCTATCTCATTCGTTGAAGTTTCTACATCTTCCGCCTGCGTTGTTGCCCCTTGTGCAATCTCTGATACGGAAGAATCAACCAACGCGGAACTTCTCTCCGAATTGCGTGACATTTCTTCTAATTCTGCGCCGCTTTTATTCAATTCCTCACCACAGGATATTACATCACCAATAACCTCTGAAAGCTTATCCGCCATACGGTTCAGCGAACGCCCACAAGTATCAAATTCATTGCCGTTATCCGTCTTTGCACGCACCGATATTTCGCCCTCTGCAATCTGAGAAAGTGTTCCTTTAAACTGCCGGATGCTCTTTTGCACAGAACCGATTACAAACAGGGTCAGTATTACAACAAACACTGCACCGACAACAAATACTGTATAAATAATAAAAGACATGGTTGCTTTCTGTGCATTGGTCTGTTCTTCAATCTGCTGACGCACATTGGAAGTAAAACCCGTTAAATCCGCGTTAATCGCATTATTCTGAGATTTTATTGATAAAATTTTTTTATCACAATCCACAATTTTCTGCATTGCGTCTGATTTTACCGCCAGACCAGAAAGCAATGTTTCCGCAACGTTATCCTGTATGGTATAAAGCGGCGCATTTGTGGTTAATTCGGCTAGAAGCGCCTCTATTTCCTCTGGATATGTACCTGTATTATTACCTTCTGCCACAAGTTTATTATAATTTTCAACTAAACTATTTAGATTTTCTAAATTCGTTTTAAAATCATATTTGTTGTCAAGCGCAATAGAAATACTGATTTCCGGATACTCTGTTTCCTCAAAATAAACATCAAATGTAATATTTTTATAGGAAGTGGTATCGTAATCGGTAACATCCAAGCGAATACTTGCTTCCTGCCAGTTCCCGTTAATATTTGCAAATGTTCCTGTAAGTGCGATACAATCCGTACCATTAAATGTTCCTGTATGCAGATTAGAAAGCCCATCACCATAAGAACTTTCAAAAACTGTCGTATTTAAGTTGGGAATATCAAATTCTGTATTATCAAAACGTAGATTGGTAATATATGTATTTCCGTTATATACAATTCCATTGCCGCCAAGACGCAGCAGCAATGTATTACGTTTGCTTGTTGCAGGCAGTTCATGATTATAGGTTACTTTTTTATAGCTTGTACCATCAATCATAACAGATTCAATCGCCGCAAGATTGGCGTTTGTCCATACTCCATCTGTCCATGTACTCTCCGACTCCATTGCAGAAACTGCTCCAAAAAGATTTTCGTCTTCCCCAAGATAAGATGCATATATTCCCTCACCTGCCTGAAATCCACGCTCTGCAAGAAGCTTGCGCAGCTCACTTGTATTTTTCATTACGGTTTCCACGTCTGTCGAAATACTCTCTAAATCCGCGTTAAAACTCTGCCCCTTGCTATGTTTCAGTGCTTCTTTTGCTGCACTGTCCATTGCATTTAAGTTGGTTTCAATCGTCTGATAATGCCCTAAATCCAAGTCATATAGAAATGATGTTTCCTGTGTCGTGTTTTCGTTCTGCTTTAAATTGATATTGTTTATATCATTTAATACCTGATTGTTGGAATTGTTGCTGTTCATAATATAAATCCCAGTAATCCCCAGAATAACCGTACAGATAATAGATACTGCCCCAAGTAAAATCAGCTTTGCCTTTATGCTGTTCATGATGTAAACTCCTCTCTGAATTGTTGCTTTTTACCCTTTTGCCACTGTCTTCTCTTTATGCTGTTTTTCCTCGTAAAGTTTCCCGTCCGCTAAGTTTAATGCTTCCTTTAAGCCAATTTCCGCTTTAGCAGAAATCAAACAGGTTCCTGCTGATACCGTAATATTATACGGCTTGGTACTTGTCCGGTTATACTGCCGAAATCCCTTGTAAATTTCCTCGATAAAAGCGTGTTCCCCCCTTTCTATCGGATATTCCATAATAATAGCAAATTCATCTCCGCCAACTCTTCCGGCAATTCCGCCCTTTGTTGCTTGGATAAGCTGCTCACTAATCACTTTGATAGAAAAATCTCCTTCATCATGTCCATAACGATCATTTACAATCTTTAGATTATTCATATCAATATAAGCAACAAGTGTTCTCTTTCCCGCCCTTTGGTTGCGCTGCAAAATTTCCTTGGCAGCATCCATAAAACCTCTGCGGTTTAAAATACCTGTTAACGCGTCAGATTTTGACAAAGTATCCAATGCAATATTGTTTTCTTTTAATGTAATCAAACTTTCCTCAAGCTGGCTCTGAATAACCGCATTTGCCTTTAACAGTTCGATTACCTTAATCGCCGATCCAAATTGATATGTTAGAAATTCGCCATTTTCAAACACTTTTTCTGTCATATCACATAATATCACCCCATAAAGCATTTCATTAGAAAACAGCGGAAGCAGTACCTGCGTCCTGACAGTTTGTTCTCCCTCCAATTCTGCGGGGCAAAACAATTCCGATATACTTCTTTTTTGACGTGTTGCCAATATTGTTTCCGTCTTTCCGCCACGCAGCACCGCTTTTAGCAGCATTTTATCGGGCAGTATAATTTTTTCCTTTTCTAAATGCATTATTGGTTTTGTAAAGACATAGATTGCTGCATTCTGAATATCCAGCCAGCTAAGATTTTCCAAAAGCACAGCATAACTCTGATCCGTTCCTTTCTCAAACTGCATACTGTCCTTAACAAACAATTTCATCGTATACTACTTACGTTCCTCCTCCTCGCACATCCGCACAAAACGCTGTTCCAGCGACATTACAATTTTGCGGTATACCATAAAGAAAAAACTGGTCGATGATTCCTTATAAAAGCCTTCTTTTTCTTTGCTAAACCAATTATGCATTTGTTCCACATATGTAAGGAAGCGCCCCACATCTGCATATTCCAGCGCTTGATATCCCAAAAATACATCTAACAGACGCAATATCTCATTTCTCTGCGCAGTGCTGCTCTCCCCCAATTCATACGATGTAATTACAGACTCCATTAACTGATAGAAAATCTGACGAATACTTTTAATGTCCTCATAAAACTCCTCACTCTCATAACGGTAGAAAATTTTATCAAACAGCGCATTAATATGCTCTTTATCAAACAAATTCAACGATTCTCCATCCACATCATTGATTCCGCCAAAAGAATCACGCCGAATAAATCGTGCGGGAAGCACTTCCGACTGCACCGTTTCACCCTCCAGCATCCGAAGCACCATTGAAAGCCCAATTTTGCCAAGCTTATAGTAAACGAATTATACCTTTGCGTTTTGCATCCAAATCTAATTGAATACACAGCAGATACAAAAAGTCAAAACGCAAATACAAAATGCGCTTACTATAGCATGATCCGTCCACACAGAGGAAAGTGCAGGTTTCAGCTTTGCTGCAAGCACTGTATTATCGTAGCCAAACACCATTACATCTTTTCCTGGCACAATCCCGCGCTTTTTCAACGTTTCATAAAAGCCGATTGCCGTATCGTCATTAACACAAAACACCGCCTCCACCTCTGGGAAATTATCTAGCATCTCTTGGAACGCCTTCTGTGAAAATCGGGATAAACAGCCTGAAACATAGTTTTTTTCGCTATATGGTATACCATATTCTGAAAGTGTCTCAAAAAATGCCTGCTTGCGCTCATACGCATCTGTATTGTCGTTTGGTCCACCAATCATACCAAACTTTGTAAGCTTTAGACTGTTTATGAGATAACGCATCGCCTCTTGGATACCACTCTTATTGTCATAATTAACACTGCAATACCCTTCTAGCTTGGACGCAATCAGTACGCACGGCACCCCCCGATAACTATCCACTAATTCCCGAATTTTAGCAGACGACGCATAACAACCGATGCTGTCCGCAAGAATCAGCACTGCGTCCAAATTGTCGGTGCGTGCGAAGGAAAATAGTGTATTATACTGGTACTCATACATTATTTCTTTACGTTCTGACAAATCCCTGTCCAAATACTTTCCCGGCAGAATCACCAGGGTAATCCCTGCATCCTCCGCCTCTTTCATGGCGCCCCTGCACACAGAAACCGTAAAACTATCTGTAATCCCGCTTACAAGAAGTCCAATTACAGCTCTTGTCTTTTTTTCCATTTCACTCTCCCTTACATCACATTGTTGTTGTTCGCTTCTCTCAATTTATATTTTAACATATTTTTTACAATTTTAAAGTTTAAAAAGGCTAAAAATACGAAATTTTCTAAGTATCCTTATTTTTCTTCTGTCTTAATTATCTCTAAAATCAAATTCATCCTCTCGGTTCAATAACTGAAATGTTTTTCTTTCACTCTTTCTTCACCCAGCTGCCTCAATAACCGTTTTACCGGTTAAGGGTCTTTCATAGCGGATGACTATACTTTTCTTTATACGACTGCCTCAATAATCATTTTACCCCCATATGGATTCCCTTCCCCATATCGGTAGGATTCACTGTTCAGCGCCTCTTTTGTAATAAAGATATTGAGCAACTTCATCTCAAACATACGGTTTGCAATCGCCACCTGCCCATTCACTTCTTTCAAAAATCCAAACATTTTTCCTATATTAATGGGGTTTACATCCACTTCAAAAGGAATCCGCATTCCCTGATACAATATTCCTTCTATTATAGCCTGCAAATCTTTATAAATATCCAACTGTTTCACCATGCTTTCAAACAGCGGCGTGCTTTCCTTTAAAATATTTTTTACAGCTTTTGCCACGCCTTGTTTTGTCCATGCCATTTGCGGAGTTTCAAATTCTTTTTCTTCTGGTAGATCCTCGTCTATGCACTTACATATAGAAGAAACAAGTACAGGGTATCCAGAAGTATAGGCATAAATTTCCTTGGCAACTGCCTGAATATCCATACCAATAGGATAATCCGCTTCGTATTCCTCCAGCATTCTGGCAATCTGCTCCGGCAAAAAATGCATTTCTATCTTAAACTTCGCAGCGATATTCCAAGGACTGTTATACTGATGTTCCGACTCTGGACGCAGTTTTAATTTCAGATTTTTAATATCATACACCCCTGCTAGGATAACAGAATGAAAAATTGGTGTTTCCTCTCGTTCCAGATAATACCCCCGAAGCTGCGCCAAAAAATCAAGAAACACTTGGTTATTGCTTGCACTGTCCACTTCGTCTATCATTAATATGATAGGACGCGGACTGGCTTCGCACAAATTGCTTAAAAAAGTAAAAAGTTCATCCATTTCAAAATCTATATGACTGTTTTTAAAGTCTAACAATTGTTCCTTAATCCATTTTTCCTCGTTGGTGTCCGCATCTTTTAACGCTATAAAAAGTTTTTCCACGAATGCATTGGAAAACGTTGTTTCGTCTGTGAATTTTTTCGTCGCCATTTTTTGAAAATCAAGAGAAAATACAATATACTCCTTTGCCAAATACTTCCCCAACACCTGCAAGGTTGTCGTTTTTCCGTATTGGCGTCCTCTATTAATCACAAAGTAGCTTCCTTCGTCAACATATTCTTCTTTAATCCTTTTTATTCTATCGGCTAGATTCACCATATAGTGTTTCTGCGGCTTGCAGGAACCTGTTATGTTAAATCTTTTTCGCATTTTGACTGCCTCCCACGATTCGTCCAATACCAAATATAATTATATTTTAGCATTGTATCCGAAAGATGTAAACGGGATACTGCCGCAATCAAATAAATAAACACACAAACATAATATTATTTCGTTGAATGATTATCATTATTTATTAAGCGTCAAAGGTTACAATTCAACCTTGCTGAACTGCAACGCGTTAGAACTGCTTTTTTAGAATTTACCTTGATTTTTTAGCATAAATGCTATTCTTAACTTACACATTGAAAAAGGCACAGCCACTTTCTTTTCACAAAAAAATGGGATTTCATGTAATCGAACTTCCTAAATTACCGCCGGAATTAAAAGATAGTGTTGAAACTAATAAAGTTTTTCTACGGGCAAAATTTATTAGTTCTGAAAAGAAGGAGGATTTTGATATGATTGCGCAAAAAGACCCTTATATTGAAAGTGCCTACCAGCAGATACAAATTATTAGTCAAGATGAACAGAAACGTTTGGAATACGAAGCAAGGGAAAAAGCAATTAGAAATCACAATCAAATGACGTTTGAAGCGAAACAGCGTGGTATTGCAATCGGCGAACAGCGTGGCAGAGATCAGGGCGAATATGATAAAAGTATCTACATTCCTTAATCTGTACGCTTCAACCTATCAACAATCGAAGCTTTACTCATATAACGATATATCAGGTTTGGTACAAACAAACAAATAAAAAATATAGCACATATCATTATCAACACAGAAACAAAAGGAAACCGAAAATCCATATATTCAAATTGTTTTTGCATCTCGTGGAACAATCCATAAATTATAATACTGCCGAAAGTACTCACCAATACAAACGTGTTTACCGCATAAATTCCTCCTTCTGCCATCAATTCTCTTTTTATTTGTTTTTCGCTCTCTCCTACGCTTTCCAATAACGCAAATTCATGCTGTCGTGCAAATATCTCTGTTATCATTACACTGATAAAATTGAGGATTCCCATTATCCAAAGCATAATGGTGATACTGTTTCCAATAAACGTCAGCGTAGAAACAATCGTTCCTGCTTCCATGCGCGTTTCAATATTGGAATATAGTATAATTTTCTTATTATTGTTCAACAATTCCCTAACACTATGAAAAGCCTGCTCCTGGAAATCTTCTTCAATGCCTAACTCTACTTCATAAATAATCGGTGCGGCAACCATACTTTTAAGCACTTCATCTGAAATATAAACACAGGGAAACCAATTATAGCTTTTGCCAAAATAATCATTAAATTCTGCTGGCATCAATCCGCCAATAGCATATGACAAAGTTTTATTATCAACCATAAATGTCACATTTTGTGTATCCTCATAAGCGCCTCTATTGATATTCCGCAATATAACAAACTCACCTCGCTCAAATGCCTTTATATCAATAGAATAATCAAGTTCTTTATTTAATTCCAAAATTTCCTCGCTGCTTACCCCATAGATACACCCTTGCGATTTCTGAGTATTACCATCACGATCTTTCATGTCCATTTGAATTTTGTAACAATAATTGATATCCATTTTTGCAAAACCAGCTACTTCTCCTAAATCTGATATTAACTGCTCATTAAATACATTTTCTGCATCGTTTAAAACATAGTTTTCTATTGATGCTGTACGATTTCTTAAATGAATATTGTTATCATTCTGAAATGCTGCCTGCTTCATAAACATCTCAACATTTGTACTTCCGAGAATTACCGAAACCGCCAAAAATGCCGTCATTCCTAAAAATAAACTACCAAAAACCTTAACTGCGCGCTTTGGTATACGAATAATATTTCTCCATGCCATTTTTATTGAACTATACTTTGAAGTACCTGATTTTTTGTAAAAATAGCCATACTCCGAAAATTTTACTGCTTCTACTGGGGATAGCTGTGCCGCCATTTTAACAGGTTTATAAGCACCTACAAGCGTCGTTCCATAAATAAATACTGCTGTAGCAATAAAAACCATGGGATGAAAAATAATAGCTTGTTCTTCTAACGAAAATTGTGTGTACATTCTAAAAAACATAGGAACAAAAATCTTCGTTGTAAAAATACTCACCATCAATCCCAATGAAATTGCAATTATACAAAAGCTTCTTATTTGTTTTAAAATCATTGCTGTAATCTGTTTCTGTGACATTCCAACTGCCTTTAATAATCCATAAAGGCGTGTATCTCTTGAGAGAGAGGCTGACATGACATTGTTAATAATCAGGAATCCCGCAATTAATACAAATACACCTGACATAAGAAGAATATATATAATGGACTCTATTTCACGATTCTCTTCGCCCTGTTTCAAGTTCCAAAGATGCTGCTGTTCTATTTGATTTACACACAGGCTGATAATTGTAGCAACGACAAAAGTAGTTACAAAAACCGTTATTACAAGCACAATATTCCGATTACAATTGCGCACATTGTTTTTTTCCGCCATTTTTTTTAGCAATGCATTGTCCAATTTTCTCATACGCAGCCACCTGCAGCTTGTTTGATTTTTCCATCTTCTATACGAATAACATAGTCTGCCAATTTCCCAATATATGCATCATGTGTTATCATTACAATCGTCTGATGCAGCTTAGAAGATATTGTCTTTATAATCTTTAAAACATCCCCTCTTGTTTGGCTGTCCAGATTTCCTGTTGGCTCATCCGCAAGTAAAATAGACGGTTTTACCGCCAAAGCCCTTGCAATCGCTACCCGTTGCTGCTGCCCTCCAGAAAGCTGATTGGGAGCTGCTTCGCGTTTATGATCTATTTTTAGAAATTTCAAAATGGAATCAATGTACTTAGTATCTGGCGTTTTCCCATCCAGTTCAATTGGCAATACAATATTTTCATAAACATTTAAAAATGGGACTAAATTATAGCTTTGAAAAACAAACCCTACATTTCGCCTTCTATAATATGTAATTTCTTCATTCTTCATTGCTGTTATTTCATGCCCGTCAACAACAATTTTTCCTTCTGTCGGCTTATCCAATCCGCCCAGCATATGAAGCAGTGTGCTTTTCCCAGAACCTGACATACCAACAATTGCAACAAACTTACCAGACTCTATCTCTAAATCAATTCCATCAAGAGCACGAACAATATTCGGCTCTTTACCATAATACTTTTTTAACCCTTCCACTTTTATAATTGACATTTTATCTATCTCTTTCATATTTTATAATTTAAATCTTCCATTGATCGTAACGCAACGATTAACATTCTATCTATATAAGAAACAAAATAAATTTTGAGATAAGTACATCTTTGGCTCTTTTATCTCCGATGTATTTTAGTCTAACATATTTTCTAATAATCACCATAACAAAAGTGGCGCATTTTTATTATTTCGACAAAAAATGTGCCACTTTTGTTATACACTTCCCAATTGCTTTACTGTATAATGAATTCGTACAGCATTGTATTAACTTGGAAATAATAGGTGCCTGAATTTTGTGCCAGAACAAGGCAGGGAAACAATGCGATGGTATCGTTGATTAACAACAATGCACTGCTGGCGCAAAAAACGGGTTTCTATTTCTCGATTCTTAATGCAATGCTGTACTAATTTCTTTAAATATTTTTTTAATAACGGAGGTTCTACTATGAGTACAAAAAATTTGTTTTCCAAACACTTGCTGGCATTCATATTATGTTTCGCAATTCTTGCTCCATCAACATTAGGTATTGATCCATTAGCACCAGACACGGAGAATATTGCACCTTGTTCTGATAGAGTTGCAATAATAGCTGAATCTTAAATATCATCACTGTAATATTCTTCTATATGTTTTTTAGTAAATTCACATTGCTTATTTCTGCCTAAAAATAAATCAAAGTAATAGGAAGCCTTGATATAAGAAAGGCTTTCTTTATTGCCAAATTTTCCTTCCCCTAATAAATGCTCCATCCCCCATCCTTTATCGTATAATGCTGTTGCAGTATTTCCTATCTTTTGGGACTGCAATGATAACTTAATACACATATCAGCCAATTGTACCGCTTCTTGATATTCACCAAGATTCCCCAATAAATTTCCTAGATTTCTCAAAGTCAGCTCATATCCTGCCCGATAATGCCTTAAATCAAAATGCTGCCTCTCATAAAATTTTTTAACAGCTTCCAATAAATCTATTACATACTCCATTTTCCCAACATTTTCGCATGAGTAAGACATCTCATTAACAGCCATTACCTCCGCTCTCATAAAATGCCATTTTTGTAATTTTTCCTTATCAAGTACTGGAACGGTCAGGTGCAGCGCTTCCTCTAACAGAGTATAAAATTCCTGTCCATTCTTTTTTCCTAATGCAAATTGGACTGTTGCTAAATTAGAAAGAAAATACTGTTCTACAAACACATTTTTTGTTTGATTCTCCTTCTCTAATTGTTCCAATAATATTTCTGCGTCTTTATGTTTTCCAAGATAGGTTAAATTGCTAACCTGTGACGTTATTCTATGATTCTCAGCTTTTCCACTTTGTGCTATCAAAGTACAATTTTCTCCAGACCACTTCACTTTCTGAAGCAGCTTCCCAAGCGTCCCCCTTTTTGGAAAAGATGCACCGCTTTCGATTCGTGACACTGTTACAGGATCACATATCCCCTCAGCCAATTCTATTTGTGTCCAACCCAATCCTTCCCTGCGTCCTTTGATAATATCCTGACACAAATAAAGTTCACTCATTCCAAAAGAAATATACCAGATCCATTCTAATGGCTCTATTTTATATTCCCGATAACACAGATTCAATGCCTGACAAATGCCCTCCGCTTCCGACAGTTGTCTTTGTATGCTTGGTGGTAAATATTCTATTTTACCTCCTGCCTTTTCTATCCATAACGCTCTATATTGTTCTAAAAGTTCTGGCAAATATATAATAGAGCCTTGTTTTTGCAAAAGCTGAATTGCCTTTTCGCTATATTGAAGCGCCTCTTTTTGTTTTTTCTGTTTCTGCAATAGCCTAATGAAACGATACGCGATCTGCGGATACCATTTCACTCTGTCAGCTTCCTCTACACGCTTCTCCAAATATTCCAGCAGATCCTGATACCTTTCTGTCATTGCAAATTCATCTGTACTGTCCTCCGAAAGACGTGCATGCAGCAAAGCAAGCGCCAGTTCAAAATAACTTAACCGCTGCGGCTTTATCGGGTAAATCTTCTTATTCCTGCGTGTAAGATTCCACGCTTCCAAAACTTTTTCTAACAACCTATCTGTTTTTTCACCGTTTTTCCATTTCAGCATAATTTCTGACAGTAGCAAAAACTGCGTGTAGAGCACACCTTTCGCCTCTGTCTGTTTCCGATAAGCGTCCATCTCATAATAGGCATCATTCTTCTGATTCTGATCTACCAAATCTACAATCTTTTCTTTCCATACTATCATATTAAGTTCTTGCTTACTGATTACATAGGAAAACTTTTCCGACGCCACGCCCAGCCGCTGCAGCAGCGCATCCGCAAGCATTTTGTCACAAAATCGCTCTCCGCTTTCTATTCTCTGCATATAACTGCGCTCACAAATACCCTCGCATATCTGTGTTACGGATAATTTTGTCCTTTTACGCTCATAAGCAATAATTCTCCCATATTCATTTTTATATTCACTTTCCTTAACAACTTCCTTTCGCACTATGCTAATCTCCATGCCGCTTTAGCGGCTCAAATAGATATGAAAAACGCTGTCCTTCGCGTTTTTCCTGTGTGAAACTTAATACTTCTTAGCCAATGTCTTTTGCTGCCTTAGAAGTATTTTTCACACTAATCTTTTTCGCATTATGGCTGCCTCTTACGATTCATCCAATCCCAAATATAATTTTATTTTAGCATAGTATCTGAAAGATGTAAATGAAATACCGCCGCAATTGCGTAAGATATAGTTATGGGACTATCTCATTAAGAAAAACAACTTATTGCGACACCCTCTTGTGTGAGCAACATCCGACAGTCCGTTACAATTCACACTCATGCCAGTTTTTATTAGCTTATAAGTTACTGAGGTGTGAATTATAACAGATTTTGCACACAAAATGCTAAAGTAAAAAAGCAAAAGCTTTTAGCATTTTGGCGCATGATTCCCACTACTTTAGCATGGGTGTGAAAAGTAACGACAGTCCCATAGCAAAATATAAGTACACAAAAATACCTTGCCATTCCCATAATACATTGTATATAATTAAATAGAAAGGACGGTGATAATATGGAACCAGCAAGACAGCCAAAATATTTTACAATTGATGATATTTACAACTTACCAGAGGGAAAACGGGCAGAATTAATAGATGGCGAAATCTATATGATGGCAACCCCCAGCACCAAGCATCAGATTATGGTTACAGAACTTACTTATCAAATTAATAGTTATATTAAACAAAAAAGAGGGGATTGCCGCGTTTTGCCCTCCCCCTTTGCCGTATTTTTAAACGCGGATAACAAAACGTATGTAGAACCCGATATTTCCGTTATTTATGACAGAAACAAACTTACAGACGAGGGCTGTATGGGCGCACCCGATTGGATTATTGAGATTGTTTCACCATCAAGCCATACAATGGATTATATGAAAAAATTACTAAAGTATGGTACAGCCGGCGTTCGAGAATACTGGATTGTTGATCCCGCGAAAGAACGTATTACAGTATATAATTTTGAAAACGAATCTGCCGAGGAATATGCATTCTCAGATAAAATAAAGGCAGGAATCTATGAAGATTTTGAAATAGATTTCGGCAGAATATCATTTATATAAACACATTCTAGTACAGTTTTACACGGATTGCTTCAAAATAAATTTAACGCTGTACCTATTTAGCGTGGATTATACTAGAAAAACTGCTTACTTATTTGCTGGTATCCCCAAATCGAAGGTACACTATCCCCCTCTGCAATAAATTTATAAGCGGTTTGCTGCTCCTCGTACCGTCTTTGAAAACAATCCTTCCCAACAAGGAACTCTAATCAGCACGCCATAATCGTGTATATAATTGCTGGCTTTATTCAAAAGAATATCCTGACCATTGTCAAATATAGTGTCGTTCATTCCCAGTTTTGAGAAAATGTGTTCTTGTAAAAACGCATTGTATGTCTGTCCAGAAACAGATTCCATGATCCATGCGAGCAAATTATAGTTGGAATTATTGTAATCAAAATATTCCCCCGACTTCTTTATCGGTTCTCTGACAATCCAGTTTGTAAAAAACTGTTTTTTATTATAAGGCTTTCTGTCCTCGCCCACATAAAAATCATCTTCAAAATTATAATTATTATGCAATCCCGAAGTATGTGTTAAAAGTTGATGCACTGTTATGTCGGAAGGAAGCTGCATATCCGCAGGCAGATACCGATTCGCCTTTTCCTCTAACGCAAGAAGCCCTTTATCATATAAAATCATAATTGCAAATGCCGTGAACTGTTTCGTAACCGAAGCGACCACAAACCGCGTTTGCATTGTATTTTTAATGCCAAAAGCAATATTGGCATAACCGCGGCTGGTTTCATATAAGACTGCGCCCTTTTGAACAATTCTGATAACACCAGAAAAATCCCAATAAGCCATTTCCGCAGTAATATAGTTGTCTAACTTTTTTTGTATATTTGTCATAAAATAAGCTCTCCTATAAAATCTTTCCAAGTTGGCATAATAAAGATATTGTAACATATCAAAATATCTAAATCCAGTTAAAAGCATATTATACTGACGTACACTAAGATTTTCCAATTTCTAAACAGCCTAGATTGCATAAGCACAATACACGCTGTTCAAAACGAAAAATCTAATTGCTCGTGCGAATAAAATAAAACGCCTGCCAAAATTATACCAGTATGCAAACGCAATTCAGACAAAAGAAATATCACAGAATATTATTATTTAGAAACGAGAGAATTTAATATTAATCTTAACAAATGTAACTTAATCTTTACATTTATTAATATTTCATATTTATATTTGAATACGGATTGCAACTCCTTACAATATATGATATAGTTGTTTTATTAGTATCATATTATAAAAGCGAACCGCAAAGGAGGCATTTCATGAAAATTTACAGAGCAAAGGATTACAATGATATGAGCCGCAAGGCTGCCAATCTCATTTCCGCACAAATACTCTTAAAACCCAACTGCGTTCTTGGCCTTGCTACTGGCTCTACACCCTTGGGCACTTATCGCCAGTTAGTGGAGCGATACAATCAGGGCGATCTTGATTTCTCAGAGATTACAACGGTAAATCTTGACGAGTACAAGGGACTAACCCACGATAATAGCCAGAGTTACTATTACTTTATGAATGAAAACCTTTTTAGCAAGGTTAATATTAACAAAAGTAAAGTTTTCCTGCCTGACGGAACAGAACCAGACAGTGAGACCGCCTGCCAGAAATACAATGAAATCCTCCATGCAGTTGGTGTCATTGACCTTCAACTATTAGGACTCGGACACAACGGGCATATCGGTTTTAATGAACCAGCAGACTTTTTCACAACAGAAACACATTGTATCACCCTTTCCGAGCGGACTATCCAGGCAAATGCACGCTTTTTTGCCACAGCAGAGGAAGTGCCGCGCCAAGCTTATACAATGGGCATCAAAACAATTATGTCCGCCGAAAAAGTTCTTGTTGTCATTTCCGGAGAAGATAAGGCAGATATTGTTAAAAAAGCATTTTTCGGCCCGATTACGCCGCAAGTACCCGCTTCCATTTTGCAGTTACACCGCAATGCTGTTATTATCGCAGACGAAGCAGCGCTATCAAAATGCGAATAATAGAAAGGGGTAAAAATAGAAAAGCTTAAAAATAGAAAAGCTTAAAATAGAAAAGCTTTAAATAGAAAAGCTTAAAAATAGAAAAGCTTAAAATAGAAAAACTTAAAATAGAAAATCTTTAAATAGAAAATCTGAAAAATAGAAATGGTA
>VSNQ01000033.1 GCA_009774395.1 Lachnospiraceae bacterium
GTATAACAGCTTTTACTCTTGATAAATCCTATGTTCTTCCGTTTATTTCTTTTTCTTCATGAAACAACCCTATTATATATTAACAAATAAAGGATATTCTGTGACAGTACTGTCGGAATATCCTTCATAATTTTCTTATAATCAATTTTTTCTATCTACCTACCCAATATAAATAAACATCTTCCAAATTGGGATACACTTTCTGTACTTTTCCAACATCTGGCACAGTATCGGATACAATACGTATACAGGTTTTATTTCCTGATATTATGATGTTAGCAATCTTACACTCAACCGCTTCATAATATTTCCGTTCTTCTTCTGTTACCATTACCTCGAATACTTTTTCCTCCATCTCTTCCATAAGTTCTTCTGGCTTTCCCTGCTTTATTACTTTGCCTGCCTCCATAATCAATATATTTTTGGAAATACTTTCGACATCAGGCACAACGTGCGTTGCCAGCAAGACTATTTTATTTTTTGATATCCCACTAATAAAATTGCGAATACGGATTCTCTCATTGGGATCCAACCCTGCTGTTGGTTCATCCATAACCAATATTTCTGGGTCATTTAGCAACGCTTGCGCTATCAATATACGCTGTTTCATCCCACCAGAATATGACTTTAATTTCTTATATCTCGCTTCCTGTAAATTAACAACCTCCAAAAGCATAGCAATTCTTTCCTTTGCTTCTTGCTTCTTCATTCCTTTAAGAGCAGACATATACCACAAAAATTTCTCCCCTGTAAAATCATCATATACCCCTTGCTGTTGTGGTATATATCCCAGTTTTTTTCGGTAATTCGCTCCCAATCGCCCGATTTCTGCATCATTATATGCAATGGTTCCCCTATCTGCCTTTAAATTTTGTGTGATAATATTCATAAGAGTGCTTTTGCCCGCTCCGTTCGCGCCCAAAAGCCCATATACTCCCTGTGTAAACTTAACAGAAAAATTTTTTACAGCATATGTCTTCCCTTTATTATAACTCTTTTCAACCCCTATTAATTCCAACTCCATATCGTTCTACCTCACATTATTCCGAGAAATAATATATTGATATCCCAGTCAAAATGATACAGCACTCCGGCAATTGTCCCCACAACACCAATGCCTGTAAGCATCACAACCATTTCATTTCTCATTAACCGCGCAAGTTTCAGGCACACAAGTCCCACTATCAAAAAAGCAAGCGCCTTACAAATAAACACACCAATAAACATCATGCCTAAGTAAATATTTGCAGAAATACTTATCATAGTAAAATCTTCCAGTCTTTGCCCAGCCATACAAAATCTATCAATCTTGTAATATTGTAAGAATAACGGAAACTCCACTATCAAGTACACCATTCCTATACACAATAATGCACAAATAATCCTACTATTATCTAAACGTTTCCTACCATAATATGTTGACTCAATTAGTTTGAGCATATTTTTTTTCATATCAATTGTATAAATCCCACTAATGAAAAAAAACAATACTGCAGAGCCAACAAACCACAAGACAACATCCTTTTTTGTATTCAACCATAATTTTTGATATAATATTTCATCTAATAAATATTTATCCTGTAAGTTTCCTGGTTTATCTTTCAATTTTTCGAGTTGTTTTACTATCATATCAAAACCTTCCTCACGCAGTATTATCTCTGCGTTTAGAACACTTTTCCTCACATAATCTTCGTCAGAATTACTTATTGCAAGTTCTAAAGCTTCCTGTCGCATCTGCTCAATAAACTCCGCCTCTCCTTCTATCTTGGCAATTGTGCCATCTGTAATTTGTCCCCCAAATTTATTAATATAGGAATGATATGAAGCTTCCTTGGCAGTGCTGTAATACTCTGCCCGAAATACCCCTATTGTTTCACTAATTGCCCATATTATCAAAATAATAAGAACGATTCCTTTCTTTTGTTGAAACATTAATTTATAAAATTCGTAATATACCAAACTAGTTTGATGATTTAAAATAGAAAGTTTCCCACGAATCTTTTGTATTATCCATTCGATCCGACTTTCTGTTTTCGTCTGATATAGCACGCAAAAGGCAATGACACCAACAACAGACAATATAAACAACAATAGCAACGTACTTCCTAACATTACCACATCTCTATCTATCGGATATCCAAACAGATTTAAATTATGATACTCCCCTAGTACCCCTTGCATATTCCAATAATAAAAGAGGTTTACACATTTCAGCATATCAAGCGATCCATTGATATGCAAAAATCTGCTGAACAGATATTCTATTCCCAATATACTTCCGGCTGTCCCAATGGCAGTAATTTCATTTTTCAATAACATTCCAATACAATACAGTACCAGCAAAAACAGTATCGACACGATTGCCCGTATCAAAACAACAGCCACAATTGCCTCCTGAACAGAACATAAATAGGTACAATTTCTGAACAGTGATACCGATTGGAGTGCTCTGTCAAGATTTCCGTATCCATACATCCATCCTATATAGAGTATAGTGCTGCATTCCTGTAATAAGCTATATCCAATTGTCATCATTACCATCACCAAAAGCTTCGCTGCTGCAAGAGGTGCATGTCCATACAGATTTCCTTTAAGCAAAGGCATTAAATCCATATCGCGTTCCCAGAAAAGCATATAATATGTCAATACAAATAAAAAAACCAATTGGAAAAGAACCCCACTCCCATATTGTGCTAAGGTACGAACACCATAACAGTTATCCACCTGCAATTCTAATCCCACAAAGGGCAAAAAGTCTTCGCCGCTCTTTTCTAAATTACGATATACGTAGCTGTCTGGTTCCATAAAAAGGGATGTGCTTTCCATTTGCTTCACACGTTCTTCCATACCATTTACAAATAATGGATATGCCTTAATATAAGCTGACTGTGTTTCCATCTCTTTCTGGTAAAAGCCATCTATATCTGCCCCTCTGTCACCCTCCATGTATTTTATAAAATTTTTCTTTTGTTCATGAATATAAAAGTATTCTTTGGTGTATCTCTCATATGTATATATTGTAAATAAATTCCCGATTAGAAGAAAGAATCCAATACACCAAAACAACCTTTTTTTCCCCATCTTAATTAATTCGTACTTTATAATTTCCATACCATCTAATGAAATCCTTTCCCTAAAAACTATAAGGGATTTTTTTCAACTGCGGCGCTCCACCATTGCAGTTCCCAATCTGTGACTTATCCCAATATAAAACACCCCATTCTGTATCATCCTTATACACCGTATACATCTTTTGTGGATCCCCTATAGGCGGTAAACCCAAATCTTTAATCTCATCTGGCAATAAAAACGTATCTACAAGCTGCTTCTCCTTATCATACACCCAAAAAGTCTTCTTTTCATTATATTCCATTAATCCAAGTTCATCCCGCGTCACTATAAACGAATTGGTTACATATAGATATTCTCCATCGCTGCGGAAACTATAGCCACTTAGCACATCTTCCATAAATACCTGACTGTTGGATCCATCAAGGTTTGCCATATACCATGTTTTTGGTGTAAAACTGGAATATTCCATATCATTTACATCAAATACATCCAACGAAAATAAAATATGATCCTGCCAAAATACGACACTCGAAATATTCTCTTCCTCATGCCCTTCCAATGCCAATTCAGAAACATTTCCATTTTTAATATTATAAATATGGACTTTCTCATAACCGGCTCCATTGCCTGTTACTAAAAAATACAAATAATTACCATATGCTGTCAGCCATTGTATCCCCAAATAATCAATCTCTTCTCTACTCGGTTCAAAAATTGTTTTTGGTCGCTTTACGACTTTCGTAAGATCAATCGCTTTCACAAAAAAATACTCTTCCACTACTTCATCTTCACTATCGGATTCCTCAAATATTCCCTCTGAATAGTAGAAAATACCCCGATGAATCATCCAATCCATAATATAAACCTCTTTCCATTGATAAATCTGTTCTTTCTCCGCACCATCTTCTGATAAGCGGTATAATGTCAGTATCGTTTCCATACCCTCATAACTTTGTGCTATATAATACAAATACCCCTTATAATACTCAAACCCTGTACTGCAGCTTTGACCTCCATAAGGCTGTACATATGCATTACAAGTTTCATAACGCGCGGGTTCTGTTTCCATATCGTGTAAACAATCTACTCGATTGCACAGTGGCAGCAGTTTCTCTGTTTCCTCATCCAAATAATAAATAAATGCATCATGGCGAAAATAATATCCTTTCTCCCCTTTCTGCATATCTGGCTGTAAGTCCATAGAGCCCTGCCGCATATACTGAAAATCGCTCTCTTCCACATAAGTGTCTGGTAAATAATTCTTTCTTCCACAACCTGTTATTCCCAATAAAAGTATAAATGCAGATACATAAAATAATAGCTTTTTCATTACATATTTCTCCCCGTATGCCAATTCTTTTCGTATGCATACAAACAAATAGAAGGGCTGCTGGAAAATAATGATATTTCCTCAATACGCCATGTGATATATTATGATATCACCGCAATATATTATAGGGAAATTAATTTTCCGACAGCCCCTCTCAAACTAAAACAATCTGTTATTAATTCTTTGTATGACCCGTTCTGGTTGTTTTATGCCAGTTCGTTCCAGATGAAGTAGTAATATAATGTTCTCCTCGTCCACCTGTCACTGCTCCCTTTGGAATACCAACATATGCCGTTGCAGACACACCGCCAATTGACGCTGTATTTTGACTCGAACTACTCTCAAGGAATAAGTGATACACCCATTCAGTAAGGTTGAATAATTATCATACATTTATATTAACATGTCGTACATTATATAACAATGTCAAAATTGGTAATATTTTTTTGCCAATTTTGACATTGTCTATCCGCTATATTAAAAATAGACCCTTCAGATATTAAAGAAACACAAATACTAAATACTACCTTAGAAAAGAACATGAAGAAGATAAACAGGGCATTTTAGACGTTCGTATTTTAGATTTTATACTTTTTGAAGAACCAACGAACGTTTCCGATGATTCAAAACCTGCTACTCAATCCAATTTTACTCATGCTTTCATATTTGGGATGATAACTGGCACTTTCTTTTTACAGATAGTCAAAAACGTTTGGAATATGAAGCAAGAGAAAAAGCTGTTCGAGATCATAAACAAATGATGTTTGAAGCAAAAGAAAGTGGCAAAAAAGAAGGTATTGAAATCGGCAGGGAACAAAGCAAATTTGATAAAAGTATCCAGCTTGCTAAAAATATGCTGCAAAAAGGGCCTACTATAAACATTATCGCCGAGGTAACGGGACTTAGTTTAGCTGAAATTGAAGCCCTACAATTGAAACAGACAACGTAAAATTACCGCTTTGCAGAGTGTGGCTGGTATAGCTGGGACTGGCGCAATAAGCTATTGACTATACAAGATATCATATCAACCGACGCAAGGGGTAGTGTATATAATTTTGTGTCTTTGCTCTTCTGCCTTATTCCGGAGGCCGGGTGTGGGCAGAGCCCACAAGCCCTTATAAATACTGGGTTTCCGAATATTTCAGGTAAGTGAAAATCCGCTAAGACATAATGTTTAAAGACACAAAATTAATTACACCCTCACGCAAGGTGTTAGACTATCTTGTATACACCTTCCTTAATGCGGCAGCCCCAGTATAATTAATCTGTACTCCTCAACCTATCCACAATGGAAGATTTGCTCATATAATGATATATCAGATTAGGTACAAGCAAGCAAATCAAAAATATGACACATATCATTATCAATACGGATACAATGGGAAACTGAAAATCCATATAATGAAATTGTTTTTTCATCTCGTGGAATAACCCATATATTATAAAACTGCCTAATGTGCTTACCAATGATAACGTGATTATCGCATAAATTCCTCCTTCTGCCATTAATTCTCTTTTAATTTGTTTTGCGCTCTCTCCCACGCTTTCCAACAACGCAAATTCATGCTGTCGTGCAAATATCTCTGTTATCATTACACTCACAAAATTAAGAAATCCCATTACCCAAAGCATAACAGTTATGCTGTTTCCTATAAACGTAAGCGTAGAAACAATCGTTTTTGCTTCCATGCGTGTTTCTATATTGGAATAAATAATAATTTTCTCATTATTGTTCAACAATTCCTTAACACTATGAAAAGCCTGATCTTGAAAATCTTGTTCAATGCTTAACTCTATTTCATAAATAATCGGTGCGGCAACCATACTTTTAAGCACTTCATCAGAAATATAAACACAGGGAAACCAATTATAGCTTTTGCCAAAATAATCATTCCATTCCGCTGGCATCCATCCGCCAATGGCATATGACAAAGTTTTATTCTCAACCATAAAAGTCACATTTTGTGTATCCACATAAGCGCCTCTATTGATATTGCGCACTATAACAAACTCACCTCGCTCAAATGCCTTTATATCAATCGGCTCATCAAGTTCTTTACTTAATTCCAAAATTTCTTCGCTGCTTATCCCATAGATACACCCTTGCGACTTCTGAATATTACCATCACGGTCTTTCGTGTCCATCTGTATTTTGTAGCAATAATTAATATCCATTTTTGCGAAACCATCCACTTCACCTAAATTCGATATTAACTGTTCAGTCAATACATTTTCTGCATCGTTTAAAATATAGTTTTCTATTGACGCTGTCCGATTCCTTAAATGAATATGGTTATCCTCCTGAAATGCAGCCTGCTCCATAAACAACTCTATATTCGCACTTCCAAGTATTACTGAAACAGCCAAAAATGCTGTCATTCCTAAAAATAAACTACCAAAAACCTTTACTGCACGTTGCGGAATACGAATAATATTTCTCCATGCCATTTTTATTGCACTATACTTTGAAGTTCCTGATTTTTTGTAAAAATAACCATACTCTGAAAATTTTACTGCTTCGATTGGGGATAGCTGTGCCGCCATTTTAACGGGTTTATAAGCACCTACAAGTATCGTTCCATAAATAAATACTGCTGTAGCAATAAAAACCACGGGATGAAAAATAATCGCTTTTTCTTCTAAGGAAAATTGTGTATACATTCTAAAAAATATGGGAACAAATAGCTTCGTTGTAAAAATACTTACTATAAATCCTAATGGAATCGTAACAATACAAAGGCTTCTTATCTGCTTTAAAATCATTTTTGTAATCTGTTTCTGTGACATTCCAACTGCCTTTAATAATCCATAAAGACGTGTATCTCTTGAGAGAGAGGCTGACATGACATTGTTAATAATTAGGAATCCCGCAACTAATACAAATACACCTGACATAAGAAGAATGTATACAATAGACTCTATTTCACGATTCCCTTCGCCCTGTTTCAAGTTCCAAAAATGTTGCTGTTCTATTTGATTGACACACAGGCTAATAATTGTAGCAACGATAAAAGTAGTTATAAAAACAGTAATTGCAAGTACAATATTGCGACTATGATTGCGCAAAATATTTTTTTTCGCCATTTTTTTAAGTAACGCATTATCCAATTTTCTCATACGCAGCCACCTGCAGCTTGTTTGATTTTTCCATCCTCTATACGAATAACATGGTCTGCCAATTTCCCAATATATGCATCATGCGTTATCATTACAATCGTCTGATGCAGCTTGGAAGAAATTGTCTTTATAATTTTTAAAACATCTCCTCTTGTTTTGCTGTCCAAATTTCCGGTTGGCTCATCCGCCAGCAAAATAGACGGTTTTACTGCCAAAGCCCTCGCAATCGCTACTCGCTGCTGCTGCCCTCCGGAAAGCTGATTGGGGGCTGCTTCGCGCTTTTGCTCTATTTTTAGGAATCTTAAAATGGAATCAATATACTTCGTATCGGGAGTTTTCCCATCAAGTTCAATAGGCAGTACAATATTTTCATATACATTTAAAAACGGGACTAAATTATAGCTTTGAAAAACAAACCCTACATTCCGCCTTCTATAATATGTAATTTCTTCCTTCTTCATTGCTGTTATTTCATGTCCATCAACTATAATTTTTCCTTCTGTTGGTTTGTCCAATCCTCCCAGCATATGAAGCAGTGTGCTTTTTCCTGAGCCTGACATACCAACAATTGCAACAAACTTACCAGACTCTATCTCTAAATCAATTCCATCAAGAGCACGTACAATATTGGGTTCTTTTCCATAATATTTTTTTAACCCTTCCACTTTTATAATTGGCATTTTATTTACTCCTTTATTTTTCTGTGATACTAAGGAACTGTTAATAAATTACTCATGACAATTACTTGTCTAAATGCCCATCTGCGGCATCAGAACATTTATACGGCGTACTTGTCACAAGTAACTTCTGAACAGTTCCTAAGTATAACAATATGTTCAGACATTTGCCACATATAATTTTCTGCACTCTCCACCTATCTTAGTCCAAACACACATATTTCTGCAATTGCGGATATTTATCTGCATATTTCCGAACATAACATCTTTTAAATGCCGCAAATGCAGATTCACGCCTTAATAAACTACAAATCGTTCTCAATATCACTTTTGAGTCTGGATTGTTATGTAGTTTTTTGAGCTGCTGATATAAAATATTCATTTCTTTTTGAAGTAATCGCAGCCGCTCATCACTTGTATATGTCCGCATTCCCGTATTTTTTACAGAAAACACTTCCATTATCAACAAAGCTGTTCTATTTTGAATCTCATCTTTTTTGTCAGATACATCTATAACTATCGTATTCTCTATAAGATGAAAATGCAAATACCTTTCTGGGTCTTGTTTGCAACAGTCTATAATTTCCTCATCATACTTATTATTATTTTTTATTCCGTTACAATGCCCACATGACCAAAAAAGATTTTCCCAGTCAAATTTTCTTTCTGGGTATCTTCCATTTTTATGTGGTAACAAATGTTCAACATTTGGATCTTGCAATTCTTTCATCTCACAAATATAGCATTTATTATGAAAATCTCTTTTCAACTGCTCTATCACATCCTGTTTGTCATACTTCCCAGTTGCTTTTTCGGCTTCCTCAGCTAGTGATTTCGGCGCTGGAAAAGAACGTTCAACTTTAACCATCTATGTCTTCTCTGTTTATAAATTCTAATTTTAATTTCTGATATTCCGTTGATATCCCAATCGCAAGATAATCTGGTATATTATCCAAATACAATTCTAATTCTGCAATTTCATTTATTTCATCATCTGACAGATACTTTTTTTTCACAAGAGTTTTATACTTTTCAAACTTTTGCTTTAATGTATCAGACAGCTTATCTGCTCCAAAATACCCTTCAACAATACCATCATATGGCACATTATCCAGCCCATTTTCCACTAACAGATTTTTTTCTAAATCATAAATTACAACATTTTGAATACTATTCAGTATAAAAGGCGAATGTGTCGTTACGATAAATTGAATATTTGGGAAAATGTTTGTTAAAAACGGCATAATATTTTTCTGCAGTTCCAGATGCAGATGTGTTTCAATTTCATCAATCAGCACGATTCCTGATAAATTAAAATTAAAGGATTGTCGCATCTGTTTTTGCATCCGCATTATAATATCCAAAACGATATCTAATACTGCCTGATATCCACTGGATAACGTATTAAAATCAAACGGTTCTCTCCCCTGCTGTAAAATATGAAATTCAAAGGTATCTTCATCAAATTCTATTTTTACAGTATCATCAGCGAATATCCTTCTTAACAATATTTCCAATCTATCAAACCATGTTCTAATGCTGTTCGCTTTCTCTGTTTTTCCATTACTTCTTGCTAATGCTTCTGTCACTTTTAAATCTAATAAATATTTCACAAATTCATTCCGTGGAAATTCTGCTAAGGTGTAATCCTCCTTTAACTGCACTTTTTCCACGTGTTTTGGCTGTTCTGCATGAAAAATTCTATCAGCTTTATAATATGCCATTATATAATGATATTTATTTTTTAGTGTATAAATATCCGAAGTAGTTTGGTTAAAATTGATATGCAAACCTTTTCTACTATGTTCAAATTCTTTTTTCCTTTTACAGAGTTCATTTTCCAATTCTACTATTTGCGTTTCATTGTATTGCGTTTGCACGGCTTCGTCCATTCGACTTTGAACATCTTTTAACGAATTTTCTTTAAAAAGGAAAAATTTATCCACAAGCACATTGTTCAAATGATATGCCATAGCTTCAACTACACTTGTCTTTCCACTCCCATTTTTTCCTGTAAAAATCAAATGTTTTACTTGTTTATCTGAGAGCGAAATAGAAATATCTTTTAAATGCCTGATTTTTTTTATTTCTAAATTCGTTATAAATAACTGCTCCATTCCATTTCCTCCGAACTAATTCACCCACTTTTTACTACTATACATTAATATCCCATTCCCACAAGATACAATCATTTCAAAACTAATTCTTTCCCTTAACAAGATACGGCTTTACCCGCTCCCCGACAATTCCAATCAGCATCCCTGTCACCATGCCAGCAGTCAGCAGTATCGGCAGATAGGAAAAAACGTACCGATTTTCAACGACCACTGTTGCCACTACAAGCTGAGCAATATTGTGGCTGACCCCTCCGGCAATACTCACGCCTACAATAGAAAATCCTTTAATTCTTTTCAAAAGCAGCATTACCCCAAAACTCACAATGCCTCCCGCAAGACTATAAAGCAGCGTAGAAAGATTGGCAAATAAAAAGCCCGAGAGCACAATCCGCGTAATTAATATGCCAAAAACGAGCTGTTGCTCCATAAAATAAAGACCAACGAGTACCACCAAATTCGCCAGCCCCAGCTTTATTCCGGGAACACCGAAGGAAAACGGAATCAACGCTTCTACATAACTAAATATCATTGCCAGCGCTGCCATCATTGCCGCATATGCGATTTTGCGTGCCATATTTTCTCCTTTTAGAATCCTACTGAAATCAATTATGAACTTTTGTAATGCTGCTGAATGCTATTTTTCCCGCCGATAAATCTTATAATCCCGCTCTGACGAAAACACCTCCTGCAGCCCTTCTGTTACATATAAATTTCCTTCCTCGTCAAGCAGCACCGCGTCAAAGACTTGATTGTACTGCTGCCAAAATGTTAGTGCTTTTTCCGTTCCCATTACATAGAGTGCCGTTGACAGCCCATCCGCTGTTGTTCCGTCTTCACATACAATCGTAACCGAAACAAGCCCATTCTGCGCAGGTTTTCCGGTTTTCGGATCAATAATATGATGATACACAATACCATTTTCCTCAAAATATCGTTCATAACCACCAGAAGTAATAACGGCTTTATCCTTTACAGAAATGGTGCCAAGGTAAGGCTGCGATCCGTCAGGTGTCCGAATACCTACGCGCCATAAACTCCCGTCAGTTTTCGTACCAATTGCCCGCACATTGCCGCCTAAATTCATTATTGCGCTTTCAATGCCATAATTCTTGATTATTTCTGCCGCGCGATCGGAAGCGTATCCCTTCGCAATACCGCCGAAATCCATTGCAGAAGCCTCTGGTATTGTCAACGTTTTATTTTCCTTTTGATAACAAAGCACTGACATATCAACGCCAGGCAGCACTGCATCCAATTCTTTTTGCGTTGGTACATGAAATGTATCTCCTGCAAATCCCCACAATTTCATAATTGGGTAAATTGTAATATCAAATGCCCCTTGGGTATCCTGATAAATCTGCTGCGAACGCTCCAATAAATAGGCTGTATCATCAGAAAGATTGGCAGTTTTTTGTTGGTTAATCCTTGTCACTTCGCTGGTATTGCTCCCCGTTGACAGCAGAGCATCAAGCCGCTGTAATTCCGCTGCTGCTGCTGCAACTGCTACCTCGCTGTTTTTCCCATACGCTGTGATTTCCATATAAGTATCCATAGCAAAAAGGGATTGCGTAGCCTGCCTTTTTTTGTTATTCTGAAATATTGTAATACATACAATGCCAACAAAAAAAATAAGCGCTGCCGTTGCTATGTTTTTTTTATATTTTTGTTTCATTACTCTATTATTTTCCATATAATCTCTTAATGTTACTTTTATCTTCTTTTTGCAGCTTTTCATTTAACTTGCGATAAACCCACTCTACCATCCAAGGCTCTGCACACTCCCGCAGCACCTTCTCCAATGCAAACCATTTTACGCCGCTGTTTTCGTCCGGTTTTATGCGCAACACCTCATGTTCATCCGCTTCCAATAAATATGTAACGTTTAAGTGCAAATGAGATGGCACATAACTGCCCTTTTTTATATGCCCGTCAACCGTTAAAATTTCTATAGAAAAAATATCCTCTTTTACAGGATAAATATTGGTAACGCCCGTTTCCTCCATTGCTTCCCGCATTGCAACGGATAAAAGATTCTGCTCTCCGTCAGCATGTCCTCCCGTCCATGACCATGCATGGTAAATATTGTGATATACCATAAGAACCTTTGTATGTTCCTTATTTAACAGCCATGCAGATGCCGAAAAATGTGCCGTTTGATTTTCTCTGCTAAAAATATCTGGCTGCGTTTCCAACAAATGCAGCAAAACCGCCTGGTCACGCGCCTCCTGTTCATTCCACGGCGTATAGTTTTCTAACTCGTGTTTTAAATTCATAGGATTCTTCCTTTCAATCCATATATACTCTAAAAATATTGTCAATTATACTTTGCGTTTGCTGATATCGCTGTTAGTGTGCCATCCCTATATTGCATTTTCCAAATATTGTCCTTTTTATCAAGGAAAGCAACAATATCATCTTTATTCATAAAATAATACATGGCGCACCTTCCATTTGGCTGTATTGCGTTCCTTATTTTTTCCGAATCAGCGACATATAATACGCTTCCAAGCCCTCCCCCTGTTCCGTCATTTCCTCCACGTTAATATCGTTTATAACAAACGCTTTCATTAGCTGCCCCTTTTGATCAAGCTGTTCATAAAGGTGTATCGTATCATTGGAGATAACTTGATAATTGCTGATATTAAATACTTCGTGCAGCACTTCCTCTGCCTGCGGCACCTTGTCCACTCTTAACAGCATATAGCGGTTCCGCTTTTGTGCAAGCGCCTCTGCGGAAATCTGCTCTATCATTTTACCCTTATGAAGGAAACCGTAACAAGTCGCCAGCGAATCCAACTCGTTGAGCAAATGGCTGGAAATCAAAATCGTGATACCGTTTTCATGCAACATTCTAATTAAAGTGCGAAAATCTTTGATTCCTGCTGGGTCAAGTCCGTTTAGCGGTTCATCAAGAAATAAAAACTTAGGATTGCTAAGCAAGGCTTTGGCAATACCAAGACGCTGTTTCATGCCCAGTGAAAAATGCTTTACTTTTAAATCTTTGATATCTGCTTCCAAAAGCCCCGCCAATTCAAGCACTTCCCCAATGCGGCTCTTATCGCAGTTCCCCTGCTGCAAACGGCAGACTTCAAGATTATCCTGTGCGGTCAATGCTGGATCTAATGCCGGATTTTCAATAATTCCATTGATAAAACGACGTTGTTGATACAAATTTTTCTGATTTTTTTCACCGAATAATTCTATCTCGCCTGCTGTCTGCTGCACAAGCCCTGCCAAAATGCGGATAAATGTTGTTTTTCCCGAACCATTGGCACCAACAAATCCATAAATATCCCCCTGATGGATCTCTATATTTACCTTATCCAATGCATATACCGTTTTCCAGTCAAGAGCATATGGCATCAGCCGCTTATATTTCTTAGAAATCATAGCTGCTTTCAAAACTGTTTCGGACATTTTTCACCTCCTGCTTTCTATTTCAAATCGCTTTTTTGAAATACCCATAACGCTGTAAGTGTCAAAATCACAATGGCAATAAGCGATGAAATAAGAATCTGCTCTGTCGTGACTGGCTCGTGAAAATAGCGGATTCTCATAAATTCACTGCTATCCCTGCCTATTTCCTCTAACTGATAAGGGAATGTAAAGCGCAGAACCTTCTGCAGCATCTGGCTGCGTGCATTAATATGCAGCAAATTTAACAGATACACACTGCACAGTCCCAAACCAATCGTCACAATTTTGCTCTTTACACAAAACGCCAGCAAAAGAATAAAACTCCCCATTGTAAGATTGCATAAACTGCTGCAAAAAATTTTATTTGCAATATAGGCAGCCGTTTCCATATTCCACGCTATCCCTAAACCGTTTTTATATGACAAAATCAAAAATGTAGTTAAATCCTGTATATAAATTAATGGCAGCAACGCAAGAAAAAAGATAATACACTTTACTGCAAAAAGCCGTCTGCGCGGCGCACCGCAGGAGATACTTGCTGCAAATGTACGGTTTGCGAACTCGCTTCCAATATATTCCGCTGCAAAAATAGAAATTAGCGCCGCATTATACAGCGTACCAGTTCCCCATACTGAAAACATTCGCATACCTACAGTCTGCGAATCATAATAATAAATCAATCCGCCAAATATCAGCCCAATTCCAAATGGGAAAAGCAGTAATAATTTATAATGAAATGACTTACGAAGTTTAAAAAGCTCGGCTTTCAGCAAATTTCCCATATTATCCTCCTTCGTTACTTATACAGGCTTATAAAAAACTAATAATCAACTCTTTAACCTCATTCCAAATATCCATTGGACACTTTTCAAGAAATTGTGTATTCCCTACCAGAGCACCCATTTTCCTTTAAATCCATTTCATTATAGCCTTTTTTCAGATACTTTTCAACAATCATCTTATAATAGTCTTTAAAACCCTTATCTTATATCTCATCTTCTAAGATATCCACCAAGCAAATTCCAATTTCTGACAATCCTGTCGTAAGTCCCACCATATTACGGTCTTATGGAAGCATTTTTCCATTTACTATTGATTCTACAATTCTATTCTTTAAATATTCCATATGCTTGCTCTGCTTAACATCTAATCTGCAGAATTGCTGATACATTCTCATTATCCGATAATTCCCGCACATTCCATGACAAAGACACAATCCTTTCCGCTCCGAATACTCAAACAATACCTTAACGGCATCTTGAATATTCTGTTGAATTGCACAATTCTTTTTATACTCCTTACACGTCAATAGTTTTAACCGTGACACCAAGATTCCTGCCGCACCATAACACCAAGCATTTCGATAAACATCTTGTTGCTCATCCCTTAGCACCTTCCAATTGCCTGATTCCCTTACAAAGAGCGAGTTTTCATATACCACTAATTTATCTATTATATCCTGATATTTAAAGTCGTGTGTATATTCCAGCAAATATGCATATGCATAAATAAACCCACTATTCCCATGAGCCATTCCGTTTAACGGGACGCGGTTTTCACTGATACGCCATCCATATCCAACATTCTGCGCCTCGGCTCTCTCCCACAACCAGTCCCCAATCAGAACCGCAAGATCTGCATAGTATGTTTCTTTTGTAGTCTGATATAATTCCATTAGCATAACCACAGCCCCCGCGTTGCCATACAATAAATTATACTTTTTATCGTTAAATACCGCATATCCGTTTCAAATAATGGGTAAATCAACAAATCTGCGTTTTCTCTTTTTTGCATATACAAGTTATATGCACCTGCAAATCCCTTGCACAGTTCATCGTATATTGAATCGGATTAACTGCTTTTCCAAAAAGCATTGGAATACTGCCCTTATACGAAAGTGTTACATATTCATACTCCACATACATTTCGGATGTTTTCCATTTCGGATAACAGGCAGGCGTACAGAGGATCGTCTGTCCCCCTCCACACACAGCGCACTTAAAATAACACCTTTCTCATCGTTTTTCCATATGGGTACTGGCAATATTCCGGTCTTTAAAACATACTCTCCAAAAATTGCTTTTATTTTATCCTCTGCACTACACACTTCTATCGGTGCACAAATTCCGGGGATTGTTTCTACATCAATAAGCATCGGAAATGCTCTCAAAGCAATTATATTTTCAAAATGCATATCACCAGCATGGAGCAAATAACACAAGAACAAATGAATCCCCATCCGCTGAAAATACTGTGCAGCCTCTTTACAATCTACACATTCTTGTCTTTCCAGATATTCGCTAAATTCATAAGAATCTCCCTCTATCATTGCATGCTGCTTTTCTTCTGACGCATTATCCAACCTGCATCGTACTGCTTTCTGCCCGTGATTATGGCTGTCTGTCCCCTTTATCAGCAGTTCTGTAACCTTATGGAACTCCTTTCCCATACACAACTGATTCACAATCGTACTCTTATGATGAATTATATGCTCTGCTAATTTCTCAATAAGTATGATGTCAAAAAAATTCAAAGTTACATTAATTACTTTTACTATTTCATAAAATTGAACAATTAAAAATCATTATCCCCTTATTACATACCATATATGATAAATTTATTATACTTTTATTTTCATTCAATTTGAATTGCTAAAAATATAAACAAGTAATAAAAAACTTATCGACTTCCTTCTTTGTATGAATCTATGCATACAAAAAGACGGAATCTGCCTAGATTCCGCCCTCAAACAAATCATTTAAATTCTAAAAGAAAACCAATCCATATAACAATTATGCATTACCAACCTTCATCAAGAATCTTTTATACTGACAAACGATTAGATTTTCCTTCCTGCACATTAAATATCGCCCACGAATGTACATTTCCAATTAAGTGTTCTGAAAGTGACATTCCATATATTAAACCACTAAGAACCAATACTGGCAATTTTATTAATGTATAAGTCCAAAAACAAAAAAAACACCTTGCAAAAATTCTAGCAATCCTGCTGCCCGTGATAATCCACAATACAAATGTATAAATAGGGATATCAAAAATAGCATCACTGGTTGAGAGCAGAACAGGTCTTACAATACTATTATGACTAAACCATAAAAACAGCCCTGCCGCTATTACTGCTCCTACTTCCTTGCCCCATTTTCGCCTGCTTCCATATGCCTGCACAAATATCCATACTTCCAAAAACACTTCCACAAAGACGTCTATAATAACGCAAACCCTATTTAATGCCATACTATTTCCCATTTTCGGGCATTTTCTTCTTGTTTCAAAGTACCCCCTTTGTTTTGTATTATCCAATCCTCTGCCCAATCTGTGACACACGATTCGTAAAACTGGTATTTCGAACAATATTCATAATCGTCGGCACTGCTCCGACTATAGTAAATAAATAAAGCATTGCTAGATTCATCATATACGCATCGCGATCTATCATCCCATAGGCTAACTGCGCAGATACTGCCTGAAATCCGTCAAATACATTAAAACCCCGCACTTTTGCAAGTTCAACGCCACAGATTAAACGGTTTCCTATGTATGGCATAATTAACATAATAATGCAGCATATCGCGATTCCGAGTTTATTGAGTCTGCCACCGAGCAGTTCAAAACCTTTTACAACGCAGACTGCCAATATAACACCGGAAATAGACGCTACATAACCCATTTGATTAAACAGCAGCATAGATGCTATGCCAAGCAAAGCACCCAGCAGCGCACCAACAATGCCGCCAATTAAATTTCCGTTCTTTCTTTCATCAGACTGGAAACGCACTTCATTATCGCTTTTCAGCCTTGTACCGCATTCTGGGCAAAGATGCATATATGCTTTCTGTACTGCAAAACCTGTTGTCTGCACCTGGCTGCCGCAAATCTGGCAGCAGGGTGTAAATGCTCTTTCGTTTAAAAATGCCGACAGCGCATCCAAAATAAAATTAATATTGTCGCGCAGACTTTCTTGTTTTGGTGTATTCTTCGCGGTGACGGTAATTAGGCTGTCCTTCTGCACCAATCCCGACGCCGGTTTTACGCTTTTTGTAAAAAGTTTACTTTCTTCCTTTCCGATAACACACCCCATGCTCTTTGCCGAGGTTGAAATCTGGAGCAGATACGGATAACGCTGATCAAATGCATAAATCAAATACTCATATCCGTTCCGCTGTCCGTAAATGCATTTGGTCGGCTCGTCATAGCCAAACCCAATGCCTGCCGCAAGCTGCCTATAATTGTCTGTAATTTTGCTCATTCCCGTACCTATTGCGTACTACCTCCATACGCCCCATAAAAAACTGTTAATAACCTTCCGATATTGTTGCCTAAATTTCGTCCACTATTGGTGCTGTCACAACAAAAGATGCTACAACCGTAATGACTACTGCAAGGATAATCAAAAGCATACCGCCCATAATAAGAAAAGCTCCACTGCCTGCGTTATCCGCTTCTGCTGGCACTGACTGCTCCTGATCCAATTCTGCGCTGGCTGCCTGCTGCGCTTCTGCGTGTGCAGTGTAGCTGCCCATTGAAAATGCTGAAATCAACATCCCCAAAACCATTGCAAATAGAAACTTAAATACTTTGTTGCTTTTTTTCATTTGAAACGACTCCTTTCTCTGCTTCCGGCTTGTCCAACCGGTGTGAATGCACGATGCAAACGACTGATTTTATTGTTTCGCGCATATAAATAGTGTAACACAGAACCACAGAAAAGTGAATGTTTTTTCCCTATTCTGCACACTTACAGGGATATATTTTTCACACTTCCAGTCATGCCGCCTCAGCGGCACAAACAATCCGTGAAGAATCGCTGCACTTGCGATTCTTCAGTGTGAAGCTTTAGATTTTCTTAGTCTGCGTTTTTTGCAGGCTTAGAAAATCTCTTCACACTTTTTTCAAAACGTGCTACCAGCTTTCTGGCGTGCTCCTCATCTGACTCCTCAAGCGCCTGGATAAACTCCTTCAGCGGATCTAATGTTTCTTCATCCGCCATTGCCATAGAATGTTTCAGGCTTGTAATATAGTCAGAAATGCATTCGCTAAATTCCAAGGATACTCTGCCATCCGGCAGCATGGAAATATTCAGGGTATAGGCAATATTTGTCCATGTGATATTCTGTGTCATAGCGCACAATTCCTTTACCCGTTTTATAAAATGCATTCCTGCTTCTGTTCTGTCAAGTATGTCATCGAAGCACACGCCAAAGAACTCAAAATCCTCGTCTGACACGATACACTCCACTTTTAAGTCTGCTTTTTTATAGTATTTCACGCCCTGCACCTCCCCCTGTCTGTGATGCTGCAACCATTGCACAACCGCTAATAACTCTGCCGCCGCACAATTTCACCTAGATAATGTACTATTATCTTTTTCTATTATATGCTTATTCCATGGCGATTGCAATAAAAAAAGGAAACCGTAACAATTGATTTCTCCTTCACCAGCCTATTGTTACAGCTTCCTATGGTTTTTCGTATTCATATGACGGTTTATGGCATTTCCTCCTCCACAAATTCTGTGTGGAACATCAGCAGGAACTCTGCCCCGTTTTTAATCGTTAACTTCATAACTACGCCCTTGCCATCCACTGAAATCTTTGAATAAACTGTTTTCACAGTATCAAGATTCAATTGGACGGAGGTAAACATATCATCGCTTACAAGGCACATTACCCTGCCTGCCACTTTTACCTCTGAACAAATCACGGATAAAGACATATTCAACCCTGTTCCGTCCGTCACATCCTCAACCGTTGACAATGCAACCGGAATATTCCGGACATCTGCAAGCACGGTTATCAGGCTGTCAATATCCGTAACAAGCAGTAAACGGTTCCGCATCAGTTCCAAATAATTTGTCCAATTCTGCATTCCATCTTTACTCAATTTAATGGCCTCCTTTAAGTACTCCCCTTTTACCGAGTTTTTGCAAAATACAAGGCCTTCTAAATATACTCACGAGCGATAAATTTTACCAAATCACTTAAAATAATTATGCTCGTGAGTCGGCGTTATTGGCAAATTTAAGTGCTCACCAGTATAAATTGTAACTGAATAAAACTGTGACTGAAGTATTTTGTACTATTATTATACTTGTTTGTGAAAAATGTGTCAACTCCTAGTACGTGTTCATTATTGTCAGATTATTATTAAATTATTTTCACTTTTTCAATTTTAGAACAAATATTCCATTTCTGTGGAAAATCAATGCAAAAATTTAAAATCTCACCTGTACGCGGATGCACAAGTGAAAGTTTATCTGCAATCAGTGCAGTATATTCCAGCCCCATGCATTCTGCAAGCGCATTTGCACTGCTTGTGCCATACTTCCTATCTCCTAGCAGCGGCATTCCTGCGGCTGCCATCTGCACTCGAATCTGATGATGCCGTCCGGTAAATAATTCCACCTCTACCAATGAAAAGCCCTTCTGTGGAAACGCTTGACAAAGCTGCCAGCGAAGTTCTGCCTTTTTTGCCCCTTTGGTTTCCTTGGCAACAATACGCGATAAATTTGTGCGGCTGTCTTTCCATAGATAATCACTGCATACACCGCTATTTTCACTTGGAATGCCTGCAACAAGCGCCGCATAACGTTTCGTTACTTTTCCATTTTGAAGAGCAAGACTTAACGCTTTCGTAGTCGCCGCATTCTTGGCAAATACAAGAAGTCCCTCTACCGGCTGATCCAAACGGTGCACAACACCAATATAGGTGTCCTGCCCTTTGCGTTTCCTTTCGTTTCTTAACTGGGAAACAATATCCGCCTGCCCAATACGCGCCGATTCCGTAGCGATTCCAGCAGGTTTATGCACGACAAGCAACGCATCATCTTCGTACAATATCATTTTATCCATTTTCGCTGTTCCTATGCCTTTGAAAAAATTCCTAATTCTAACAAGGTTTCAATATTATAATTTAAAACGATATCCAACACCCCAGATTGTTTCAATATATTGTGGCTTTGAGGTATCTGTTTCAATTTTTTCACGAATTTTCTTAATATGCACGGTAACAGTTGCAATATCGCCGATGGAATCCATATCCCATATTTCTCGAAAAATCTCCTCCTTTGTATACACATGGTTGGGATTTTCGGCAAGAAATGTCAAAAGGTCAAATTCCTTGGTGGTAAATGTTTTCTCCACACCGTCAACAAATACTCTGCGCGCCGTTTTATCAATGCGGATTCCGCGGATTTCCACAATATCATTTTCTTTCGCCAAACTGCCAACCAGCCTATTATAACGCGCCATATGCGCCTTAACACGCGCCACCAGCTCACTTGGGCTAAACGGTTTTGTCAGGTAATCATCTGCGCCCAAACCAAGACCTCTAATTTTGTCGATATCATCCTTTTTGGCAGATACCATTAGTATCGGCACATTTTTGTCCTCACGAATGCGTTTACAGATTTCAAAACCGTCAATGCCCGGAAGCATTAAATCCAAAATAATCAAATCAAAATTTTCTGCCAGTGCCGTCGCAAGTCCCGTGTCCCCGCTATTTTCGATAATTACCTCAAAATCATTTAACTCCAGATAATCTTTCTCCAACTCTGCAATCGCTTCTTCGTCTTCAACAATTAATATTCTGCTCATATACAAATCCTTTCCTTATTTATACTGCTTAACAGTTAAAATTTCCGAGTAACCTGACTACATAACGCCAGCCATATACGTTTAACCAGTGCCGTACGGTAAATTCTGGCGTTATGCAGTATAAAATATTTATAATTTTCCTATCTTTATATAATGACATCATCATTTTTTTCCGAGTATTTCCTGATTACGAAATGCATACAGGTGCCCTCTCCCTCTCGGCTGGTCGCCCAGACATAACCACCATGATCCTCAATAATTTTTTTCACAATGCTAAGTCCGATGCCACTGCCACCCTGCAAAGAATTTCTGGAGGAATCGGTTCTGTAAAAGCGCTCGAATATATTTCCAATATCCTTTGCAGCGATACCTTTACCATTGTCTTCAATTTCAATCTTTACCGACTCTGTTTCGTCAAGAATACGAATATCAATTTCACCGTTGTCATGCCCCATATATTTAACACTGTTGCTGATAATGTTATTAATTACCTTTTTTAGCTGTTCTGGATCTGCGACAATACAAGTATCCGCCGACACAAGATTCGTATAGTTTAGATGGATATTTTTCTGCTCAAGGTCAAGCCCGACCTCTTCAATACAGTCCGAAAAATAATCGGATATATTTAATATATGAAAGTGATATGGAATTTTGTTGGAATCAATGCCGGAGTACGTTGTCAGTTCATTGATTAGCACATCCATATCATTTGCCTTGTTGTAAATGGTTTTAATGTATTTATCCATCTTTTCGGGAGTATCCGCTACGCCGTCCATAATGCCCTCCACGTATCCTTTAATCGAGGTAATCGGCGTCTTTAAATCATGCGAAATATTGCTGACAAGTTCTTTCGACTTTTTCTCATTCTCGAACTTTTCTTCCGCATTTTCTTTTAACTGCAGGCGCATCTGTTCATAGTTGCCATAAAGCTGCCCAATCTCACTTTCCCCTGCTCCGGAAAGTCTGTAATCAAAATCACCTCCCGCAATACGCTGCATTGCATAGCTTAGTTCCTTAATGGGTCTATAAATATCATTGTTTACCCACATCGTAATAATCGCGCTGGTCAAAATTAAAATCACGATCATTGCGATTGCCAGAAAACTTAGAAAACGCTTATTGATTATTGCGCCCAGCATAATATCCTCTTTCGTCAATTCATGCAGAATATCAATATTCTCATGATATCCGAATCCAAGGAACGCAGCAATGGCAAAAATCAGCGGCACTAAGATTATGGTCAGGAACAGAACCATCATTTTGTTTTTCAGTTTCATGCCTTGATTCCTTTCTAACTGTACTGTTCTAATCATACTGTTTGAAATATACGATTTTTTCCGCCTTTTTCATACGCACGAGCGACAGATTTTACCAGATTATTCAAGGTAATTACACTCGTGAGTCAGTGTGATTGGCAAATTTAAGTGCCCACCAGTATATATTATTGAGATAAGTATATCATACATTTCTCAGAAATATAGAGTGTTACAAGTAAATTAATTGAATTTTTATGGAATATACCATTCTATTTTATGATTTTCCTAAAATTTCCATTTCCTCATTGACAAAGTACATGATCATTATTATAATAATGATAATCATTACTAGTTTATTTCGTTCTGTTTTTATAGGATAGTGTATATTTTTTCGGAGAAAGGTGGGATACATAATGCTTATGAAATTCAGCCGGCAAAGGGCTGCAATTCTCTCCTTTCTACAATCCCGCAAAGATCATCCTAGCGCAGAATTAGTATATGCTTATGTGAAAAAGGATTATCCGCGCATCAGCCTTGGAACAGTTTATCGCAATTTAAACCAACTTGCGGAAGCCGGCGTTATCTCGAAACTGCAGTTTGGCAGCTTGGGTATTGATCATTTTGACTACGATACAAGCCCACATCAGCATTTTGTATGCACCAAATGCGACAGTGTTATCGATCTGCCAATGGGCGATGTTTCCTATATTGATGCAGAGGCTTCTAAGCATTTTGACGGATTAATCCAAGGACATAAACTTTACTTCTGCGGCTTGTGTAAAAAGTGCCTTACGAAACAGGAAAATAAGCAGTGATGAATGGTTGTGTGAAATTCGATAATCCAAAGGAGGAATGAAATCATGAAATTTGTATGTAATGTCTGCGGTTATGTTTACGAGGGCGATGCAGCACCGGAGAAGTGCCCACAGTGCGGCGCACCGGCTGAAAAATTTACTGCACAAAGCGGTGAGAGAAGCTGGGCAGCAGAACACGTAGTTGGTGTCGCACAGGGATCCAGCGAGGATATTATGGCTGATTTAAGAGCAAACTTTAACGGCGAGTGTACAGAAGTTGGAATGTATCTTGCAATGGCTAGAGTGGCTCATAGAGAAGGATATCCAGAAATTGGACTTTACTGGGAGAAGGCTGCTTGGGAAGAGGCAGAGCACGCTGCTAAATTTGCAGAACTTTTGGGTGAAGTTGTAACAGACTCTACTAAGAAGAATCTCGAAATGCGTGTCGAAGCGGAGAACGGCGCTACGGCTGGCAAGTTTGACCTTGCAAAGCGTGCAAAGGCTGCTAATCTGGATGCAATTCATGACACTGTGCATGAGATGGCTAGAGATGAAGCTAGACATGGAAAAGCATTTGAGGGCTTGTTAAAGAGATATTTTGGCTAATTAGAAAACTGCATAATATCAGGCAAAAAAGAGGAATCAGTACGTACACTTATTCCTCTTTTTACCTTAGAATGCAACCCTTATACCTGTTACTATCGCAGAAGCACTCTCATAGATACCCCTATTATTATCATAAGCAGCATCACTGCTAAAACCATACAGCCATATGTAATAAACAGCATTTTTAATATCCTCTTTTCCTCTCTTATTCTATTGCTTTCCTTACTGTCAAGCGGTTTTTGCCGCCTGTATATTCGTATTCCAGACTGTCCATACGTTTCTTGACAAGATAAATACCAAGTCCTCCAGGCGTCGATTTTTCCAGCAGTTCTTCGATATTGGGATCGGGTTTCTCCAGCGGATTGTATAGAACTCCGTTATCTTCAAAATATAGAATAATCTCCGCCTTTTCTTGATCAACGCAAATCCCCATTGTTAGCATATCAGCCCTGCTATATTTACAAATATTAGAAAGAATCTCATCTGCCGCCATTTGAATTTTTACTGCCGTCTTCTTGGAAATTTGCTTTCTTTGTTTCTTTTCTTCCTGTGATTTAGTTTCCTGCTTATTGGCAATCTGATTTTCGGTTATTTTATTCTCATTTAACACTGCATCAATAAATGCCGCAAATTCCTGAATACACTTTATTTCTGCTTTAGCCGTTTTTTTGCGAAATCCGTTGTTGCGATACGTAAGCGCAAGCATGGTTATATCGTCAAACTGCTCGGTTTCTTTTTGGAAATGATCTACATCCATCCATAATTTTTTCAACAGTTCTTCGGGTAACGGATTGTCCATATCGGGAAGTATCTTGGATTCTGCGGCACTTTTTAAGCGTTTTTCTCCATATAATACTTTATCCTTGCTGGTGGCTTCGGTTACACCGTCGGTATAGAGTAAAAGTGTATCATTTTTGCACAGGCATATTTTTGCTTGATGATAAGCAGTTTCCTCTATCCCTGCCAGTACCAAGCCGCCAATCGCAGTATTGTATGCGCTGTTGCCGTCACTATGTATTATCAGCGGATGGCAGTGTCCGGCATTGACAAAATAGAGTTCACCTGTAGACAGGGTCAAAACGCCGATCCATGCCGTTACAAACATTCCATTCTCATTGTTGGCACACAGGCTGTTATTAATTTCTTTTACTGCCTGTTCCAAAGGTACATTGGCAGTAATATGCCCGCGGATAATCGTTTTTGCCTCAACCATAAACAGTGCTGCTGGTATGCCTTTGCCAGAAACATCTGCCATTACCAGTACAAGATGATTTTCGTCCAATAGAAAAAAGTCATAAAAATCTCCACCAATCCCTTTTGCTGGTACCATTGACGCTGCTAGGGAAAATTCTCTGCAATTTGCAAAAACGCCTTCCACCTTGGGAAGCATATCCTTCTGTAATTTTGATGCAAGCTGAATTTCTGTACGGATACGCTCTTTTTCGCCTGTTATAACCGCAAAATTTGCAATATATTGTTGTATCTGTGCTGTCATACTATTAAATGCGTTGCCTAAATCCTCTACTTCATCTCCTGTTGCAAGCTGTATCCGACAATCAAGGTTTCCGCCGTCTATTTTGGTCACTTCCTGTGTTAAGCAGCGGATTGGCTCTGTAATTCTTTTAGAAAATAATGTCCCAAACAGGCTGATAAACAGCATTGCCGCCGCGAATATTCCCACAAAGAATATCTGCATTTTCCGAATTTCCGCGTGTTGCCTTACCGCTGCATTTTCTGTTAGAGAAAGTATCATCTGCTGGCTTTCTTTTGCCGGTTCAAGGACTTCTGCAACATCAATTACCGTTGCAAAACTCCACCCCAGCCTGCGCAGTGGTGCATAGGCAAGATAAACTTCTCTTCCGTCAAGTGTTATCATAACAGAGCTGCTTTCCCCAAATACCATATCTGACACAGCGGCTGCCAACTCCACATTTTCACTTTTACGCAAGTCCCTATCCTGCTCAGCATATGCCGCCGTTTCCCCGTCTGCTTTTCCTGACACCATAACTTGACCTTTTTGATTGACCAAAAAAGCATATCCTGCTTCTCCTATACTGGTATTTAATACGGCATTGTTTACCGTTTCCAGATATGATCCTACACCTGCAACTGCCACCACTGCATTATTGTAATAAACAGGGCTGGCGCAGACAATGCAGTCGCCGCCTTCATTGATATCACGAAGCACATCCGTATAAACTACTTCTCCAGAAGACACTTCTTTTGCACGGCTGTACCACTGTCTGCTGGATGCTTCATACGGCAGAAGTGACTGCGTATTTTTATATTTGCTAAATGCAATATAATCTGCCTGTATCATCCAGCCACTTTCCGTTGCAAGGTATGTAGAAGACACCATATTATTCTGCGCATTGTACTGTACCAACAAATCTTGAATATTTCCAAGTTTCAACAATTCTGCACGTTCTGGCGTATCGTCCTCCATTGCTGTATCAAGCGATTCCGACTGCAAAAGCTGTGCCGCCAATTTAGTGGAATCCGGAACAGGAGGCGCGACTTCTCTGTCTGGATACTGCTGCGGATTCTGATAAATTGCTTCTGCCTGTGCCGCAATTCCAAGTACATACGCTTCCACTGCGGCAAATTTTTCTTCAATATAAGCTGCTTTTTCAACTGCGATATCCTGCAGGTTATTTGCTGCCTGCTCTTCCAGTGCTGTCTCTGCGTCATCGGCTGCCGTCTGCCCAAGTTTCCGGCTATTTTCTGTAGAAATCTGCCTAACAGAATACAGACTTGCCATACTGATACCGCCAACTAACAGAATTGTAATACACACGGACTTTAGCAAAAGTTTTCTCACCTTACTGCCAATAGATTGTTTTTGAACCGTCTTTTTCATACACTATTATCCCCTTTTGCATTCTCTACAATTTCAAAAATATTTTAAAAAACGAATTTACAGCGATTCTCATAACATTTTTTTATATAGTCGACAATCACGACAAATTCATCACTAACAATATAGTCATTAAAATAAATCTCCACATCGCCGCAATGATGCAGTACCATGTATTCTTGCCCACTGCACAAAGGTTTTAATCCTGTAAAAAAATATCCCATTTCCTGAAGCAGTTCATATGCCCACACTGCATAAACATCATTGATATTTAAGAAAATATTTGCTGTCTGTTTCCCCTTTAGCGGAATCTGGCTGTGAAGCTGGCTGATTTGCTGTTTGAAATCCTTTCCCACTTGATAAATATAGATTTCCAAGCTTTGCTGTATTTCATCGTTTTTCCAGTTAAAATCGGTATTTTCCGGCTGTACATAAACTGCATGAAACGGCACAATTTTTCTATTCTGTTTCGGAAAAGGATCTGTAGGCTCTGCAATGCAGAAGTCAACCCCCAAACGCTTGTAAACTGCCTGACAGAAGGTTTGATGTTCTTTGGGTATATACAATACTCCGGCATCTGTTTTCCAGAGCGCGCGCACCTGAATCCCTTGAGAATGTTTGTTATTCCTTCCGTTTGTGTAAGAATGTGAGATTTTATCCATATCAAATACATTGATTACCAGCCCTGTTGCGCACAGCCCCAAACGGTACAGCAGACGCTGTGTGATATTATGAAACAGCACAGGAAGGCAAAACGCCGCAGAATAAAACTTTGACATTAAAACTTCCATTCCATACATAAAAAACGGCATTGCCAACCCATATCCACGATATTTCTTCCTAAATATCTGGGATGCAATCTCACACATTGCTTCTTTGGGATAAAATTGTTTTAAAATCAGCATTCCGGCAATATCATTATCTTCTGTTTCTGCTACTAAAAATGTAATTCTGCCTTCCTTTGCCGCTTTTTCCAATAAATCAACATTATAAAAATCTCTTTTAAAATAGGTATCACCATATTCATCAAGGATACAGGCAATCATGCCCTGTTCATCCCCTTCCTGATATAGCCGCAAAGTAAAATTTAAGGACTGATTTTGATGGTTTTTTAATGTCAAACTTTTGTTCATATCCATCTCCTTCTGCTTGAATATAAAGGAATTGATTCTACTCAATATTTAAGATTTCCGAAAATCCTGTAATCAGAAATACCTCCTGCACTTCCGCATTTGCGCCGCGGATTACCATTTGCCCATCCTGTTTTATCATGGTTTTATGTGCTGTCAGCAGCACACGCAGTCCTGCCGAGGAAATATAATCTAATGTTGTAAAGTCTATGATAAGCTTCGTAATGCCGATAAGATTGCTTCCCAGCGCCTCCTCTAACTGCGGTGCAGTCGTGGTATCCAGACGCCCCTCAACCTGTAGCTGTAATGTTGTCAATTCTTTTTGAGAATGTATTTTCATTATGCTGCTCCTCCATTTCCATTCTGTTTTTAATAAATTTTGTGTCTGGCAATATTTAAGAACCATCCGATTCCCACATAGGTTTTCTGGTAAATCCTATATGATAGGTAATTTTTTCCATGGTAAGTTCATGTTCCCCGATCAGATATCTTCCGATTGTAATATCCTTTCCTATAATAATCCCTTTCGGATAGTCGTTTAGGCAGCGATTCAGCAGTTCCACCTGCTCCTGTCTGGACTGATCCGAAAGGGGATTATTGGGATTTACGCTCCCCACCGGAACTAGCTTAATATATCGGATATCTGTCAGGGTGGATTTCTCCTCCCTGTTCATTTCTATCCCCCCTGCGTGCTTTAGCACACATACCAATCAATATTTGAAAGTTTGTAACAGTTCAGATAACCCATTGAGCTGTTACGTATCCAGCCATTGGAAATCGCTTCGCGATGGGCTGGATACCTCCAACCACTACATTTTATTACGGGGCTGTCGCATTAAGGGAAGCAGATACAAGATATCGTAATGCTGTATTGTATTTTGCACTATATCTTGTATAATCAAAGCTTATTGCGACAACCCCTACCTGAACTGTTACGAAAGTTTACTTTTAAACTTCCCTTCCTTTCCCTTTATATCTTGCTTGTATCTATGGCGTAACTGTGTTCTTTCCTGCTATGGCATCGCTGTATTCTGCCTTTTTCTTAAAAAGTTCATCTTCGATGTCGTCAACTTTTTTCTGTGCTTCTACTGCTTTTTTCTGAGAAGCAGAAATTGCATCATAACAGCTTTCACCGGAAGCATACTTATCACTGGCATTGTCCTTTAGCGCTTTTAATCCAAACAAGTCTGATACACCGTCTGCCTGTGTGCCCTCATCTTTGCTGTCTTTTACCAGCTTCACAAGGTCTGCTGCTTGATTTTGGAATATATTCCAACTCTGACTTACTTCCTCCATTGCCTGATTATACTTCTCAATGGTTGCCGCATTCTCCTTTTTGTCATCATCCAGCTTGCCGATTGTGCGTGTCATTTCTCCCTGATAAACATTCATTTGGGTTGTTGCCAGCTTCTTTAACTGCCCGATATGGGTATCCAGCCCCTGTCTTGCCGCATTTAAACGCGATTCAATTTGGCTGATATCTTGGCGCAAAGCCCTTAAACGTTCTGCCTTTACTCGCGCCTGTTCGGATAAAGTCTGTCCATTGCCGTCTTTTAATGTGCTTCCAACCAATGCTGGTGCTACATTTGCCGCCATCATATCCAGCACACGCGCAAGCCCCTCTGGTGTCCCGTGATTTGTAGCGCGTACATCCACATGATACTTTGCGGAATTGTCGGAACTTCTGGTGTTGGACTGGTGTGCGCTGACGCTTCCAGAAACGTTGATTTTAATTAAACCAATACGTGCTGAACCACTTAAACTTGCTCCAACATCCAGCGATGACTCTTGTTTCTCACTCTGCTTTACTTCCATGTCAAACAGAATATTTACCTCGTCCACTTGCAAGTTGGGAATCGGTACAATTGCCAAAAGAGGAACATCGACTTTCATTTCATCCAAGTTGCTTGTTCCGTCTTCATTGGCGCTGCGCTTCTGATAAGCAAAAGCTACAGTACGCACCTTCCCTGTGTTGTCAAATCCCACGCTGTTAATAAAATCCGCTGTAGAATTGGCAAGCTGTGTGCTGGCATCTGCTGCTGCACTTAATGGGCCTCCGATCAATTGATCCATTCTTAGTCCGGCAAATTGTTCTGCGATTGCCATAAAAATCCCTTCTTTCTTTTTATATATTTGTAATGTTTTGCATTACCGAATGAAATTTGGGTACTTTTTACCCTTTTTGCCCTTTTTCTTAAAGAGCCTGCTGATATATGTAAAAAATTTGTCGAATATCCTTTTTAAATTTGCTGCAAATCCAAGGTGTTCCTTTGGATAGGAAATTGCCGTAAGCTCCACTTCCTCCACCCACAGCGTCTGTCCTGCCATACAAAGTTCTGTCCATAATTTTTCTTGTCCTACAAGATACAAAAGCTTCCAAAGCGTCTGTGCTTCCTCTGTTGAAGTGCCTGTTTTTTTACCGCATAGCAAACGCCAGTTTATCTCCCAAGCCATTTCCTGCGTGTGCGCTTTTATCTGCTGCTCTAATTCCCTTCTTTGCACTTCCCTCTCCTCAGCCTTTTTCCTACCCAAAATATCCCTCCTAAACGAAACATTCCTAGGCTTGCCCCATTTTTTATTTATCGAAAATTTAAACTTAACCAAAATCCTTATTCAATCCGAACTCAATCTCTCGGTTCATAATTTTTTCTTGGTATTCCATAATGCGATTAGCAATATTAGACTGTGCCATTAAATATTTATCCTTATCGAAATCAAATGTCTGTTCTGCAAACGCTTCTCTGCTAATCTGCTCTAGCCGTTCCTGTTCTGTTATCATATCCGATATCTTCTGATAAAGCTGTTTCAACTTCTTAATCTTGGCTTTCAGTTTTGTTACCTCCTGCCAAGTATTTTTCTGCTCGTCCGAACCTAAATTTCCATCAATTGCCACCGGAGTAGATTCTATCTTTTTTGCAATCTGGTTTGTGCTTAACATATCACTAAGACGCAGCATACCTTCCGTTGCAGGCAAGGATTTAATTTTTAACTTATATCCAACCCGTGGGAGAAAATCACTTTCCCGCTGTTCCGGCGAGCATATGCGTGCCAGTATACGGCATATCCCATTTTCTCCCGTTTCTGCTTTTACTTCAGTAGAAAAATCAATTTCTGCCCGTTCAACATTCAAGTTGGTCATTGGTATAATCGAAAGCAGAGGCACCTGCATCTGAAGGTTGTCCACGCTGTAGCCATCCTCTCCCTCCTGACGCACCTGATCATAAGCAATATTCAGATTGTTTAGTCGAACGGTTTCCTCTGTTCCATTCTGCTTTATGCTTCCCATGCTGCGAATTGCTGCCACCACCTGTGCTCGTAACTGATCATTGGAACTTGCAAGTGCGTGTAGCGGGGCATATACCAAATCGTCTAATGGAATAAATTCGCTATCCTGATATCCTGCATTAAACCCATCCTCCTCGTCATAATAATAATCTGAATCATCTCTATCCATATCCATGCCTCTGCCTCCTTCCCTAACTTAAAAATAATGCACGTTCTTCTTCTCTGCGGCGTGCTAATCCTGCAAGAGCTTTTCCGCCCCCCTTATTGTAAAGAAGCATCTTGTCCGCAATTGTAGCTGCATCACGATCCTTTATCAGTTTCTGCAAAGTACCATTGCCACAGTTGTAGCAAAAGCTTGTAAGCGCATCAAACTGATTTTGATTTGGCTTAAATATCAGAATTTCTTTTTTTATGCAATCATTGACATAACCGCTGTACTTCTTTAAATCCCGCTTTAAAAGCGTTTTTGCTGCTTCTTGAGAAGGCAGTTTATCCCCCTGCTTTACCCCAGCCGTATGACCATAGCCAATTGTCCATACACCAGCAGGACATTTATATGCCTCCAATCGGCATCCCTCATATTTCGCTATTAGTGCAACGCCCTTCTCCGACACTTCCATTTCACCTGTATTCTTCGCAGTCGCCCCTTCTGGTGCTTTACTGTTAAATAAAGGTGCTGGCGGCGGCATTTCTGGTGCTTTGTTGTTTAACGAAAGCGCTGGCGGCGATATTTCTGGTGCTTTGTTGTTTAACGAAGGCGCTGGCGGCATATTAAGTGCTTTATTGTCTGCTGTCTTTAAATACTTTATATGTACTGGGCTGTTAATTTCATGGGTCGCAGCTATATTTTTACCAAGTACAGCACGGTCGCCGCTTATAGAACGGATAATCCAGCGATCATTCTTTACCCAATCGGGCATTGCTTTGCCCGTATAATATACAGCGTCTGCCGTAAGCGCAACGATACTGCCTGCTTGGAATAAATCACTTGTCTGAACCACTCCTGCTTGAAAACTGCTGCTGACTGCTTGTATTACTGTATTATTATTAGCCGTTGCTTCTGCTTTTACATTTGCCCTTGCTGCTATTTCTGCTGCATTTGCTATTGTATTTGCAATCTCTTTACGAAATCCGTCCATTGTATAACCGCATTTTATACCACTCCAAAGATGTTCTGGATCGCCATGCCCAGAGGCAAGTCCCCTTTTATGCCCTTCCTTGTGACTGATAATCACACCATCCTCCAACGGATTTAACCCAAACTTTTTGCAAAGAAAAGCAAACAGTTCCACTGCTGTATTGTAAGTGCGCTGAACAACTGCCAATGCCGCCTGTTCGTCTGTGCAGGTAAAGGAAGCACCGCCTGTGTAATGAATGCAGGCAGGCTCGCACATTTCTACACCAATATGTGTACTGTTTGCATTGCCGCCACAATGCCATGCCCGATGCTCCCATGGGAGCGTTTGATATACTTTTCCAGTATTTCCATCAATAAAAGCATGGACACACGCCCTAGAAGCCTCTGGTGTATTCCACTTTTTCACAAACGTTTCTGCCGAGGGCTGCGGACAGCCTACACTGTGCAGCATTAAACCCTTTACTGCGATTTTCTTTCCTGCCCGATAGCAGGGATTATTCGTTAAAATGATTTCTATTATTTCCATATGTTTTACCATTCCTTTCTATATTACATGGCAAAGTTTTTTGCTATGCAATATAACATTTGCAAACAATAACTTTGAGATACTTCTACTATTAGCGATCCAGCTTTCCAAAACTGCAAAGTTTCTCGGTATTCAGCATAACTTCATCTTTTATACTATTACTCCGACTATTAAAAATCGCTCGCACAGCCTTACTAATTTTCTGTATTTATCAGAATTTCTCTAAAAAATTGATGCAATTTATAACCACCGAAATACTACATAACGCCAGAATTTACCGTACTGCTCTGGTTAAATGTATATGGCTGGCGTTATGTAGTCAGGTTACTCAGAAATTTTAACTGTTAAGAAGTATAAACTACAGGATATGCGCCTGCAGCACGATTCACCTCTATTACATGCGCTTTGGCTGCATCCAAAAATTGGACTAATCCTGTTGCTTCCTTATTCTGCGCTGCCAGATACTGCGAAATGCATTGCTGTGCTTGAAATACAGGAATTGCACCTTCTCTGCTGTCCTCACCGCTAAGTCCGTCAGCAATAAACGCCTGCCACTCTGCACTGGATTCTATTTTTCTTGTTTGAATAATATTTTTTATCTGCTGCTCTGTTACATTTCCAAGCTGTGCATACACGCCTGTATGAAAACTTGCAATACTGCCGCGGATATACTGCATTGCTGTAATCATCTGACAAAATGCATTTAAGAAAAACTGTGGATTATCTTTTATTAATTCCTGACCATCCCGCCAAACAGGACAATAAGCATATTTCATAAAGCCATAATCCGGAAGATGCCCCATTCTGCCATGCCCTAAATATACAATACTGCGATCCCGAATGGGATTTATCGGTGAGCAGGAATAATGATTTTTCGACAAATTGTCAGGGAATATCGGATCATACATAAACGTCAGTTTTGTCCGTTTGCCACCGCTTAACTCAAAGACATCGCCCGTTGCATCATTTATGTACTTTGCTGGTATTCCTGCAAAATAACAATGCGCCCATGTATCTGCCAAAATATGCATTGTCATACCAATTGCTGCCAAAGAACCATTTACCTTTGCATTCTCCACAATTCTCTCGACCAGTGGGCTGTCGGTCTGACACAGCCGCCGCAGCTCGATTGCCTGTATTCTATTCAGCCTAGAATCAGAAATATGATCATCTGTATTTCCGGGAAGGAAATGGAAAGGACTCCAAATTTCACACACTTTCTTTAATTCCTGTGGGGTATATTCATGCGGATCTAACAATTGGCTGCTCATTTCCTTGTCAGATTGCACTGTTGGTACTAAACGGCTTGATTCTATCGGAATGCTTCTTAAAAGCGTTTCCGAACACTCGTCCACAAACTGTGCATAATAGGCAATCTCCACTGCCTGCGCACGTTCATATCCTGCCAGCCTAGCAGCACAATACGTTCCATAATAATGAAAATCTAAATTCATTCTAACCACACTCCTTTTCGTTATTTGATTTTATACTACATAACGCCAGAATTTACCGTATTGCATTGGTTAAATGTATATGGCTGGCGTTATGTAGTCAGGTTACTTGAAAATTTTAACTGTTAAACAGTATAATTTGTTTCCAAGATATCCGTCTTTATCCATAATACGATATTATGTTGATACTACTTTGCTGTATTTAAAGCACATCCAATGCTGCTTTTCTAAAGAATTGTTCAAAAATTACTTATGACAATTACTTGTCACAAATAATTTCTGAACAGTTCCTAAAGCTTCAAAAAAGCACAAAAAAGACAGCCCCAACAAAACAGGGCTGCCCTCCGGTATCGTGATTCTATTTCAAATATTTTTTTATTTTTTTGTCAATAAGATATTGACATTTTACGCATAATATCGTATTATGTTGAGTTTTACCTTTCTGTCTAAGAATGACTCAAGAATTATTGAACCATTCCATACTGCAAAAACAGTTTCTATTTACCACATATTCAAATCTTTATGTGTCCACTGTTATTTCCAACAGTGCGGCTTATCCGTAAAATGATTATCTTAAAACTTGAGCTCGTCCATTCTCTTACGCCGTTCCTCTGCCGTAGTTCTTGTATAGATTCTCGTTGTTTCCAGACTAGAATGCCCTAAAATATCTGCCAGTTCCGATAAATCAGAATACTGCCGCAAATATGTTATCGCAAACAAATGCCGAAAGCTGTGCGGATGCACTTTTTCTTTCGGGATACCTTCCATATCTGCTATATGCACCAGCATTTTGTAGACAGCGCTCCTACAAATCGGTCTGCTGCCAGTACCGCGGAAAATCACGCCAGATACAATCCCCTCTTGTTTGCAATAATCTCGAAGTTCAGCAATTAATCTGTCTGGAAGGTATATCTCTCTTGTTTTTCCTTTGCTGCATATGGTAAATTTCCCCGCCGAAAGTGCTTCTATCGTGCATCCGGAAAGCTCGCTCACGCGAATTCCCGTTGATGCCAACGTCCTCATAATACAATAGTATTTCTTCTTGCCGTACTCCTTCGCATATGTAAGCATTCTTTGGTACTCCTTTGGACTAATAATATTATCCGGACATTGTTTCTTCTGTATTCTTGCCGTCTTAATACAACAGTCTTGCAATCCTGCATACTGTAGATAGCTGTTCACTGCCGTAATATACAAATTTGTGCTGGCAGGGCTTTTTCCGTCCGCCAGCAATTTTTGCTTATAGGTTATGGTTTCCTTTTTTGTAACATGCCGTCCCCCCATGAATTCCAAAAACAACTCTGCCTGTTTGATATAGACCTTTTTGGTGTTTTCAGCCAGTTCTTTTTGGAATAAGTACTCCGCATACGTCTCCTGTCCTATTTCTTTATTCATTCCTTTTACCTCCGTTGCTGGTAAAAGAAACTGTTTTCCTACAGTAGAGCGAAATCTGTGAGGATACCGGCGTGTAAAATAATTCCAATACTATTCTTTTCGTTTTATAATAATATTTTGTAGACTACTGCTATTTGCATTTGTAATTGCTTCTTTCACAAGATATTTCTCATATTCCCAATTATAATTATCTTTCTTTAATAAACCAAATAACCAATTCCGAAATACTACATGAATAAACAAATCTATGCTATTAACAATTCTATCACATATATTTCCATGCTCTCGAACCATTAATATTCTATTCCTCACTGCATAGTACTCTCTCCAATCGTACCGCCTTTTCCCACTTAACTGAGGAGGATTTGTTCTGTGCGTTAGCTTTGCTTCCGTCACATTCAAAAACAATGTATGCTTTTTTATACGCAAAGAATATTCCGCATCATCCTGCCAAATAAAATATTCTGCATGGGGCACACCCACCAGCCGAATAATCTCCATATCTACAAGCATACCGCAAAAAGAAGCTGCATCACAAGCAAAATATGGCTTATTGTATGCGTCAACTTCAATAGGTTTTTGCAACAACCCTATCCGTGAAAAATTCTTTCTATGAGAAGTATCAATTTTACCATTTGACCATACAGTGCCTGCAAATGCCCTATATTGTGGGTTATTCTGTCTTGCATATAATATCTGTTGCATATAATCCTCAGAAAGCATTGCATCATCATCTATTAGTAACACACAGTCCACACACTTATTTATAACAGCCTCAATCCCTTTCGCAAATCCACCTGCACCACCAATATTCTTTGAAAGATTGATTATTATATATCGACTGTCCCTTGCTGGCAATCCTTCAATATATTCGTAAGTACCATCTGTAGACGCATTATTTACAATAAGTATAATCTCTGGTGGTATGGTCTGCGCATTCACTTTTTCAATACATTCCCGCAATAAATGCTCACGGTTATATGTTGTAATTACAATTGCATACTTTGTATTCATTATTTTATCCCTTCATTTTTCGTTCTAACCTTTCCATTAAAGGGTTCTTTTCAACCCAATAACGAATACAATTAATATACTTATTAAAAACATAAGAACAAATAAAAAATTTTTTCCTAACTAATTGTATAATAATAC
>VSNQ01000034.1 GCA_009774395.1 Lachnospiraceae bacterium
ATCATACAATTTTAAAATATACAATACGAGAAACCGGATTTTTCTTACAGTATATTGCAATTCAGTAACAGTTCAGATAGCCCATTGAACTGTTACGTATCCAGCCATTGGAAATCGCTTCGCGATGGGCTGGATACCTCCAACCACTATATTTTATTACGGTCAGCACAGTAAATGCGCAGACCTACCTGAATTGTAACGCATCAAGCCATGCAAAATCGCTTCGCGGTGGCTTGATGCCTCTCAGTCACTATGCTTTCTTACGAGGCTGTCGCATTAAGTCAAATATATACAGAATAGTCTAACACCGTGTTGCAATTTATACTATATCTTGTATATTCAAAGCTTAATGCGACAGCCCCTAGACTGAACTGTAACTATAGTAGATAACAGTTTGCCCATGTGAGATAAAGAAGTAAAAGAAGTGTAAAAAATTTTGCCGTTCTATATAGCGACAGTTATTCAATTTTTAGCTGGCTACAATTTTGCAAAATAGAATTTATCTTACCCTTGCCATATAGTATTCATCCAAATACTTTCCCTCTACACAAACCGATTTTCGTTTAATTCCCTCTATCTCGAAGCCGCTATTTGTGTATAGGTGTTTTGCAGCTTCATTCTCACAAATTACAGTTAACTCTAAGCGGATAACTTTATTTTCTTCAGCCCAAACATTCAATCTTTTAAAAAACTCTGTTCCAATTCCTTTGTCACGATAGTTCGTTAAAATCCCAACAACAATATATGCAGAATGAGCAATGCGATTCAGTCTGCCTTTTTGTGCTGATATGTATCCTATAAGCTTATTATCTGTTTCGGCAACGAGAAGGAAGTCTTGTCCTTCCACGGAATCTCGTATTAAAGACTCAATTCTAGGAAGATTCTTTGTCCTTTCACCCGGTTCGTATAGCATATACTTTGTTTCATAATCCAATTGATTCATCAAACTCCAAAATTGTTCCGCTTCATCTACGGATAATTTTCTATACTCCATTTTCATATCCTCCCAAATTATTTTATCGTTGCTTTATTATACATTTGGTTTTCCAAAAATGAAAGCGGTTTCTTACACTTTCTGTTCATCAAAACGAAATTTAAACAAAGCGGTTCTTTAGGCTGCTGCCTCTTAGCTACTATCAGCAAAATTCATTTTTTCTTTTTATTTACCATGTCTTATATATGGCATTGGCAACAGGAAATAAAATACGGGGCTGTCGCATTAAGGAAGATATATACAAGATATTATAACAACGTGCTGCGTTTAACACTATATCTTGTATAATCAAGGCTTATTGCGACAGCCTCTGGAAAATGCAGCATATCTATCTCTCCTTACACAAGTTTGAATACCGCTACAATAATACAAACAGTGGCTATTATTAATGATACAATAATTCGTGAAACAGAAAAGCTGTATAGTTTTTCCGGATTAAAAATATCATAGCGCACTGTAACAGTTGTACCGATTTGTGAAGTCATGGACACTTGTATACGATTTGCAGATTGATAAATTTTTCCATTAACATTATAAGAAACTATCGCCCATTTTGAATTGCGGGCTTTGGCTGTTTCTGGATTCGGCATTTTGACAGAAGTAATAACCCCTGTGGTTTGTGCTGATTTATTCCGCTTTAAAAGAAAACAAATACTATTTATCAACGTAAAACATAGTGCAGCTACCGCTATAATATAAAGAAAAATAATATCACTTTCCATAACTTGACTCCTTTTCTATGCTAAATCTGCCTTATCATAATATTTCATAGACATAAAAGCTGATATTGCCAAAACCATAAAACTTATCAAAATAATCCCAGCATAAATCAGAATTAGGGAATAGTCGAAAAAGAAAACCAAATCCAATTGATTCATTCTTAGAAGCTGCGGCAGGATAAATGGAGAAGCCATAATAATAACCGCAAAGACAAATTTTGTTTTTTCATATCCGAACTTATACTGTACCGGCAGGTAAATACCAATAAACACAGATATAACCAAAAACATAAGCACCAACAAATTCATATCCAAACTTCACAATTCGATATGTGTCAAGCAAAGCGTCTTTTTCTTCCTGAAAAACAATATGCCCCTTGTCAATCATAATGAGCATATCTGCTATCTTATCAAGGTCGGAAGTAATATGTGTTGAAAAGAAAACCCCCTTGCCGCCATTTGCCATGTAATCTGTTAGGATTTTTAAAAGCTGGTTTCTGATTAATGGGTCAAGTCCGCTTGTAGGTTCGTCCATAATCAATAATTCTGCATTATGAGAAAGGGCTAATGCAAGTGCATACTTCATTTTCATACCTTTGGAGAGCATATTGATTTTTTGTTTTGGGTCAAGTGAAAACATATCCATATAACGTTTAAAATCCTGTTCAGACCATGAAGTATACGCCGATGAAATGATGCTTTTCATTTCAGCTAAAGTAAGTTCATCATAAAAACAGCCATCATCTAAGACAACGCCTATTCGGTCTTTAATCTGCTTTTCATTTCTGTCCATGTCAAGACCAAAAAATTGGATATTACCGAAACTTCTGCTCGTCAATCCCAAAAGTGTACGCAATGTGGTCGTCTTACCAGCTCCATTGATACCAACAAAGCCTGTTATACATTCCTCTGGCAATGAGAATGTCACATCTTTTAGAGAAAAGTCCCCATACGACTTGCTCAACCCATCTACTTTCAAAATATTGTTCATTTCAATCCTCCTCGTAAAGAATATCCATCATGGTATTAAGTTCCTGTTTGGATATTTTTAATGTTTTTGCTGTTTGAATCATGTCAATCATTTTTTCCTCTACAAGCCGACGTCTGGAATCACGGAGCAATTCAAGATTGCTTGCTGATACAGATGTTCCTATTCCTACTTGGCTTATGACAAACCCCTCTTGTTCTAATTCTTCGTAAACTCGCCGGATTGTTAGGACGCTTACTTTCAAATCATTTGCAAAAGCACGGATAGACGGAAGTAAATCACCCTGTTTCAATTCTTCTTTCAAAATTGCGTCTTTGATTTGGTCTTTAATTTGTTGGTATAAAGGTTTGTCGGAAGTATTGGATATTAGTATTTTCACTATTTCCCTCCCTCTGATTTTAATGTGCTGTTTAATAATACACACTATATACTATATGCACTTTATTGTCAATAGATTTATGAGAATATATCAAGATATAATGTGTGGGATTCCGTATTCGTCGGCATTCGTGGAAAAATCCAAAAATTTTAATTTCACCACAATGCTTATCTTTGGTCTTTGATTCGGAATCGTATGGTGCGGGTGGTCTATCTTAAGCAAGTCCACTCTTACCGCTATATTTTCCAGAATATACATTGTAAATGACCAACAAATTTATGAATTAACAGATTTTATGTCAAATTATACGATAATTTCCACGAAAACCTTGTATTTCGTTAAAATTTATGGTATAAAAGTAGATATGTTTACCGAATAACAAAATGGCAGGTGATTGAGACGAAACGGATATACACAACACAGAATGTATATGATGCCCTCCAAGACAGACTTCGGTTTATCTTTGAGGAATTTGACAATATTTATCTTTCCTTTTCTGGTGGTAAGGACAGTGGACTACTGTTAAATCTTACATTGGATTTTCAGAAAAAATATTTTCCCAACAAAAAAATTGGTGTATTTCATCAAGACTTTGAAGCGCAATATACGGTGACCACGGAGTATATTGAACGCACTTTTCAAAAAATCGAACATGATGTAGAACCTTATTGGGTATGTCTTCCCATGGCGACAAGAACTGCTCTCAGCAGCTATGAAATGTTCTGGTATCCTTGGGATGATACTATGCAGTCAGCATGGGTACGTCCAATGCCGAATCATCCCTATGTTATCAATTTAGAACATAATCCCATCGCCACTTACCGCTACCGAATGCATCAAGAAGATCTTGCCAAACAGTTCAGCCGCTGGTACCGCAGTTCACATGAATTTAAGAAAACCGTCTGTCTGCTCGGTATCCGCGCCGATGAATCGTTACAGCGTTACAGTGGTATTTTAAACAAAAAATACGGCTACAATGATATCTGCTGGATTAGCAAACAATTTAAAGATGTATGGTGTGCATCTCCTATCTATGACTGGTCATTAAGTGATGTATGGCACGCCAATTATAAGTTCGGCTATGATTACAACCGCCTGTATGATCTTTATTATATGGCAGGATTAAAACCGGATCAAATGCGTGTCGCTTCGCCATTTAACGACTACGCGAAAGACAGCCTGCACTTATACCGCGTAATTGACCCTGAAATCTGGGCTAAACTTGTAGGACGTGTACAAGGCGCTAACTTCGGTGCTATCTATGGCAGAACCAAAGCAATGGGTTATCGCAATTTAACACTGCCAGCCGGCCATACATGGGAATCATACACGAAATTTCTGTTAAGTACACTGCCCGCAAGGCTGCGGAATAATTATATTAAAAAATTCAAAACATCAATGGAATTTTGGCACACGGTCGGCGGCGGTCTTGAAGAAAGTGCCATTGAAGAACTAATTGCACATGGCTACAATATAAGGCGGAACGGAATATCCAACTATACCATAATGAAGCATTCCCGCATTATTTTTGTCGGTAAGATTCCCGATCATACCGATGATATTAAATCGACGAAGGATATTCCAAGCTGGAAACGTATGTGTTATTGTATCCTGAAAAACGATCATATTTGCCGTTTTATGGGATTTGGCCTGACACGGCAGCAACAGCAGACCATTAATCTGCTAAAACAAAAATATAGTAATGTAGGTGAATCATAATGTCATTTGAAAGTCCTGTATATCATGTAATTTCTGTCCCTGTCGAAAAAATCAAACCAAATACATATAATCCCAATTCTGTAGCCCCGCCTGAGTTGAAACTGCTCTATGACAGTATCCGGCAAGACGGCTATACAATGCCTGTTGTCTGTTACTATGACAAATCGGAAGACAGCTATATTATTGTTGACGGCTTCCACCGTTACCGCATTATGCTGGACTATCCCGATATTTATGAAAGAGAACACGGTCATCTTCCTGTTTCCGTAATCGATAAGCCCTTAGATTACCGCATGGCAAGCACGATCCGCCACAATCGTGCCAGAGGCTCGCATGATGTCGATCTAATGAGCAATATTGTGAAAGAGCTGCATGAGCTCGGACGATCTGACGCTTGGATTTCCAAACATCTTGGAATGGATAAAGATGAAATCCTACGCCTAAAGCAAATCACAGGGCTTACTGCAATGTTTAAGGAAGTGGAATTTGGCAATGCATGGCTTCCGGCTGATGACAGTGAGAATGAATTAGATCCCGAACTACCTCTCCTGCCATAACTAATCCTGCAGCAGAAGGGACAAAGGCAATGCTTCCAGTTATGCGCCTTTTTCCTGCTGCGTTTTCTCCATTTTCAGGAAATTGGCTGTTGCTATCTTTTTCCTGAAATTCCTTATATTGCGGCGTCATCGCCTGCTCCTTGGAATACACCACTTTCAAATGTGTAATGCCCCTCTTTTTTAATTCCCGCCGCATCACTTTTGCCAATGGGCATACACTTGTTTGGTAAATATCCGCCACACAGAACGCAGCCGGATCTAATTTATTTCCAGCTCCCATTGCACTGATTATTGGAGTTCCTGCCTTCTGTGCCTGTACAACAAGCTGAATTTTTCCCGTTATTGTATCAATCGCATCTACAACATAATCAAACTGTGTAAAATCAAATGTATCTGCTGTTTCTGGGAGATAAAAAGTTTTATATATCTTGACAACCGCTTCTGGATAAATATCCAAAATCCTATCCCTCGCTGCCTCCACCTTATATTTGCCGATACTGCTCCTTGTCGCGATAATCTGCCTGTTTAAATTGCTTTCGCAGACTCTATCATTGTCAATTAAATCCAGCATTCCAACACCGCTTCTAGCGAGTGCTTCCACAACATAACCACCTACGCCGCCAATTCCAAACACAGCCACTCTAGCCTTAGATAACCGTTCGATGCCCTCTGCACCAATTAACAGTTCTGTTCTTGAAAGCCATTCTGCCATTTTGATTCTTCTCCTTTTTTTATTCTATTCCTCATCCATTCGATAACTGTAATTATCCAAAAAGTGATGTTTTATACCATCCTTTTTATAAGCAATAACCGTACTTAAATTTACATTTTCCACACTTTTAAAAATATTATTTTCCACAAAAGGATTTACCTGTTTTAAGTGACGAATTAAATTCTTTACTTCCTGCCGCTTGGAACTGTTTTCATAATCCTTACCGTTTTCACTGTCTGCGGCGCATCGCTCAGTAAATTTACAAGCACACTGTAAAAATGTTAAATTATTATAGTCTTTCCATGCCTTAATACTGTCCTCCCGTATTAGATACATCGGACGTATTAACTCCATTCCTGCAAAGTTCGTGCTGTGCAGTTTCGGCATCATGGTCTGCACCTGCGCACCGTAAAGCATTCCCATTAATATGGTTTCAATTACATCATCAAAATGGTGCCCCAGCGCAATTTTATTACAGCCCAATGCCTGCGCCTGACTGTACAAGTACCCTCGCCGCATTCTTGCACACAAATAACACGGCGATGTTTCAATAGGAAAGACAGACGCAAAGATATCCGATTCAAAAATCGTAATTGGAATATGAAGCCTTTTCGCATTTGCTTCAATTAGCTGTCGATTCTCCCGATTATAGCCAGGATCCATTACCAGAAATTCCACCTCAAAAGGGAACTTATTGTGCCGCTTCAATTCCTGAAACAGCTTCGCCATTAACATAGAATCTTTTCCACCTGAAATACAGACGGCAATTTTATCCCCCTCCTCAACCAACTGATAATCTCGTATCCCCTTTGTAAATTTACACCAGATATTTTTGCGAAACCGCTTCCGCAAATCCTGCTCAATTTCCTTGTAACTTTTTTCCTCCATATCCTTGCTGCCCTTTCTATTTTTCCAAAGTTGTCCATGCTGTACTGCAATGCATCAAGCCATACAAAACCGCTCCGTGGTGGCTTGATGCATCTCAATCTCTACGATTTCTTAAGGACTTTACAGCATAGTGCAAAGTCCTGGACTAAACGATAACCCTGTATGTGCGATTATAGCAGAAACTTTTGATTGTGCAATAGATGTGTGATAGAAATATAAAAAAACATTGACGAACACCGCTTTTTTCTCTATCATAAGATAAGGAACTGCTGCAAAAGTGTCTTTACTCATAGCGCTTTGACAGTTCCGAATTGGCATTTGTGTCTGATAATACAAAATAGGAAGGAATATGCAAATGAGTGAAAAAAAAATAATGCTGGGCAACGAAGCGATTGCCCGTGGTGCTTACGAGGCGGGCGTAAAGGTGTCCAGCGCATACCCTGGCACGCCAAGCACTGAAATCAGTGAAAATATTGTAAAATACCCCGAAATCTACGCAGAATGGGCGCCAAATGAAAAAGTGGCAATGGAAGTCGCAATCGGTGCGTCAATCAGCGGCGTGCGCGCTATGGCATCTATGAAAATGGTTGGCGTCAATGTCGCAAGCGACCCGCTTTACACCGTTTCTTATATTGGCGCAAACGGTGGTCTTGTTCTGGTAGCGGCTGACGACCCAGGACTTTACTCCTCGCAGAACGAACAGGATTCCCGCTGTGTGGCAAGAGTGGCACAAGTTCCCGTACTAGAGCCGTCCGACTCACAGGAAGCAAAAGACTTTACAAAACTTGCCTTTGCATATAGTGAAAAATATGACACGCCCGTAATGGTGCGGATTACAACAAGACTTGCACATTCACAAGGCGCTGTAACCTTAGAAGAGCGGCAGGAAATTCCCGATAAGCCTTATGAACGTGATATCAAAAAGCACGTGATGATGCCAGCACAGGCAAAAGGACGCCATATCCATGTGGAAAAACGACTAAAACAAATGGCGGAGGATGCGTGTACATTTGAAATAAACAAAGCAATTTACAAGGACACCACTATCGGCGTTATTACAAGCGGCATTCCTTATACCTATGTTGCAGAAGCCCTGCCCAATGCCAGCATACTGAAATTAGGACTTGTTCACCCGCTTCCACGCAAATTAATCGAAGAATTTGCCCAAAAAGTCGATAAACTTTATATTTTTGAAGAATTAGAACCTTTAATTGAGGAACAGGTGAAATCATGGGGCATCCCATGTATCGGCAAAGAACTCTTTACTCTGCAAGGCGAATACAGCGCAAATATGCTGCGGGAGCGTGTACTTGGCGAAAAAATCGAAACCACACCGATTGCTCAGGTACCGGCACGCCCGCCGATTCTCTGCCCTGGCTGCCCGCACAGAAGCACTTACTCTGTGCTGAAAAAGCTAAAAATCCACGGTGCAGGCGATATTGGCTGTTATACGCTCGGCGCCGTTTCCCCGCTGGATGTTATTGATACCACCGTCTGCATGGGTGCTTCCATTTCCACGCTGCACGGCATGGAAAAAGCAAAGGGCAAAGATTATATTAAAAACTGGGTAGCCTTAATCGGCGATTCAACCTTTTTACATACCGGTGTAAACTCCTTAATGAATATGGTATATAATCAATCCACCGGAACGGTATTAATTCTTGACAACTCCACTACGGGGATGACTGGACACCAAGATCACGCAGCTACTGGCAAAATGCTGAATGGAAAAGAAACCAAAGCGATCAGCCTTTATCATTTATGCAAGGCAATCGGTGTCGAACACGTCTATGAAGTTAATGCATTTGATATTGACACCTTGGAAGAACTTGTAAAACGCGAAACAGCACGCGATGAAGTATCCGTTATTATTGTCTGCGGCCCCTGTGCCCTGTTAAAATCACAGGCAACCAATGCAAAATGCATCGCACTTCCCGAAAAATGCAAGAAATGTGGGATGTGTCTAGTACCTGGCTGCCCTGCTCTAACCAAAAATGACGACGGCACAATTCGTATCGACGATACCATGTGTAACGGCTGCGGTCTGTGTATGAAGCGCTGCAAATTCGGTGCGATTGAGAAAGTCAACAACGAAGCTTAGCATAGGAAGGAAAATAAAATAATGACTACAAAGAATATTATGATTGTCGGCGTCGGCGGACAGGGAACCTTGCTGACTAGCCGCATTCTTGGCGGTATCACCACCAAAGCAGGCTATGACGTGAAACTCTCCGAAGTGCATGGTATGGCACAACGCGGCGGCAGCGTTGTCACTTTTGTGCGTTACGGAGAATCTGTAGCAGAACCGATAGTTGAAGAAGGACAGGCAGATGTATTAATTGCGTTTGAGCGGCTCGAAGCCTTGCGCTATGCCCATTTTCTCAAAAAAGATGGCGTAATCATTGTCAATGACCAGCGGATTGACCCGATTACGGTTGTTACCGGCGCTGCCGCATACCCTGAAAATATTATTGAAACATTGCAAAAAGAACACAATGTTATTGCAGTAGACGCAATGGGCGAAGCCAAAAAGCTTGGAAACGCAAAGGTATTTAACACGATTATTATCGGCGTTGCCGCAAAACGTATGGATTTTGACAAAGAACAATGGCTGGAGGTTATCCAAGAAACCGTACCACCCAAAACCGTGGAAATCAACAAAAAAGCATTTGAAGCTGGTTACCTGTTAGGATAAAACACTTATATATTAAAATCGAGTAGGGAAGAATTATCTTCCTCTACTCGGTGTATAGTGGGCTATGTAACTGATTTTGCTTTAACCGAACTATAATTCTACTTTTTTTCTAAAATTTGATGCATTCATCCCCATTTTGTGATATAATAACATATCTGATTGTTAAAAATTAGGAAAAACTTATTATTTTAAAGGGGGACAAAAACATGGCTTGGTACGATGAAGCAGTTTTTTATCACATCTATCCCTTGGGGCTTACTGGAGCGCCAAAGGAAAATTCATATAGTAAACCAGAACATCGCTTAAATACCTTGATTCCTTGGATTGACCATATTAAAAATATCGGCTGCAATGCCCTTTATATCGGCCCGCTTTTTGAATCCGTTGGACATGGCTATGAAACTACCGATTATAAAAAACTTGACAGCCGTTTGGGCGACAATAAAGACTTAACTGATTTTGTGGCAAAATGCCATGAAAAAGGGATAAGAGTTATTTTCGACGGCGTTTTTAATCACACAGGACGCGATTTTTTTGCCTTTCAAGATATTAAAGAGAAACGCGAAAGTTCCCAATACCGCGATTGGTACTGCAATGTCAACTTCGGCGGCAACAACGAATATAACGACGGATTCTGCTATGACAACTGGGGCGGTTACAACCTGTTAGTCAAGCTAAATCAAAGAAATCCTGCTGTTAGAGATTATATTTGCGATGTAATCCGATTCTGGGTCAGCGAATTTGATATTGACGGAATCCGTCTGGATGCTGCTGATGTGCTGGACTTTGATTTTATGAAGGCGCTGCGCGGCACCGCAAACGAAGTAAAACCCGATTTCTGGCTAATGGGCGAAGTAATCCATGGCGATTATACACGCTGGGTAAATGAGGGCACTCTGCACTCCGTAACAAACTACCAGCTTCACAAGGCACTGTACTCCGGTCATAACGATCACAATTATTTTGAGATTGCGCATACCGTAAAGCGTCTGTATGAAATGGGCGGCAACAGACCAGATGGCTTAAAGCTTTACAATTTTGTGGACAACCATGATGTAGAGCGTATTTATACCAAGCTAAATAACAAGGCGCATTTTATCCCTGTGCATATCCTAATGTACACCCTTCCCGGCGTGCCCTCTATCTATTATGGATCAGAATTTGGTATTGAAGGGAAAAAAGAGAAATTCTCCGATGCATCTTTAAGACCAGCATTAAATCTCGACGATTACAAAAACGCCGTAAATAACAATGTTTATACAAAGCTAATCGCCGCATTAGGACGCACAAGACAGCAGTCTAAAGCACTCTCTTATGGTGATTACAAAGAACTAAAATTAATGAACCGCCAGTATGCTTTCTCAAGAAATTATAACGGCGAATCCGTTGTGGTAACTGTCAATAATGATGACAGTGATTATGTATTTACCGTTCCCGCTGGCAATGTTTCAACCTATATTGGCGCACTGACAGGAGAAAAAGTATCCGTTTCAAACGGGACAATTTGTGTTAATATCAAAGCAAATTCCGGTGAAATATGGGTGCCGCTCACAGACGCATTCACAGGTAGCATAACGGTAGACAACAGCACTGTGGAAACTGCAAATAAAGCAACCGCCACGCCAAAGCCACCAGTAGAAACAGAACCTGCAACACATTCTGCTGCCGAAGCACCCAAACCTTCTGCTCCTGAAAAAACTTTGGAAGCCGCAGCACCTAATACAACAAATAATACCAGCAAAACCACTAATGCGGATAAAGCACCAAGTGCCAAAGAGGTTACGCCTATCGATCCCGCAAAAGAATTAGCAGCAAAAGCGTGCGATGAAGCATTTGAGAAAGGAAAAATTGCTGGATTGCAGGAGGCGATTCTTGCGATTATGGAAAAGAATGGACCTGTTACCGACCAAATGAAACGAGATGTCTATAATAATGAACATCACGATTCCTTGATAAACTGGGTGAAAAGTTTTCGATAAATAATCCCACCCACCGTGTAACCCGTGCGCCACCTTAGCGGCATATTTCCTCTGCATGGGTCTGTACATAAACAAAAGTAAAGGGCTGTCAATTTCCTGGCAGCCCCTTACCTTATTTCTATCTTCCTATTACTACTATCTTCTTAGTTATATTCCTATTAATTTTCCAATCCAATAGAGAAGCCCCAGTACCCAGCTTGTGAAAATACCAAACAAAATTACCGGCCCTGCAATCGTAAAAATCTTGCTTCCAATTCCAAAGACTTGTCCTTCTGTCTTATACTCAATTGCAGATGCAACCACAGAATTAGCAAATCCAGTAATTGGCACCAGCGCTCCCGCACCGCCCCATTTCACCAAACCGCCATACAAATTAAATCCTGTTAATATTGCACTCAATAATATTAACAGCATAGAGCACCAACTCGCCGCTGTTTCCTGTTCCAATCCGAAATACCCTGTTGCAATGTTTACTATTAATTGTCCCAGACAGCATATGAGTCCCCCCATAACAAACGCTTTTCCCATTTGAATCCAAACATTTGTTTTAGGTGAGTTTTGTTCCACATAATCTTGATATTCCTTTTTTTTCTGTTGTGAAGCCATAAAATCCTCTCCCTTCTTAAATATAACCCTATTACATATTCACTTACTAGTACAACATTGCACAAATAACGGTGAATACAACAAATTCCGTTACAATTCACACTCATGCCAGTTTTTATTAGCTTATAAGTTACTGAGGTGTGAATTATAACAGATTTTGCACACAAAATGCTAAAGCAAAAAAGCGAAAGCTTTTAGCATTTTGGCGCATGATTCCCACTACTTTGGCATGGGTGTGAAAAGTAACCAAATCTCAGGCACTGTTTTTCACCGTTATTTCGGCAATGCTGCACTAGCTTACGCTAATCACAAGCGATTATATTTTTGTTTTTTTATTATCCCGAAAAATTTTCTATAAAATAAATTAGAGAACCTGCAATCTTGCCAAGCGCAACTGCAAGCACCGCAATACTTAATCCCATTTTCAACTGAATCCGCCTTGCAAAAATCGGAATACCGTCCAACACCTCCGCAAGTGCAATCGACAGACAGCCTACAAAAATTCCTGTAAAAATTCCAATTAAAATCAAAATCGCATTAAAAAGCACGCCAGAACCTAACATCCCTGTCACAAACTTTCCAATGGAACCCTTTATTGGAAAGACACTTAATATATCTGCTAAAACAGCACCAAATATTAGAAATTCCTCATATAATATCTCAAACTTTGCCGTATTTGTTCTTCCAGCAAACCGTGGCACCAATCCCACAACAAAAAGAACTGTAAAAACACCTGCTGAAACCATTAAACCGGAACTAATTCCCATTATCCAAATAAAAATTGTTTTCATGACGCTCTCCCCAAGAAATAACGTTTATGATTCCACATTCTTTTCCAGATTCTGCCTGTCTGCCATTTCCACAATTGCCTGATTCACATCACGCTCATAATTACGCATTTCCACTTCCAGTGGTGTTGGATCAGACGTCAGCCGTTTTCCTCCTACATGATTATAGAAAACAATAATTCCAATTGCAAGACCTATAGAATAGGAAATTTCCAACGCAGTATATCCATCAGAAGACGTACCCGTCACCATCTCATAAATCCGCGCCAACACATCGGAAATCCCAATATCATTGTGAAATGCCATAATTGTAAAAGCCGATCCAAAAAAGCAAATCAATGCCACGAAAATTACTTTTATAACCTCAACAAACCCTTTTTTCTCATTGCTTTTATTCCGCTGCAAAGAAGCCTTCTCCACAATAATATCGGTTTCTCCAATGCTCTCCACCATAATCCCTGGGAAAAGCTTTGTAAGCTGCTCAATAATCTTTAGGATACTAATAACCTCCCGCGGCGACTGTCCCTCTCTAAAATGATGAATTTTTAAAGCATTTGCTTTCGCACGAATCGTTTCATCCTCACAATAAACGCTCGCCACATCACAAAGTTCTACATCTTTCTTAGACAAAGCAGCATTTGCCTTTGCCATTATATACAAAACCGTATTCGCCACAATCCCAACCATGCCTTTCCTTTGAAATATATGGTTATTTTTTGCAATTATAAAAAAAATATACAAACTTTCATTGCAAAAAAGGAACTGCAAAAAAACAAAACAGTAGTTCTTGGCTTTGCGTCAAATGGCGTAAAGTTTTAGAACTACTGTTTATACTTTCTATACTATCATCTTTATCTTATACTGCACAGCACAAAGTCTTTAGTACTACTTTTTTATATCTCCCACTTATCCGCCAACGAATTTATCTGTGATGTAAACTTCGCCAAATCTTTATTTGCGCCGCCCTGATTCTTATAAATCACAGCAATCAAGCGCTGTCCTGCTGCCAGAAGTCTTGCAAATACATCCGATACAGGATGTGGACGCTTCTTAAGTGCTACAGGTTCTGCTGCGTATTCGATTGTATTTGTGACTAAATCCACGCGTGTTCCGGAATATGGCGCATAGGCTTTTTGCCCATACTCATTTTTCAAACAATCTGCGAACAAATTGCAGACGGTATCTTCACCATGTACAATAAAGACATGATTCGGCTTTTGCTCAAATGCATTAATCCACTCTAACAACCCGTTTTTATCGGCATGACCACTCATTCCGGGAAGCTGTTTTATCTCTGCACGCACCTCAACAACCTCACCGAACAGCTTTACTTCGTCCACGCCTTCCACAAGAATGCGCCCCAGCGTTCCCGCCGCCTGATAACCGACAAACAAAATCGTACATTCTGGCCGCCACAAATTATGCTTTAAGTGATGCCGTATACGACCCGCCTCGCACATACCGCTTGCCGAAATAATCACTTTCGGCGTTTCATCAAAGTTAATCTCCTTTGATTCCTCACTGGTAATCGCAAGCTTTAATCCGGGAAACGTCAGCGGATTAATCCCGTGGCGCACCAGCTCCATTGCTTCCTCGTCAAAGCAAGTGTAAATATTTTTCTGAAAAACACCAGTCGCTTCCACTGCAAGCGGACTATCCACAAACACCTCAAAATTCGGGAAATTCGTAACCAGACGATCCTCCTTAATTTTTCTTAGGAAATAAAGAATTTCCTGTGTTCTGCCCACCGCAAACGATGGAATTACCACATTTCCGCCTCTTGCAAATGTTGTCTTAATGACTTCCGCCAAATCCTCCACATAATGCGGACTTTCTTTGTCCTTTGTATGATAGCGATCGCCGTATGTTGCTTCCATTACTACATAATCCGCCGCTTTTGTATAGATGGGGTCTTTTATTAATGGCTGGTTCTTATTTCCGATATCACCAGAAAATACAATTTTTTTCGTAACACCCTGCTCTGTCAGCCACACCTCGATACTTGCAGAACCCAGCAGATGTCCTACATCTGTAAATCTAATTGTAATACCTTCACAGATTTCCACCGTACTATTGTACGAGCAAGGTACAATACACCGAATAACACCATCTGCATCCTCCATTGTATACGCCGGCTCCACGGCTTCCAAGCCAGAATGTCTTTTTGCTTTCCGATTCTTCCACTCTGCCTCCTGCATTTGAATATGCGCACAGTCGCGAAGCATAATGGAACATAAATCCGCGGACGCTTCCGTAGTAAATACCTGCCCACGGAACCCCTTCGCATACAATAGCGGCAAATTACCGGAATGGTCAACATGCGCATGGGTTAAAAATACATAATCGATCTTGGATTCTTCTACAGGAATATCACAGCACTCGTAGGGATTTGCCCCCTGCTGCATACCGCAGTCAACCAATATGTTCTTTCCACATGCTTGAATATAGTGACAGCTGCCCGTTACCTGATGATCTGCGCCTACAAAAGTTAATTTCATAGCATACCCTCCTTTTCGGTGAAAATATCTGCTTTTACATCTTCCAGCACGCCTTTGCCAGTCTGTACTACAATCAGGGAAAAAGTTTATCTTCCCCCACTCATGCGCCATGCACTCATCAGCTAAGTTGACAATCTTCCTATAAGTGCCCCTGCGCATAGAGTTTTATCTTTGATGACGCAACATATACCGTGTCATGCTTTGCAGTATTCGCATTACGAAGTGTAAAAGTGTTTTACTTTCACATTTTATTTTGATACTTACATTTTACCACAGTTCCTAAAAAAAAGTATGTTAAAGTATCTATTTTTTACATTTTCTTTTTCAATTTTCATGATATAATACAATTATTATAGATTTTACACAAAGATATTCTGTGCGGCATCGGGTACAGAGGGCAAAAAATACACGATCCGATGCAGAAAAGAGGTCAATATGAAATTCAGTAACGGCTGCTGGCTTCAGCGGGAAGGCTGCGGATGCTTTGCCCCAAAAGAGGCATACTTTATCAAAATTGAAAGCAACAAAGTAACCATATGTGCTCCAACTGCACATATCACACACCGCGGCGATACCCTTGGCGGTATTAATCTTACACTTGTCATTACATCTCCAATGGAGGAAGTTCTGCGTGTCCAAACGTATCACCATTTAGGCGCAGTCAATCCTTCGCCTGCCTTTGAAATAAATAAAAATACAATTCCATTAAAAGTAGAAGAAAATTCAGATCACCTGATTATCCAGAGTGGTTCTCTTGCGCTTGAAATCGGCAAAAATCCTTGGTATATGCGCTATACCAGAAACGGTAAAATCATCACCGAATCCAATCGCAATGACCTCGCATTGATGAAAACAGACTGGAAAGGTTTTGCATACGACAAGGGTGACAACACAGAAACTTATATGCGCCAGCAGCTCAGTGTCGGCGTTGGCGAACTGTTGTACGGTCTTGGAGAACGTTTTACCCCTTTTGTAAAAAATGGTCAGAGTGTTTCTATATGGAACGCAGATGGCGGAACCAGTACCGAACAGAGTTATAAAAATATTCCATTTTATATTTCCAATAAAGGCTATGGTGTATTTGTTAATCATCCCGAACAAGTGGAATTTGAACTTTGCACCGAAATGGTTACAAAATCAGAGTTTTCTGTAGAAGGCACTTATCTTGACTATTTCCTAATCAACGGCCCCGAAATGAAGGATGTTTTAAGACGCTACACAGACCTTACTGGAAAACCAGGACTGCCTGCACCATGGACATTCGGTTTGTGGCTATCCACCTCTTTTACAACCAACTACGACGAAGAAACCGTTATGAGCTTTGTCAACGGCATGATTGATCGCAAAATACCATTGCGCACCTTCCACTTTGACTGCTTCTGGATGAAAGAATTTCATTGGAGCGATTTCTTGTGGGACAGCCGCGTATTCCCCGATCCTGTAGGTATGCTGCAGCGCATTAAGGAAAAAGGCTTAAATATCTGCGTATGGATTAACTCCTATATCGGTCAGGAATCCGTTCTTTTCAAAGAAGGTATGGAAAAAGGGTATTTTATAAAGCGTCCAAATGGTCAAGTATGGCAATGGGATATGTGGCAGCCGGGTATGGCAATTGTTGACTTCACCAATCCCGACGCATGGAAATGGTTCCAAGATAAACTGGAAATTCTGCTGGATATGGGTGTAGACTGCTTTAAAACAGATTTCGGTGAAAGAATCCCAACCGATGCCGTATATTATGACGGTTCCGACCCGAAAAAGATGCACAATTATTACACCTATTTATATAATAAATGTGTCTATGAACTCCTTGAACGCAAACGCGGCAAAGGACAAGCGGTACTGTTCGCACGCTCTGCAACTGTCGGCGGTCAGAAATTCCCCGTACACTGGGGCGGCGACTGCTGGTCAGACTATGAATCCATGGAGGAAAGCCTGCGCGGCGGATTATCGCTGTGTATGTCAGGCTTTGGCTTCTGGGCACACGATATTGGCGGCTTTGAGCACACTTCCACGGCTGATGTATACAAACGCTGGGTAGCTTTCGGACTCCTCTCCTCGCACAGCCGCCTCCACGGAAGTCAATCATACCGCGTTCCGTGGAACTATGACGAGGAAGCGGTAGATGTACTGCGTTTCTTTACCTGCCTGAAGGCAAAACTAATGCCCTATCTGTACAAAACAGCAATTTTTGCTTCCAAAGAGGGGATTCCTACTATGCGCAGTATGGTGCTAGAGTTTACCAAAGACAGAACCTGCCATTATTTAGACAAACAATATATGCTTGGGGACAACCTGCTTGTCGCACCGATATTCAATGACGAAGGAAAGGCAGAATACTACCTGCCAAAGGGCATCTGGACAAACTTCTTTACTGGGAAAGAATACAAAGGCGGCACATGGGTAGAAGAACAGCATGGTTATCTTAGCATTCCGTTAATGGTGCGTGAAAATTCGATTGTCGCTATTGGAAATTGTGACGATAAACCGGATTACGACTATGCAAACGGCTGCGAACTGCGCGTCTATGCACTTCATGATGGCGTTAAAGTAGACACAGAGGTTTATGGAATGAGCAATGTGATAGAGCTTTCTGTTTCTGTGAAAAGACAGGGACGCACTATTCATGTTACTGCTGATGGTGCAAAACCGTTTAAGATACGCATGGTCAATATGCACGCTGCGGAAGCGAAGAATGGTCTGGTGACAATTGATGGAAATGATTCCGTGATAACACCGGATAGTGGGGCTAGTGTGGTGGAGATTGGGTTTTAGAAGTATTAATGCCCTATAAGACTAATTAGTATATCTGAAAATCCCATATTGATTCTGATATTTTGGTTAGAATCGTTATGGGATTTTTTATGCGTATAATCACTCAATGGAAAATGTCATGAAATCTAACGAATACCAGTGCAACAAGTAAAGAAAAAAGGACTATTTCCCACTCAATTTCAGATATTTACTTTCTATTTATTACTACTTAGGCAATTAAAAAAACGCAGTCACAGTCTAAACAGCAAATCTTTTCGCCGTTCAGTATAAATTGCCGTATATATCAGGATTTTTCAAAAAAATTGCTACAATTTACAATCGCATAAGTAATATTTTTCTGCTATTGTAACTCTGCGAAAACGTTCTAAATCTTCTGCTGTTGTAATTTTAAAGTTTCCTTCATTCCCCGGAATCATGGCAATATCCATGCCTGCAAGAACTGCTGGTTCTGTTGAGCCGTTGATTTCTAATATTTTATCAGGGAAAAGAGCTTTATTGGCTTTGTAGTATAAGCCAAGACGGAATGCCTCGGGGGCTTGACCTGCGTATATCTCATTACGCTTTACCAATGCATTGATATTCTTTCCATTTATGCTTTGATATATGGTATCCTTCATTGGAAGCACCGGAACTACCCCCTCGTGATCGCACATTGCTTCTAAACAGTCTGTTATCATCTGCGCAGAAAGCAGTGGGCGGGCTGCGTCATGGATAAGGACTGTATCCGATTCCTGTGCGTAGGTAAGAATATCTGTTAATCCGTTGTAGATGGAAAGCTGACGGTTTTTGCCAGGCTGGGAAAAGCCTTGGAATTTTCTTTTATTTCCGAATTGTGGGGAATCATATTTTTCAAGGCAGCTTCGGATTGTTTGCTGCCATTGCGGTGCAGCTGCAATCTGTATCTTGTCTATTCCTTCATGTTTTGACAACTGTTCAATACAATACGAAATAATACATCTATCATTGACTTTTATATATTGTTTTGGAATATCTGTTCCTAAACGCGTACCCGTTCCGCCGGATAAAATTAATGCGATTGTCATCGATGGATTCTCCTATTAAATAGCATCACAATATTTATGAATTTCTTGAATTATCTCCCCATAAGGTCTATTCTTTCCAAATAGAAGCGTTGTACCAAGTACAAATCCATCAATTCCTTTCGGTGCAAATTTTAATATCTTATCCGCACTGCACGCCCCGTCCCAGTATGCCTTAAATCTCATTTCTTCCTTTAAAAGCAGCAGTTTATCTATTTTCTTTCCAACATAAGGCATATACATTTGACCTGCGTTGCCAGGATTTACTGTCATAACAAGAACTTTTCTGACAATGCGAAGCATTTCGTATACGGTTTCAATGCTTGTCCCCGGGTTGATTGCTATGCCCGGTACCATGCCGGCGTTAATGATTTTCTGTAAAGTTGTTGACGGGTGGTACTCTGCTTCTGGGTGGATATACACGGTGTCACCTTTTCGGAGATTATTGAGAAAAATCTCCACACGATTGTTGGGATGCTCTATCATTAGATGCACATCTAACGGTTTTTTGGTTGCACCTGCTATGTATTTCATATCGTTTAAGGACATGGCGAAGTTCGGAACGAAACGCCCATCCATGATGTCGATATGAAAGGAGTCGATACCGCCCTCATCCAAAGCCGTTATTTCTTTTTCTAAATTGCCGTAATTAGCACACATCATAGATGCTGTTAGTTCAAAGTTCATATCAAATTTCCTCTATTTCTATTTGTTTTTTACGAATCATTTATGCTGATGAACACTAAAATTATCCAATAATTACAACTCACGAATATCATTATCTTGTCTAATATGGTAAACTTTACCACTTGTGCATATAAAAGTATGTATCCTGCCAAATTCTGTTTTCTTTATGTATTATCATATTATAATCAATCACTACTGTTTACTAATATAATCTTTGATATCCTTAAAAAAACTAACAAGGATAGCACATATTATCAGCCCTATTGGAAACGCTGCAATAATTGAAACAGACTGAAGACTGCTAATGGAATTGTCCGCATATATCAATGCTATGGGAAACAGAATAAATAATACTGCCCAAAATGCTCTGACTTTTTTAGATGGTTCTTTTTGAATAGGAAGTGTTTTATAAGAATACCCAGATACGACCATTGTCAGTGCATCAAAAGTCGTTGCATAAAACGCAATCATTGTAACTACCAATAGTAGTAATGCCAGTTTGGGCAGAGGCAGTGTTCCAAAAATTCTTATAATCGCTTTGGCATAATCTCCATCTGCTGCAATGTAGCCAGCTATGTCAATGCCATGCTTCATCTGTTGTGCCAATCCATAATTTCCGAGTATTATAAATGATGTAAATGTTCCTGCAATCCCCCAGCCATATCCTCCAAGCACAACATTTTTAATGGTTCTTCCTTTACTTATTTTACCAATAAAGAATGGCGTTGCCACACACCATGCCATCCAGTACGCCCAATAAAAGATTGTCCAGTTTTGGGCAAAATTCGTTTCCCTAAGCGGATCCATATAAGAAGACATACCAATAAAATTCTGTACAAGATTTCCCATTGCCTGTATGCCTGTTTCTACTATATAAATCGTTTCGCTGCCAGCAAACAATACATATGCAAGCAGTAACAAAAATAGATATGCACAGATTCCTGCCAAATAGGAAATACCTTTCATTCCAATAACAACCGTTAATGTATATACAGCGGCAATACCTACCAATAATAGTAAAGTAAGTCCTTTTCCTGCCTTAATCGGAATGATTTCTGCCAAAGCGCCAGACAATAAAGGTGTTGCCAATGAAAAAGTAGTGGCTGTTCCAGCTAACAGCGCCAGCACTGCCAGCAAATCAATTGTGCTCCCCACCCATCCATCAATTTTTCTGCCAAATAGTGGACGGCAAGCTTCTGAGAACTTTTGTTTATTCCTGTTTCTAACATGAAGCATAAATCCAAATGCAACTGCCAGTACAATATAAAAACTCCATGCAGTCGGTCCCCAATGAAACAATGGAAATGTCGATGCCCATTGCTGTATTCCTCCCAATTCCTCAATATGTTCTTCAGTGGCATACAATGCCCATTCACAACAGGAATAAAATAAAATATCTGCCGCCATTGTTGATGTGAAAATCATTGTTCCCCATCGAAAGGAAGAATACTCTGGTCTTTCAATATTACCAAGTTTGACGGATCCATATTTCGAAAACGCCATATACATGGATACCATCAGACATCCAATTCCCAATAAGATATAAAAGAATCCCAGCCTATCTCCCAAAAAATTTCGTATACTGCCCAGCACAGATGCCGATTGTTCCGGCATCCGTATAAACAACACAAATAATATCAGAATAATACAGAATGGAAAAAACATCACTGCCTTGTCTATATGCTCCGTTTCTGAAACGTTATGAATGTCCTTTTTCAAACTTCGCTCCTCTTTTCATAATTTCTATACGATTTATCCACTTTTATCAGTTCCTCATAACTGTCAATTTCTGTAATATCTCCCATACGAATCTTTCGAATCGCAAGCCGAAATTTCTCTTTATATAAAAACAAGGGAATATCATCCCAATATATATTCCAATTTCTATGCGTTTCAAATTCTATCTTTGTTAATTCCTTTAACTGAAGCGCATCCTTTTGACACCAAAAAGAAACACTGAAAAGCTGCCATGCATTTTTTCCGCCTATTCTGCTGCAATCCACTACAATCCCATCTTTTACAGTCTGCATCCATTCCTTTGTTTCTTCGCTATTCCAAGCACTGCAATATCCAGAACGTTCAAACTCAGGAGTCAGTATTTTATAATTATGCAGAATCTGATCCCCATCCATAATAATGGCATTTTCAATATAATCTCTCGCTACATATAATGACGATATATTATTGCTAACATTAAAATATGGATTCTCAATAAGCGTTATCGTTTTATATTTTTCTCGAAGCAGTTCAAACTGCTCTTTCTGATATCCTACTACAATATAAATTTCATAAATTCCATTAGAATGAAGCCCTTCTATTACAGTTTCTATCATTGCCTTCCCGTTTACCGGAATCAGAGGCTTGGGAATATCCAATGATACTGGCTGCATTCTTTTCCCGATACCAGCAGCCATAAGAACCGCTCGTACTGCACGACTCATCCTTTTGCTGCCTCCTCCCGAAAAACTTTGCAATATTCTGATGCATATAGATACTGCCGTACTGCATATTCCCCAAAATCAACCCCCAACAGATGCTTATATTCACACCAATTACTCCACAGCAGACCACATATAGAAATATAACAATATATTTTTAGTCTTCTATCCCGTGGACACCCTTCCACATAATAAGCATCAATTAAACGCTCTACCATATCTTTGTTATAACCAGCATATATGGCAAACATCGCAATATCCACATCTGCATCCTGCATTCCTGCATATTCCCAATCAATAAGAAAAACCTCTCCATTTTTCGTAAAAAGAAAATTATCTGGCACAGAATCCACATGACAAAGTGTCCAATGTTTATCCATACGATCCACATATGAAAATAATGCAAAAACATTTTGTTTCACAGTATTATAATCACAATGACAGGATTTACTGCTACCTCCAAATAGTCGTTCATAAAATAGAATCTGATACTTTAAATCAAAGGTATGCTCTACTGTAAGATTTAAGGTGTGAAATTCTCTTAGTTTCTTCATACATTGTTTCACATCCTCTGGTTTCTTCGGGTCACAAACTCTTGAATCCTCCATATACTCACTGATTTTATAGCCAGTATCCGCATTGATATAAATAACATGGTCACATATCCCCATACCATTTAATACCGCATATACACTGCTTTCGTACGAACGATTAATTAATTCTTTTGTTCCTTCTCCTGGTATCCGCATAATATACTTTTTCTCATTCGCGGAAAAAGAAAATGAGCGATTTGTCATTCCTTTTTTTCGTTCTACGATATTACGAATATCCTCTTTGCATATATTCAATTCTCTGCTTATGATTTCAATACTCTGCTTATCTAATTTCATTTTGTATAATACTGTTATGCCTTTCTGATTATTCTCTTTGTATTTTCAGTTTATCCACTATCCGCTTACAACTGCTTCCATCATGGTAACGATGCATCTTCATCAAAAGGTTCTGCCTTTTCTCCTTTAAAGCATCACAACCTTCTGATACATCTCGTACAAACCTGCACAAATCCTCAAAGGAATACAATTCCATTCCCGGAAGCCATTCCCTTATATTCTCAAAAACAAATCCTCTGCTCTGTTCATACTCTTCCACATCATCCAACGTAAACGCAATCGGTCTGTCCAAAAGCATATAGTCAACTGCGGCAGAAGAATAATCGCTGACCAACGCATCTGCTTGTCCAAGTAATTGGTTAATCTGTATATCTTTTTCTGCAATCTGTCCATTATCCAATAGGATAATGTTTTTCATGTTCAACTTCCCTATTTTCTCTCTCGCCTGAAAAGGATGCAACTTTATTATAAGTACAATATCTAGCGTTCCCAACAATATATTCATTTGCTCCATCATTTCATATGTATAAATAATAGGAAGACCCAACTGCCCAGAAAGTTCATATTCATTTAGATTTTGAAACTGCTCCTTTGCCAAACGAAACGTCGGAAGCCAAAAGATATATTTTTTTGCCTTAGGTATGCCAAGCTTCTCTTTCCAACCTGCTTCTGGATGAAAAAGCCAATCCTGCTTTGCATATCCTGTCACAAGAACTTGATCTTTACGCAATCCATAAATCTCTTGATGAATTTTAGCGTAAACATCGCTGATAACGGTCGTATATTCGTACCGTTTCTCGCACCGTACAAAGTTTACTCTTGTCTTAAACCCACAACCATGCCAAAGCTGCACACGTATCTGATCTTTCCGGCAGTTCCTTGCAAATCCATAGGCATCTGTAAAAAAGAGGTATTGTGCAAAACAAAGTGCATTATAATACCAATCACGTTCTTCTTTCTTCTCAGAAACTGACCAGTCAAATGATAAAAAACTCACATTTTTGATATGCTGATATTGTGTAAATTCATCTGGATTTTTTACCAGCCATACAAGTTCGTATTTTGTGTTATATCTATTTTGGAGCATGTATTCAAAAAGCGCCCGCGCATTATCTGCAAAATCCATGCCTTTTACATAAGAAGCAGCATGAGGACCACTGCGGAATAAAATAAGTTTTTTTAATGGTATGTCCTTATATCTTTCTCTATATTCCAGTTCATACGCTGTTTCTCGGTTGACAAAATAATAAACTACGTTAGTATAATGTTCCAATACATCTAAACTAGCCAGTTTTTCATACGCTTCCAGAAAATAATCACTTGTTATTAAGATGACTGTATTGGATAAGTTTCTATTTTCAAAATAATCAAATCCGCACACTTCCACATCTCTGCTATCCATTTTGTGAACTCCCTGATTTCTCAAGTTTTCATCCACAATGCATTCAATAAGTGCTGCTACATTAAATGTGGCACATAATTCCTCTAAATAAGACGCAGAATATTCATAACAGCATATTTTTTTGTTGTATAAGTTTTTTATATTATCCAGTGTTAATTTTTGAAGTGTCATATACTCTTTCCTGTTTCTTTTAACAACCCCTCTGCTTCTGCATAACGCCAAAAAAGCTCTTTCTGCTCAAACCACAATATTTTATTCGAAGCAATTCCTATGTCTTCCAACTGTGTTCGTATTTGAACTGCTTTATCCGAATTTTTAATTGTTATTACAATATAATCATAATTCTCTTCTTTTAATGCGTCTGGCGACTCTACATTAAGAATTTCATCCAAAATATGTTGATACCCGAAGTCAACACATCCTACAAAATGCAAATCCGTTCTCGATAAAAGTTGTTTTTGACACTTTCTTCCTGCCTCCCCAGCTCCATAAAGTACTACTTTTGATCCACTTGGAATTGTATCAAGCCAGTATGGATCAAACCAAAGAAGGTTACGTTCCCGAAAACCAAGCATGGTATTAATACCTTTTAAAAGCAAATCTGTAACATAAAGTTCCGACTGTATCCGCATATTTTCTGTAAAACGAGGATGCTGATAGAGTTTCAACAAATATTGATATACTGCATTCACGCGCAAAAGATAATCTGTATCTGAGGCATGAACCATTGACTGCGCGTTGATTCTATAATGATAAAAAGCTCTTTTTAATATCAACACAGAACTACACTCTAATATACATGTCAATAGGCACATTTTATCTTCTGCCATTGTCAAATCGTTTGGTACTGCATGTTGCCCCTTTGTTATTAGTTCTCTTGTAAACAGTTTATAACACAGAGAGGCTCTTATTCCTGCCTCTTTTTTATCTAAACGGTAAATAGTATGATCACGAAGAAATCCCATCCTTTCGCCACTGTAAAATCCCTCTTCTACAGTATCCATATGAATTGTCGTGTAAGCCCCCTCCAAAAAATGTCCACATGACACCAAATCCGCTTTACTGCTGCTTGCACTTAAATACAATGTTTCATACATCTCAGGCTCTATCCAGTCATCACTATCCACATAGCCGATATATTGTCCAGATGCCATTTTAATTCCCGTTTTTCTCGCAGAAACAAGCCCTCCATTTTGTTTATGTATCACCCGAATCCTGTTATCTCTAGCTGCATACTCTTCCAATATCTGTGGACTACTATCTGTCGAACCATCATTTACACATATAATCTCCATATCATCAAATGTCTGCCCTATTACACTGTCCAAACACTGCCTTAGATAATTTTCTGTATTATATACTGGAATGATCACCGATACCTTTGGCATAATTCTTTCCCCCTAATATAGTTTATATCGTTACTTTTCATGGTCAGGATGCACATTCCGAAAAAACATGGGGACAATTTTTGCGAAGAAATCTTCTGAATGTTACCATGAGCGGCTCCAAAGTTGTGAATATCACTTTATATCCGTCTGTCAAAAAACCTCTAAAAAATGTAAAAATCCCAACGCTAACAATTTTTTTTCTATATCTAAATAAAATCTCGAAGTTGTTGCTATAATCACCAAACTATTTTCTTTTTTTCCCACATAATCCGATATTACCCTAACACTATTACCCAAAAGGCTTTTTTTATTTTCTGAATTATCCGATACCGCAATTCCAGCTATTGGTATGTCATACTTATCTAATGTATTTATTGTTTCTCTTGCAATATCTCCTGCACCATAAATGATGATATTTTTTGTATGTCTTATTTGTTCTATCTTTTCTGCAATATGCACCTGCACTTCTCCAAAATAACTTTCATATCCAGATACTAGCCCATACAACTTCGCATAGCGAATATCCGTTATATTATTTTTTAGTTGATATCCATCATTCAAAAGCGCATACTTTCTATACGCATTTATAAAATCCCGATATACTTTATGTATATATTTTTCTATTGCCTTCTCAAGTTCTGTGCCAAAACAATGCGTTAAATAATAATGACTTAGGTAACAGATACTATAAAAATAATCTGTTATATTTTTTCCTTCTATCTTTTGTGTCATAATAGAATTTTTCCGAATACGATATGTATAGAATTGTGCTGGAATACAATAAATCATATGTGCCTTCATCATACATAAAAAATTAAATAGGATATCTTCATATTGAATTCCATTTACAAATTTAATATTATTCTCAATTAAAAAAGTACGTTTATACAGTTTTGACCATGCACTGTATACTATGCTGTTTTCATTAATTGCAATCTGAAACAATTCTTGCGCATCGTAAACCCCTTCACTTCTAAAAAATAAATGTTTATCCTTATTTTCCCATACTTCATCCTTTTTTCTATAATCAAAACAAACAAAATCCACTTTCTCGGCCTTATCAACAGCCATCTCAAGTAAATTTTCATCTATATAGTCATCAGAATCAACAAATAAAATATATTCACCTGATGCATACTCCAGCCCAATATTTCTACTATAAGATAACCCTCTATTCTGCGTATTTTGAAGTATAACAATTCTAGAGTCCCTATAAGCATACTCCTTTAATATTCCCATTGATCCATCTGTAGAAGCATCGTCTATACATATGATTTCTAAATCTTCATATGTTTGAGTAATCACACTATCCAAACATTCCACAAGATAATCCTCCACATTATATATAGGAACTATTACTGATACTTTTGGCAATTATTTGTACCTCCATTTTACGAATCAATTACATTATCAATCAGCTCTTCAATTTGCTTTATATAATGCTTTAATTCAAATCGCTGAACAGACTGGTTACACTGCTTTTTTATTTCATCCCTGTCTGCATTTAAAAAATACTGGATTGCTTCAACTGCATCCTCGTCCGTATTTATGATCCTTCCACATTTTGTATTATTTATTAGGGTTTCTGCCGCACCAGTTTTTGTTGTAATAATTGGTTTTCCAAGTGCTAACGCCTCCAACAAAACCATACTAAAGCCTTCTGCCCTAGACAACAGACAAATTAAATCTGCCTGATTTACTATTGGAAATGGGTTGTCCTGATATCCCAATAAATGAACATTATTTATCAGCCCCATTTTCTCTACTTTATCCTTTATTAATTTTTCTAATTCTCCTTTACCCAAATAATAAAGATGTACCTTTGAATTTATTTGATGTAGCAACGAAAACACATGCAGCATTCTTTCAGGATTTTTATTCTCGTCTAATCTTCCAATGCAAACAATTGCAGGTTTCTTCAATACGATATCCGTATTTTCCATAGATTTACTATATACTTTATCAATATCAATTCCATTGTAAATTTTCACCATTTTATGTCTATGTTGCGGAAACAAATCTTCCAATGATTGCATTGTATTATCACTGATCGCTACAATTTTTTTAACCTTGTCAAACGCCTTATCTTGTAAATATTTATCATTTTCCTTTCCAGCTTCATCCAAATCATAAACATCCCCATGAATCCATGCAATGTTTTTAGTATCTTTAGGCAGCAAAAAAGTTGGTATCTGATAATTAAATGATATATAAAGGTCATAATCCCCCCTAATATATTTATCAATTAACAGTTCCGTATAACGCAACTGGTATCCTTTCTTTGAGCCGTCAGATGTATTCACCCGTTCTATTGGTGGCAATATATGTATGTTGTCATTTACTTTTTCTACCTTAATATCTGCATGATGATATTCGATAATACTGATATCATATTTTTGTGGATTCAGGTTATTAACTATCATTGTAAGAAGTGCTTCTGCACCCCCTCCGTAAGTATAAGACCATATGATAAACAGTATCTTTTTCTTCAATATTTTCTCTCCTTCACACCAATCTATCTGTCACTGTCACAGCATCTTTTATCCGATTTATCAATTCATTCTTCTTTATATTATCATTTATTATTTGGTCATTTTCAGATTTGTACAGTTCAGTCACTCCATCTGCATACACAATCAGCTTATAACCCTCATCAAAAATAAATCCCTCAAATGCCAATAACCCTCTTTCATGCTTATTTTTTTTGTATAAAAAACAAAAATCGGGATTATAAAGTTCCGAACGCATTATTTTGATAAATTTATTTTTATTTGGTATATATTTTTCTCTTCTCAACAATGAAACCAATATATCATTTATGCTAATAAGAGATATAATATCATCATTAACAGCTACCCCCATTTCTGGTGATTTCATTACTAACGGAATCTGAATCAAATCCTCATGAAACGTATTCTGCACATATGAAATATCTCCTAGTTTTGTATTTTTAGGAAGTATAATATTTCCATGATCTGCAAATAATACAAACCTAGCCTTTAAGTTTACCAACAAAGGATATAATACATCGTCGATATAAGATATGGCGTCTTTATGCTGTGTTTCATAATCTGTGCGCAGGTTTCCACCATTCTTTGATAAAAAATCAAACAAAATACTACTTCCATCTGCAATTATTTTTTCTTCTGTATATGGATTGGGATATGAAAAATGGCTCTCATATAAAATATGAATATAAAACAACCCGTTCTCTTCCTCTACAGCATCTAAGATAAAATCCCATATTTTTTCAGTAACAGACTGTGTAAAATCCGTTACCTGTATCTTGTCACTATTAATATAAGAAACAGAATCTGTATAAAAATGTATTTTTCTCTTCTGCTCAATTGCTGTCTGTATAAAAATACAATTTCCCTCTTTAACTGAATTTGTTTCATAATACCCTGTTCTTAAATCAGAATTTTGGCTGTATGCTGGAATCAGACTTTCATAAGTCGATGTGGAAACAGAATAGGCATTCCGAAAGACATATGCACTTTCTTCCAACATATGTCTTAATTTATTCAAATGCCTAGAAAAAAAGTCCTGTCGGCGTAGTCCATCTATACATATCATAACTACATTTTTATCCGAGATTTCAGACACTGCTTCCTGTTGCAAGTTATACAGTTCCTGCAAATCACTTAAAATGTGTGGTTTTATATTATTTTGTTTTTCCTGTCTTTGCACCCATAAAATGGCATTCTGAAAATCCTTAATTTTAATATACTCTCTAATTAAGTTTGTATAGATTTCCTGTCTTTCTACTTCCAAAATATTATTTTTCAGTTTCCTTTTGTATTCGTTAATCAATAAATAATGACCATATGGATGACTTGATTCAAAATATTCATTTGCCAAAAATATGCCATTTTTCTCTAAGGCATCATAAATATCCAAATACCTTATATCTTTGTATTGCGCCTTCAAAATATTTTTTATTTCTTCTTTATACTTAAATGAAGATATGATAATACCATCTATTTTATTTTTCGTTATCTGTTCCTGACCAATAATCGAAAAACCACTACCCTCTTCTCCTTTATGTGTTTCATCAACAATCAGCCGAACCCCCTTCATCTCAAATATAAAATCGGTCATCAGCATTTTCGTATGTTTTCCATAACACCATATCGCAGGAGTTTCACAGCTATTGACAAAATGATATAAGGACTCTTTAATTATTTTATTTATATGTTTTTTAGAAGATTCGTCACAAATATCAAAGTATTGTGTTAATGCATGATACTTATCCTCCAACTGTTTTCTCATCATCTTTATTTCTCCCTTACCATATACTTAATAGAGGATTTTCCTATACCCAATAATGGAGTATCATACAATACAATCCAAAATTACTTTTTTAACAAATTCACTAAATGACAAACCTCCATACCGCAGCCTTATAAGGCTTACTTCATGACTTATTCTTTTGTTTTCAGATGCCCCTCCACGTCTAAAATTTGCTATTACCTGTGGAATGCACTCAAATGTTATATTCTCACATTTATTTAAGCGTAACATTAACTCATAATCGGATGCCAATCGAAAACTTTCCAAATATAATCCATAATCCCTATATATTTTCCTAGTAATAAAACAAGTTGGATGTGGTATCATCTTCTTTAGTAGCGTAGTATGTGTATCCTTACATATATATGTTGCAGTATTCTTAGGAAAAACTCTCATATATCCATAAATAACCTGATATTTGTCTGCTTCATATCTTTCTAATATCCTTTCCACGGCATCCTTCTCATAATAATCATCGCTGTTTATAATTCCTATAATATTTCCCGAAGACATTTTTATGCCTTTATTCATAGCATTATAAATACCGTTGTCTTTTTCACTTACAAACTTCATTCTGCCGTGAAATTTAGGAAGATATTCTTTAATTATTTTCACAGTATTATCCGTTGAACTGCCATCAACAATTATATATTCAATATTTTTATACGTTTGATTTAATACACTTTCAATCGTATCCCCTATTGTTTTTTCACTGTTTAGACATGGCGTTATTATGGAAACTTTTATCCTCATTTTTCTATCTTTACTACACCTCATATAAAATATCTTTCAAAGAAACGATCGGACAGTCAATCTTTACCGAAAGTTTGTCCTCAATTTCGTCAAAAAATGTTATGGCGGTCACTACAACTATATCAACTGACTCCAAATCATCCTCTATTGATAAAACATCCACATCTGCATAAATAGAGCTTGCATTCCTGTCAATGCCATACGCAACAACAACATCTGTTTCCTTAAGTTCATCCATTAAAGTTTCACCTGCATAACTCATTCCATAAACAGCAATCTTACGATAACCATTTCTCTCAAAATAATCAGCTAAATTCTTTCCTTCTTGTTTTACTTTCACCCACTGATTCATCATAAGGAACAATGCCAAGTGTTTTTCTGACATAGATTTTGCCCTAACAACAGATTCACTTGTCATCTTTCCTACTGCACCCGCTCCAAATACCACGCCCATAGCTGCCGATAAAATTGAAATTACGCCTTTTTTCATAATTAACCACTCCTTTTTTTATTTAACTTACTACTTATATATTAGGGCAATAAAAATGACTGTTGATTATATATCACACCTTTTGTGTTTAATAATTCTATAATATTTTCTCTTCCCTCCCAAAAACTTATAAAAAAACAATAATCATTTTCGTATTTAATCTTATTAGGACATATAATTGGCTTTCCATAATACTCTCCACACTTATATTTATCTATAAATGCAATAATCTCAATATCTAATTCTAGTATTTGAATTAATTGATTTGCCAAACTGCCTAACTTACCTGCCCCCCAAATATATGCCTTTTTACCATGCAAATATTTTTTTAAATATGTATAATAAAATACTCTTTGATAAGTCAAATTCTCAGTATCTAACAATTGAATTGCCTTTGATAAATTGCGCATTTGTTCAGTTGGAATATTTGCATATATATCAACATTGCCAATATAATTATCCTCCAATATTTCATTATAGTATTTAAATATTTCATTACGTATTATATTGGGAGCGAAATACTTTTCCCATGTTTTATGCGCATTATGATGTATTGCCTCAATACTTTCCTCTTCATATGCTCTTATACATTCCATAATTGTTTTGGATATATCTTTTGCCTGAAATCCATTTGCAATATATGCATTATATTTATCTTGGAATATTTCCGGCACACCTGCTATCGGAGTTGAAATAATTGTTAAATCGTACGTAACTGCTTCTACAATTGACGATGGAAATGATTCATCTGTACTAGCACAAAGAAGGCAGTCACATTGTTCAAGCAAACTAGTTATATCACTTACAAACCCTTTAAAATGTACCTTATTACATAATCCACATTGTTCAACATATCGTTTGCATCTATCAGCATATTTAGGTTCTTCACTTCCAGCAATTTCAAGAACAATATCAAATTGATTTAAACACGATTCTACCGCTTTTATAGCAGCTAACTGATTTTTTCTCTCACACACATACCCAAGCATAACTATCTTATAATATGGTTTTCGATTGTGGCTTTTCTTCCTAATATCCATTAATGGTGCAACTGGTCTAATACACTTAGACTTGATTTTTAATATACTGCTCCACTGCCTTGCAAATAATTGTGAATCACACAAATGATAATGTGGATATATATCGCTGCCTGACAATGCAAACTCCTCTTTACGCAATGAATATATATTCATAAGATGTGGGAGTTTTAACTCTCTAGCTACCATCTCAGCAGCAATATTTAATTGTACGCTATGGAAAAAATCTATTTTTTCCTCAATAGCGAAACATTTTATTATATTTTGACTTTCAACTGCATGTAAATAATCAATATAATAAAAATTATATGATGTTTTATAATGCAACAATCTATATGTAAGTCCTTTATCTCTGCATCTTCTTATATATTCCTGATTTCCGTTTCCATTTTCATCACATGGGATTACAACAATTACATCATATATCTGTGACATTAGTCTTGCCTGCTGAAGCAGCAAATTTCCTGCCCCCCCAAGACCATTTGCAATATCTAAAAAATATGCAATTCTCATATTGCATCCCCCATCTTCAAAGGGTTACTTATATGCAATAATAAGACATCTATTCTCATCAAATGCTTTTCCTCCAATATCACAAATTGTTTCAAAGATTTCTGGACTTACCTGTTGTTCAATTTCAAAGTAATTTTTTGGCCATACTTCTTGTATTTTTTGAACTGAATATACAAAGTATCCAGCAGCTTTAAAAAGATTTCCAATTGTAAGGCAATTCCATGTATATAAGTGGTTATTGACTTCACTTCTACTATATTCTGTATCACACGACTCATTAGGAACATGAAATATTATTTTTCCACTATCCTTTAATTTACTGTGCAATTTTTTTAAAACACTATATGGATTTTCCACATGCTCAAGTACACTAGTCGAAATTATAACATCTGCATAATTATCATTAATTTCACTTATACTTTTTACACATCTAATCCCTGTCTTTTCCGCTTCTGCCCTTGCTGTTGCATTAATCTCTATATTTATCTTTTCTTTTGCATCAATATTATTGAGCAAATATCCCCCTCCCCCTCCAAATTCAACAACTGTCATCTCTGGCTTTATATATGGTTTGAACATTGCCGCTTTTATTTTCCCACCAAAGGATCCCATCTTTTTTTGCCATTCAAAATACAGTTCATCATAATATGCTTCCCCTCCCCCAAAATCAATCTGTGACACAGAAATGAAATTATGTACGTTATATTCTAATAACTGATTTCTTATCTCCCTTTCAAATCTACTGCTTATTACTATAATAATATCATTATTATTTTTTTCGATTAACTCTTCCATAGAGATAATCCTGACATTCATCAATACCTTATTTTGTTTCCTCTCATCATTATCACAAAATGCCACTACTTCGATATTTCCTTGCATCAATTTATGAAAAGTTTTCTGTCCCTCTTTTCCTGCTCCAAATAAAATTACTTTCTTACTTTTTAGATATTTTAAATAATTAATGTCATTATTTATATACATAATTTTACTCCTTTTCATTAACCTGCATTTCTTTAACATATGCACATTAGTTTACAAATGTATACTCTTGATCTAAATTCTTCAATATCTCATCTATCCCTATTAATATAGCCTTACTATCTTTTTTCATTATTTTTTGGATATTAGCCATGTCATATATTGGAATAACCACTATGACTTGTACTATATCAGGCACTTCGCATGGTTTGATTACGGAAAAACTTTCATATTGTGAACTCATAGGCTTGCTTTCTATAATATAGTTCACTTGAATTTTTTTATGCAATTCATGTAATAAAAGCTTACATAAATCTCCTCTTCCCCATATTGCGATATTAATAATATTTCGTTTTGTAAAATATTCCGCAATACTAATATTTTTATGGAGAATATTATTCCATTGACATAGTATTCTATTATAACAATTCAATTTAACATTCTGCGATGTCCACTTAAACCACTCCAAAAATGCCGTTTCATAATTTGCCGGAAATTCTATCTTATCTGGTAATGCAATTTTTTTTGTATCATCCCATTTCCTCATTCTAGTAGTCATATCAACATTTCCACAGTGCACACCTGTTCCATCACATCCAATATTATCAATTAATGAAAAATATGGCGTAGGGCAAAAACCTCCTAGCTCAATGCATTTTAAAGCCCAAAATACTGCCCACGAGTCACAATTACCATAAATATTACCCAATAAATGATTTTCTAAATCTTGTCCCCAAACATCAAACATCCTACTTTTTTCAGGTTCTTTTCTTATTCGCCTAAGAATTTTATAATCCTGCTCATAGAGTTCCCATCTGTCTTTCCATGTTGCCCATCCCCATGAACTTGTCCTTCCAATAAAATAAGCATCCGTTCCATTAGACTCAACATCTGCATTCCATGAATATCCATTAATCGAAAATACTCGTTTATCATACTGATATTTTTCTAAACATCCTCTTACATACTCCATAAACAATGGGTGTGGTACACAATCATCTTCTAATACAACCACAGCATTATTTTCTTTAAACACAGTATTAATTCCATCAACAATTGAAACAGACAATCCTTTATTATATGGTGATTGATAGTATACTACTTCACACCAATCTATTTCTGTTATAATCTGACATACACGTTCCCATGTATCACGGTGTTTCTCACATTTTAATCCATCCTGAAAAATATACAGTTTGCATATGCCTTCGTTTTTCTTTAGCCCTTCTAGGACATTTTTCAAATGTTGAAATCTATTATATGCAAAAACTATAATTCCTACATTCATAATTGTTCTCCCCGTTTATATAATGTTATGTTTTCTTTACAATAGACTACATTTGTTCTAAACTATTCCTTTTTATCCCCATCATACACCTCTTGTTGATTTCCTCTCACTCTACCTTCTCATACACTACTGTTCTGTTATATTTATTAATAGGTATATACCCCCTATCTCTAAGATATGCACACACTTTACTAGCTATAATATCATATAGATTCATTCTTTTTTGTTCTACTAAAATGCATTCAATTGTCACTTCATCCCAGCTAATAGAATTTAATACATTCATCTCCATGCCTTCAACATCAATATCCAAATAATCAACTTTTGTAATTGAATATTCTCGAAAAATTGAGTCTAACCGCTTTATTGGAACTTTTCGAATGTCTACAATATCATTCTTATTTCTTATTTCTTCTTCGCAAAATGTGTTTAATGCGCTTTCTTTAAAGACATAATATTGCAACTGTGTTTCTTTATCTGAAACTCCACAATTAATATTAATATCGTTGCTCCTAAAATTCTGTAACAATTTATAGTTTACAATATCAGGTTCAATGTTAATCCCTCTCCATCCATTAACATACGCCCAATATGTGTTAGAAAAACGAAATGGATGATTTGCGCCAACATCTACATATATTCCTTGCTTTTTATTAAAAAAACGACTTTTTAAATAAACCTCCTCACCATCCTGTGAATAAATAACTTCCCCATATACTTCTTGAACAGGTTTTAAAATTTCATGTATTTTATCATAATAATATAAAATATTATTTGGAATTCCTGCCTGATTACATTGGCATACAATTTCATCTATATAACCCGATGTAACTATAATCTTGCCTATCTTACTTTGATTAAATAATTTTATCATTTCACTAAATGCAATTATCGGCACTCCCTTAACATATGCATTTACCTTATTTACATCATTATCACAGAATAATAAACTGTTCTTAAACTCCTCTGATATTTTTTTCAATAATATTTGTCCGTTCTTGCCTGCACCAAACAAAATTATTAATTTATTCAAAATCATACCCTCTTTCCAAATATCTTTTTTATTTCTTGATGCACCAGTTTACTATTTTATTTAAAAATATGTATCTAATTATCTTAATAAGTGCACATATTTCTATAAAC